>JAFGRA010000342.1 GCA_016935415.1 Anaerolineales bacterium
AAGGATGATAAGTTTTATAAGAAACGGGTCAAGCGCGGCCAGCAATTAAGCGGCGCAGATCGTTTCACGTTATGGCTCAGTCGGCACTATCTGGCGGTGTTGAATATCTTCTTGCTGCTGTACGTCGGACTTCCTTTCTTGGCACCGGTATTGATGAAGACCGGCCACCCGCGCCTGGCGCGCCCGATCTATCTGGCTTATGGTGCGGTGTGCCACCAATTGGCTTACCGTTCCTGGTTCTTGTTCGGCGACCAGCCGTTCTACCCGCGGGCGGCTGCCAACGTGGAAGGGTACCTGACCTATGAAGAAGTCACTGGCAGAACGGCGGGCAACACCAACCGGGAAATCTTCGACGCCCGTGATTTTACCGGCGCGGAACTGGATGGCGCTATCGGTTACAAGGTAGCATACTGTGAGCGCGACATTGCGATCTACGGCACGATGTTCTTGTTTGGGGTATTGTATGCCATTACCGGGCGTAGGATTCCACCCTTGCCGTGGTTCTGGTGGATGGTGATCGGGGTGGGGCCGATTGGTCTGGATGGTGGTTCACAATTGATCAGCCAGTTCGTTAACCTGCCCTTCCTGGCCTTCCGGGAAAGCACGCCGTTGCTGCGCACGCTCACCGGTGCCCTGTTTGGCTTTACGACCGCCTGGTTCGGGTTCCCGTTGCTGCAAGAGACCTTCGATGAGGCCCGCCTGTTGGTGATTTCGAAAATCGAGCGGCTCAAGAATGCCGGTGGCGAGCAGGCCAAAACCTAAATGGCTTTTCACCAGTTCGATCAAATCAAATATTACACTTTTGAATTGTTCGCCGGGACGGAGATTACCCACGGCGTATTTACGCGCCGGGGCGGGGTCAGCCCGGCTCCCTGGGATGCCTTGAATGCCGGTCTGACCGTGGGCGATGCCCCGGACAACGTGCTGGAAAATAAGCTGCGCAGCTTCAAGGCGCTGGGGCGCGATTACGCCAGCGTGTTCGATAGCTGGTTGGTGCACGATACCGGCGTGCTGTTCGCCGAAGCGCCGCGCCCGGCCGAGATGCAGTCCCCACCACAGGGCGACATCATCCTGACCGATAATCCCGACGTGACCCTGTTCATGCGTTTCGCTGACTGTGTGCCGATCTTGCTTTACGACCCGGCACGCCGGGTGGTGGGGTTAGCACATGCCGGCTGGATGGGCACGGTCAAGCAGGTGGGCGCGGCAGCAGTGGAGGCGATGGTAGCGCGTTATGGCAGCAACCCGGCTGACATCAAAGCCGCAATTGGCCCCTCGATCAGCCCGGAGAAATATGAGGTAGGGGCGGAAGTCGTGGCACAGGTGCAGGCAGCATTCGGTGCGGATGCCGCCACACTCCTGCCCAGATTCAACGGCTCGACGCATTTCGACCTGTGGGCAGCCAACCGGCTGGTTTTGGAACAGGCCGGAGTGGAGAAGATCGCGGTGGCCGGGATTTGTACGGCCAGTAACCTGGATGATTGGTATTCGCACCGCGCCGAGGATGGCAAGACCGGGCGTTTTGGGGCGTTGATCGCGCTGACATAACCGCCGAGACCTAGAGAGAACAAAAACCGAACACCGAGTTTCTCAACGGAACTCGGTGTTTTGATAACAACTTGTAGACACCTGGGCAGATCTGGTAACTGAATGATGGGGCAGGAGCAGATTCCTAAACGTGAATGGCATGAAATTACCATGAAATTCATTTATGCGAAATGGCTATCTATAATGTAAGCTGGAAACGTGTTCTTGCCGTATAATTTTAGGGTACAATGTCAAAGTATTTAAGAAGATTTGAAGCTGTTTTACGATAATCATCGTTTGTATTACACACTTAGAAAACCACTCACCATCCTGGCTTATGGTGAGAAAAGAAAAAATTTGGGATTGTAATCCGCAATGTTTATCAGTAGTTTGATTGCTATAGTAATGCAGTTGCTTACTATTCTTATCATTGTTCATGTAGTACTTTCCTATTTCATGGATCCATTCCATCCCGTCCGGCAGGCGGTCGACCGTATTGTCGAACCCATGTTGGCGCCCATTCGCCAATTGGTGCCGCCTGTAGGCGGGATTGATTTCAGCCCGATCGTGTTTTTATTGCTCGTGCAGTTGATCGGAAATGTACTTGTAAATCTCATTAATTAAAGCTGCTCATTAGAGTGAGGTGAATCGATGCCCACGAAAAAATTCAAAATGTCCAACGGTAAACGCGGCGCTGCCCTGGCAATTCGGGTGACCCCCCGGGCCAGCAAGAACGAGATCGTCGAAGTGCTCAGCGACCAGACGATCAAAGTGCGCCTGACAGCCCCGCCGGTAGAAGGCAAGGCCAATGAGGCTTTGGTCGAATTCCTGGCGGAAGTGCTGGGCGTGCCCAAATCCAAGATCGAGATCGTGGCCGGGATGAACGGGCGCGACAAGCTGGTTTCGATCGTCGATGTGGACAGCGAAGAAGTGCACAAAAAGATCCTCGCTAATCTGGTATAAACAGCAACTTTAATTAAATATACCAATCAAAAAACCGGAGACCTATTTGGAATCGAATGCTCCGGTTTTTCGTATTAATGATGGGGCAGATTGCATGTGTTCTGGGTGACTTGGTTTGCCCCATATTGCCCCAAATCTTGTGTAGGGATAGGAACGATCTTCGGTTGTTTAGAAACCTGTCCCTACGATGCTTAAACAAACAACCAGGTGCAAGATCGTTTTGCACCTGGTTTGTTATCTTCGTTGAGCCGGTTTACGCGATCCCGAAGACACCCGGCGGGGGGAGTTCGATCCCGGCGGCCTGGACATGCCACAAGGTATTGGTGGCGGCTTCACGCAGTTCAATGTCGTTGCCGTACATCAATTTGTAAAGGTCGGGGATTACGCCCTTGGCTTCGTCCGGGGCCAGACGGTAATGGTACATAGCTGCCAATTGCTGGTCGGGGGTGCCTTCCTTGAGGGCGGTCTTGAGCATATCCCACGCTCCCTGCCCAGGAGCGACGCCCATGCCGCGTTCGGCGGCGAAAGCGATCAGCCAGGGCGTATCGGCTAATGGCGGTAAATCCTTGGGAGCGTTGGGGTTCAGGCCGACGAGTTGGTCGATGGCTTCCCCGGCCGCGCTGCGCACCACCCATTGACTGTCTTCGACCTGGATTTCACGCAGCAGATCGATGGCCCAATCCTCTTTGACCTGCGCTAACCCGTAGACCACCGCCCGGCGAACAAGCAGGTCTTCTTCAGCGCGTGCGCCTTCTCGTAACAGGGGGTGGCCGTCAATGGGGTTGTGCGCTAATGCTTCGGCGGCGGCGCGCTGCACATCCTCATTGCCGTGTACCAGGGCTTCGGAAGCCTTCTGGACGGATTGTTTGGTGTCCATGGCGACCAATGCCAGGCAGGCCGCCCGGTTGACGCTGGGGGCCGGATCATGGAGCATTTGCTCTAGCACGTGCAGGGTCTTCTCATCCTGCACGGCTCCAGCGCCGAGTGCGCCAAGCTGGCGCACTTCAGCGTGTTCGGATTTCAGTAATTGCTGGAAGAGGGAATGCACGATCGGATCGGTAGAGCTTGCCAGGGCAGCCAAGGCCCGGCCGCGCACCGCTAACGGCAAGCGCTGGTTGTTGATCACACCCGCCAGGGAGCGCATCACGTTGGCCCGCCAGGTGGCTTTCTTGGGGGCGCTGCGCGTCCAGCGTCCGGTGGAGAGCAGCGCTTTTTGGAGCACATCATCGCGCTGCTTGCCGAGTAGGGAATTAACCATCGCGCTGACGTCGACCTTGGTCGCCAGATATTCCAGGGCAAGGCGCTTGCCCGTCCAGTCGGGTTGTTTCAGCAGTTCGAGCCCGCCGCCGATCTTGGCGATGCCGCAAGCAGCCAGGTAACCCAGCACAACCGGGTTGCCAAAGCTGACCTTCGAGTTGGCGCGGTTGACCAATACATTGTTTTTGACCATTTCGGGCAGCATGCGCTTGACGGCACGAGAGGAAACGGCTTTCTCGCCTTCCTCCATAATGTCCACTTCGGAGGAGGCGTCGGGGTCTTCAAATTGGGCGACGAACTCACCGGCCTGGTTACGAGGTAACACGGCTTCTTGGGTAAGCACGATCTGGGCGGCGAGGCGTTCCATGGCCGGGCGGGCATTGTCGACGTCCACCGTCATGCGGTGAATGTAGGCGTCGATGGCGTCGGCCGGGGTGGGGCCAAGCGCATCACCGGCATAGGCTGCCCACACTTTCAGGGTCAGGTCGAGTGGGGAGACCATGGTGGTTTCATGGAACAACCAGCCGTTGATGATCCAGCTTTCGACCTTGGGCGGTAGTTGTTTCGCCCAACCTTCGCGGACGACATGCTCTTCCCACAAGCCTTTCCATTTTTCAATGAAGGTGCGCGCCTTGGTACGGTCCCAACTCGCCATTGCAATTGGAAACAGGTCGAGCAGTTGGATGCCGGGCAGGTTGCTTTCGGATGCGGCGATCACCAGCCGGTTGCCAGGATAGGCTTGCTGCAAGGCTTTGAGATAGGCGACAACCTGGTTTTGCGCTTCCGGCGCAAGTTCGTCCAGACCATCGACAATCAGGAAGGCCATTTCCTGGGTGAGGATGGTTTCCAGGAATTTGGGTAATTGGGCTTCCACCAGGGTGGAAACTCTTTCGTAAAGTGCGGTGTAGAGTGTGTTGGTTAAGTTCTCAGGGTCGCCGGGCAGGTCGAGGTCGGCGGCATGCACCAACACGGGAATATACGCCACCAGATTGCCCATTTCGGGATTGCGGCGGGCAAGCTGGGCGGCGAGGTAATTCAAGGCAAAAGTTTTCCCGCTGCCGGGGATACCGAAGATTGCCAGGTTGGCTCCATCCGCCAACGCTTCCGGTAGAGTCATTGTGGGGGCGTTGTAGACCGCGGCCAGTTCGGGCCAGTCGGGGATGTAGGGGATGGTCAGGCTGTAGACATCATCAGGGGGCAGGCTTTGATCGGGAACAACGTAAGGTGGGGGGGCCTGTAGGCGGGGAGGGAAAGCGATTTCATCTAAGGAGAACAGCGAGGAAACGATGGGAGATTCTAGCGCCATGCGGGCCACGTCTTGACGGTAGCGCTGCTCGATGCCAACCGAGATTCCGGCGCGTAAGTTCTGGGCGCGCTGTTTTAAGATTTCGCGCAGGTCGTTGAAAAGCGGCCGGAAACGGGTGGCAATGTAGATGACCAGGCCACCAGCCAAAAATCCGAGCCAGAATGAGATTTTATCAATGCGCAGATCCATAAATTACCCTGCGTATATGATGCGACTACATGTGTCGCAGCGAGCAATGGTATTGGGCGAGCGCGCCGCCTGGGCTAACCTCTCCGACAGGGTCGCGCCGCAAGCCGAGCAGGTCTTATTGTTCACCTTTGCAACCGCGATCCCGGCGCGGGTTTTGCGCAGTTTGGCGTATAGTTCCAGATCTTCGGCCGGGACGTCTGTGATGGCGGCCTGGCGTTCACCTTCCAACCGGTTAATGTCTTTCTCGAGCCCTGCTTTTTCTTGGGTCAGCTCGAGGTTCTCTTTAGCAACGTTCTGCTCGACTGCTTCGAGTTGGGCCTTGGCACTTTCATAAAGCGCATCGGCATCTTCGAAAATGAGCATTTGCTCTAGTTGGCGGTCTTCGAGCACGGCCAGGAAGCGTTTCAAGGACTGGCTTTCCTGCTGCAAGTCTTCTAGTTCCTTCGGGTTCTTGACATTGCCGCTGTAGAGCACAGCCTGGTTTTGCTCGATCTTGATCTGTTGAGCCTGGACTTCTTCTTCTGCCCGGCGTAACTCACGTTCGTCGCTGTGGCGGGCTGCTTTGATCTCAACGAAGTAGTCCTGAGCCGCCTGGAGTTCAGCATTATCGCTCAAGATCGCCTCGATTTCGGCGATGCGTTGGCGGGCTTTGTCCAACTGGCTGTCTACCTGTTGCAGGCGAAAAAGTTTGAACGGCTGGCTCATACTTTGATTATAGAGGGGGTTGCGCCATAATGCAAGCAAGAGAGCTAAGAAAAGAGTAAGGGGTGCGGTTGGATAGAGTTTTCTCTGCTAAAATAAACTTATGCGAATGAACCGCCAGAATCTATTCTTATGGGCATTTATCCTGCTGGTATTGCTGCTGATTAGCTTGCCGTATATTTATGCGTATGCGATCCAGGGA
This sequence comes from Anaerolineales bacterium, assembly GCA_016935415.1. Classification (GTDB taxonomy): domain Bacteria; phylum Chloroflexota; class Anaerolineae; order Anaerolineales; family UBA11579; genus JAFGRA01. Next base: position 6,147 of record JAFGRA010000342.1, read on the forward strand.
GCAGGGTATGAGTTTGCCGGTTTTCTGCTCAACCCGGTGGATGCCAATACTTATCTGGCAAAGATGCGCCAGGGGTATCGCGGTAGTTGGCTGGGAACTTTGCCTTATACTGCCGAACCGGGGACGGGAGCATTTATGTTCACCTACTATCTGGTGCTCGGCCACCTGGCGCGTTTTTTCCATATCGGCCTTCCGTTGACATTCCATCTCGCCCGCCTGGTAGGGACAGTGTTAATGCTGCTGGCGCTGCACCGGTTTTGCGCGGTGGTGTTTGCCGGAGAACAAAAACTCAAGTGGACGGCCTTCATACTCTCCGCATTGGGGGGCGGCCTGGGCTGGCTGGCGCTGCCGTTCGCCGACGGAGTCACTTCGGATTTTTGGGTGGCAGAAGGGTATCCTTTCTTAACGGCATACGTCAACCCGCACTTCCCGCTGGGGCTGGCGCTGATCTTGTGGCTGGTCACACCGCAGGAGGGGGCGATCACAGTGCGACGAGCGTTCGAGTTGGTGATGGTCGCATTGGTTTTGGGAATTATTGTGCCGTTCGGCGTGCCGTTGGCCCTGTTGGCCTGGGGCGGCGTACTGGTCTGGAAATTTGCCGTTAAGGCGGACTGGAAGCCGGTGTTCATGCGCGTTTTGTGGGTTGGGTTGGGCGGTGCGCCCCCGCTGCTGTATTATGTCTACATTACCAATACTCATCCGGTGTTGAAAGGGTGGAATGCCCAGAACCTGACCACTTCACCGCCGTGGTGGGATGTGCTAATTTCTTTCTCCCCGGCGTTGCTGCTTGCCCTGCCGGGTGTGTGGTACGCCTGGAAGCGCGGTACCTGGGTGCAGCGCATCCTGGTGTCTTGGGGTGTGTTGTGTTTGTTGCTGTTGTATTTCCCGTTTGCCTTGCAGCGGCGCTTCATCACTGCCTTCTATGTGCCGGTAACCTGCCTGGCCGTCTGGGGAGTGAAGCAATTGGCCGGGGAACGGGAGCGCGTCCAGCGCATCCTGGTGACCGCATGGGCTGTGCTGGCGATTCCCACCAACCTGATCTTGATTGCCACCGGCGTCTTTGCCGCCCAAACCCATGACCTGAATGTGTACCTGACGCGCGGCGAGGCCGATGGGTTGGCGTGGCTGGCCGAGCATGTGAATATGGATGACCTGGTGCTGGCCGGGCCGGAGATCGGTTTATATATTCCGGCGCGCACGGATGGGCGCGTGCTCTACGGGCATACTTTCGAAACCGTGAACGCCGAAGCGCAGAAAGCGCTGGTGACCGGCTTTTATGCCGATGGGGAGTCGAGTGTCCAATTGGCCGCTTTCTTGCAGGATCAAGGCATCGATTACGTGTTTTATGGCCCGCGCGAACAAGCGTTGGGTGAGTTGGCCGTGCCGGAGAATTGGCAACCAGCATTTGAAGCGCAAGACGTTATCATCTACGCCCCGGCCGAATAAGAAGGAAGATCATTGAGCACCACATCCACCCCTGCCCGCGTTCCCCAAATAATGAAATTGTGGCCGCTAATGCTGCCCTTGCTGCTCTTTCTGCCGGGAGTGGCAGGTTTCCCGTATCCTGGCTCGGGCGCACCTTATTCCGACCTGGCCGTCTCCCATTATCCCAATGCCGTTTTCCTTACAAGAACGATCATAGCAGATCACCAGATCCCGTTGTGGTCACCGACCATCTTGAGCGGTTACCCGTTTGCTGCCAACCCGCTGGCGGGGCTGTGGTATCCCTTCGGCTGGCCGGCGCTGATCTTCCCGCTGCCGCTGGGTTTCAATTTGGTGGTGATGCTGCATTTACTGTGGGGTGGGGTGGGCATGTACCGCCTGCTGCGAGTGCAAGGGTTGGAACACAGCGCCGCGTTGTTGGGCGGATTGGCTTTCGAAGCTTTACCCAAGCTGTTTGCACATTTCGGGGCCGGGCATCTGACGCTGCTGTATGCCGTGCCGTGGACCCCGTGGCTGCTGCTGGCGCAAAGCGAACACACGGCGGGGCGTTGGAAGAGGCTGCGCCAGCCGGGTGTGGTGTTGGCAGTGATCTTCCTGGCAGACGTGCGCTGGGCGGCTTACGCCGGTCTGCTGTGGCTGGCCTGGGCGCTTGCGTATAGCCAAAGAGGCTGGCTGACCCGCTTACTGGATGCCGCTAAACAGATTGGCCTGGCGGCCTTACTGGGCGCAGTGTTGGCGCTGCCCTTGTGGGAATACATCCAGCTTTCGACGCGCGCTGCATTACAGCCGGAAGACGTATTCACTTTTTCGCTGGAACCGGCGCAGTTGTTGGGGTTGATTTTCCCGGCTTTTAACGGAGACCATGAAAGCATGCTCTACACCGGTGCGTTGGTGATCGGTCTGGCGGTGCTGGCCGTGCTGTGGCGCGAAACCCGCCGTTCGGCACGCTTCTGGGTGTGGGCCTTTCTCCTGACATTGCTCTACTCTTTAGGTGAGAACATCCCCGGATTGATATTCTTAGCGCGGTTGCCCGGTTTTTCGCTGCTGCGTGTGCCGCCGCGGGCGTTGTTCCTGGTGGGCATGGCGCTGGTGGTGCTGGCGGCCTACACGCTCGATCACCTGCTGCGCGTCCAGCCGGAAGGGCGACCCGTTTTCTGGGCGCGCCTGGTGCTGGCCGGGCTGGCCGGGTTCGGGTTGGTGTTGGCCGCGGCGGTATGGCTGGTGACCGGTGCATTTCCGGGCAATTTCCTGTGGGGTGGCGTGGGCTTGCTGATAGTTACATTTTGGGTGGAGGCACGCTTCTCGAACTGGCTGCTGCCGCGCGCCTGGCTGGCGATGGCGTTCGTGCTGCTGGTGGTCGATCTGGGTGTGATGGATGCCTCCCTGGTCGATTTTCGTTCTAAAGCCGATGTGTTGGCGGAGGGGGCCGCGGTGGCGGATGTCATCAGTAGTGGCGATGGCTTCCGAGTATACTCACCTTCCTACAGCATCCCCCAGCAGACTGCCGCGTATTACGGCCTGGAGTTGGCCGATGGCGTCGATCCGATGCAATTGGAAACTTACGCGGCGTATATGGAAATTGCCACCGGCGTGCCGCGCGCTGGTTACAGCGTGACCCTGCCGCCGTTTGCCGGGGAAGAGGGTGACCCGGCTACGGCCAACCGCGCTTATCTCCCGGATGCATGCTTACTGGGACAGTTGAATGTGGCCTATGTTGCCGCCGAGTACGGTCTCGATGTGGATGGGCTGGAATTATTGGATCAGTTTGGGGAGACGCGGCTGTATGCCAATGATTACGTGCTGCCGCGCGCCTATGTATCAACTCAAGATGGTTCAAGCGCCGCGGCCGAGATCGTTTCCAGGACTCCTAATCAAATTACACTACTGGCTACCGGCCCAGGCCGCCTGGTGCTGGCGGAGATCGATTACCCAGGCTGGGGGGGGACCGTGGATGGGCAAAAAACCGAGATTGTGCTTGTGGAAGACCTCTTGCGCGGTGTCGACCTGGAGGCAGGGATGCACACAGTGGAGTTCCGCTTCCGGCCGTTACGTGTGTACCTGGGGTTGGCATCGTCAATACTTACATTGTTGGCGCTGCTGATCGTGCCGCGGCTGCGCAAAGCAAAGGGAGCAGTCTAAGTATGGCGACGGATACCCGTCCGGCTCTGCCCCCGGTCAGCCGCGGTGAACGCCGTTGGGTATGGATCTTTGCATTGGTAGCGATGTTGGTGATCAGTCTGCCTTATCTGGTTGGATTTGCGCGTCAGGGTGAGGATTGGGTCTTCACCGGGTTTGTGGTTGGTGTGGAAGATGGCAACTCGTACATCGCCAAGATGATGACGGGCTACAAAGGCGACTGGCTGTTCCATACGCCCTACACCGACGCGCCTCAAGGCGGCGCCATCGTGCTTTACCCCTACGTGCTGCTGGGCAAGCTGACTGCACCGCCCGCGCAACACGAGCAGATGGTGGCGATTTTCCACATTTTCCGCTACATTGGCGGGGTGCTGGCTTTTCTGGCAACCTATGAATTCTTGTCACTCTTCCTGGTCGAAGTGCGCCTGCGGCGTTGGGGCATGATTTTAGCGGGATTGGGCGGCGGCCTGGGTTGGCTGCTGGTGCTGATCGGACGGGCCGGATGGTTAGGCAGCCTGCCGCTCGATTTCTATTCGCCCGAATCCTTCGGCTTCCTGGCTTTATTTGGTTTACCGCATATTGCGCTGGGGCGGGCGCTGCTGCTGTGGGGCATGGTCGCCTTCCTGCGCCAGCGTCCGGTGCCCATCAATGCCCTGGCCGATTTACAGGGCGTCTGGTTCGACCAGCGCGGCATGCTTGCCGGACTATGCTGGCTGGGATTGGGACTGATGCAGCCGCTCAGTGTGGTAGTAGCCTGGATGGTGGTAGCTGCTTACCTGCTGGTTTTGTTCGGTAGGCAGTACTGGCGGCGGCTGGTTGGCCGCACGCGCGATTGGGGCACGAGCTGGGGCTACTTCCGGCGGGCATTTTGGGCGGTGGTGTTCTCCGCCCCGATGGCGATTTATACAATCCTGCATTTCAGCCTGGACCCGTTCTTGAAGGAGTGGACGGCGCAGAATATTTTGCCTTCCCCGCATCCGCTGCATTACCTGGTAGCTTATGGCCTTGTGCTGCCGTTTGCGGTGGTGGGCGCACGCCGCTTGCTCAAGCGGCACACCACACGCGGCTGGCTGCCGATTGTGTGGGTGTTGATTACGCCTGTGCTGGTCTACATCCCTTACCCGGTGCAACGCCGCCTGGCGGAAGGCGTGTGGGTGGCGTTGGTGCTGCTGGCCTTGAAATCGCTGGAGCATGTTGTCAGCGCCGACCGCATCATGGGCAAATCTTCTTTCAAGCGTCTGGCGGTGTTCTTGCTGTTGTTCCCATCCACCTTGTTCTTATGGTTGGGTGGGTTGCAGGTCGCCTGGAATCCCGCCCGCCCGGTCTTCCGTCCGGCGCAGGAGATCGCTGCCATACAAACCTTCCGGGAATTGGCTGAACAAGACGCGGTCGTGCTCACTGCCTACGAAACCGGCAACGTGCTGCCCGCCTGGGTGCCGGTGCGCGTGGTTTATGGGCACAGCGTGGAGAGCCTGGGTTATTTTGAATTGAAACCCAAAGTGGAGATGTTTTACAGCACCGCGGTGACGGACGAAAGCCGCCAGGCTTTCCTTGCCGAGCACCACGTCGATTATATTTTCTGGGGGCCGCTGGAGCGTGCGGTAGGGGCGTGGGATGCTTATGATGCTCAGTACCTTATGCCGGTGGTCGAGCAGGGGGGATATGTGGTCTTCGCAGTAGTCGAGTAGGGGTTATTGGAGCAGTGGTTTACAGAGAATTAAACACGAATTACGCGAATAGAGCGAATGACACGAATAGTACTAAAAAATCGTGATATTTGTCTAATTCGTGGCATTCGTGTTTTCAAGACGTTTTCGTTTTATCTTTGCGCCCCTCTGTGTTTTCAGCGGTGAATGCAGAGGCGCTGCGCAATCTCGCTTGCCGGGGGCTTTCTTTTGCTCTAAAATGGTTCTATGGTCGCCAAGACGCAGATCACGCTTACACCGCCCGCTCCATTTGATTTCTACAGCACCGCCTATTCACACGGCTGGGTGGTTTTGCTGCCCAACAGTTGGGATGATGGAGGCCAGATCGTGCAGCGGGTGGAGCAGCTTTCTAGTGGGATGGTGGTCAAACTGGCGATCAGTGGACAGGGCAGCGTGCCTGCACCCAGGCTCAAAGTGCAGGTCGAGAGCGAAGGCGAACTTGACAAGCAGGAACGCGCTGAGATCAGGACTACCGTGCGCATGATGTTCCGGTTGGACGAAGACCTGTCCGAGTTCTATGAACTTTGCCGGGCGCGCGGCGGGTTTTGGGTGCAGATTCCCAATGGCAAAGGCCGCCTGCTGCGCTCGCCGACTTTGTTCGAAGATGTGGTCAAGACGATTTGCACCACCAATATCCAGTGGGGCGGCACAAAGCGTATGATCGAAAACCTGGTTAACGGTTTTGGCGCGTCGTATCCTGGCGACCCTGACCGGCATGCTTTCCCCACGCCGGAAACGATTGCCTCAGTTGATCCGGAAGCATTCGCCGAAGTCGTGCGCATGGGTTACCGTGCCCCCTATGTATATGAGCTGGCGCAGCAGATTGCGGCGGGTACGGTCGACCTGGAAGACTGGCGTGATGAAAGTTTCCCAACCCCCGAACTTAAAAAGAAACTGCTGGCGATCAAGGGCGTGGGCAACTACGCTGCCGCCACCCTGCTGATGATCCTGGGACGCTATGATGAACTGGCCGTGGATACTGTCTTCCGCCAATTCGTCAGCGAAAAATACTTCGGCGGCGAGAAGGTGCCCGATGCGGAAGGGATAGCACTGTACGCCGATTGGGGCAAATGGCAGTACCTGGCCTACTGGTTCGACTTGTGGGTTGGGGTGGAAGCAGATGAATTATAGGTAAATTGGAGAAAGCATGACCGAAGCGAAATTTATTCCCTTAACCAATTATCATGAATATCCTCTGGATGTGATGCAGACGCGCGCCCGGTCGTTTTATGAAGACCTGCGCCGCCGCCGCACGGTGCGCGATTTCTCCGACCGCCCGGTGCCGCGCAAGATCATCGCAGACTGTATCCGGGCCGCGGCAACCGCCCCCAACGGGGCCAACACGCAGCCCTGGCATTTTGTGGTTGTGGCAGACCAGGTGATCAAACGCCAGATTCGCATGGCAGCCGAGGAAGAGGAGCGCGAGTTCTACGAAACGCGTGCCCCGGAGGAATGGCTGGAGGCGTTGGCTCCGTTGGGCACGGATTGGAGCAAACCTTTCCTGGAAACCGCCCCGTACCTGATCGCTATTTTCGCAGAATCCTACAGCCTGACCAAATCCGGACAGCGTGTCAAGAATTATTATGTCAAGGAATCGGTTGGGATTGCAACCGGCATGTTGATCGCCGCCGTACATAACGCCGGGTTGGTTTCGCTCACGCACACCCCTAGCCCGATGAATTTCCTGAATGAGATCCTGGACCGCCCCGGCAACGAAAAGCCGTTTCTGCTGCTGGTGGTGGGCTATCCGGCCGAAGACGCCACGGTGCCCGAAATTACCAAGAAACCTTTGGAAACGATCACTACCTTCCTTTAAACCGATGAAAACACGTCTGAAACGATTCTTGCAACTCCCGTATCTCCTGATCAGCGGCACGCCCTTTGTGCTGATGGCCCCGCTGCTGTTGGGTGGCAAGGCTATGTATTGGGGCACGCCGTTGACCCAGTTCGTGCCCTGGTGGACGCAGGCCTGGCACACGCTCCAGGGCGGGGAACTGCCCTTGTGGAATCCGTTGGTGGGCATGGGCGCGCCGCTGCTGGCGAATTACCAGACCGCCCTGCTGTACCCGCCCACCTGGCTGTATTTCTTGTTGGGGGCGATTGGCGGCGTGGGTGGTATCGCCTGGGGACAGGCATTGCTGGTGGCGCTGCACTTGGCCTGGGCCGGGCTGGGGATGGTCACGCTGGTCAAACGCCTGGGGTGGGGCCAACTGGCACAAACCGTGAGCGGTCTGGCGTTTGGCATGTCCGCTTACCTGATCACGCGCGCCCAATTCTTGAGCATCAATGCCGCGGTGGCCTGGCTGCCGTGGGTATTGCTGTTCACTTACGAATTGGCAACCGCCCAGAAACTTACCTTCAACTCGCTGGCGAAGCTAGCGGTGGTGGTCGGTTTGCAGTTGCTGGCCGGGCACGCCCAAACGACCTGGTACACGCTGCTGTTGGCAGGCGTGTGGGCGGCTTTCTGGGGCTACCGATCGCAGGGCTGGAAAGGTTGGGGGCGCGCCTGGTTGGGCTTTGCGCTGGTTGGTGCCTTCGCCCTGGCGTTGGCAGCCGTACAGTTGTTGCCGACGGCCGAATATTTACTGCAATCGCAGCGCGCCGCCGAGGTCGAGGTCGAATGGGCACTGACCTATTCTTTCTGGCCGTGGCGCTTCTTGACCTTATTCGTACCTGACCTGTTCGGCAACCCACGCATGGGCGATTTCTGGGGCTATGCTACCTATTGGGAGGACGCCCTGTATATCGGTATGCTGGCAATCTTGCTGGCGTTGGGCGGCATCGTGCGGCGTGGCAAGAATTCCGACCAGAAGGCGCTGACCTGGTTCTTGCTGGCGGTGATCGCCGTCTCCTTCCTGTTCGCCTTGGGCAAGAACACACCGGTCTTCCCCTGGCTCTACCGCCACGTACCCACCTTCGACATGTTCCAGGCCCCGGCGCGCTATACGATTTGGGCGGTGTTCGCCCTGGCATTGCTGGCCGGGTTGGGTGTGGAAGGCTGGCGGCGGCCGGAAGGGCGCTGGCTGTATTGGTCACGGCTGGGCACGATGGGCATGTTCGCGGTCAGTTTTGGGGCTGGATTAGGCTGGTATGTGCTTACGCAAAGCGAATTCAGCTTTGGCGAGATCAAGCCCACCTTCGTGCCCGCATTGGCGTTGGCCGGGTTCTGGGGTCTGGGGGCGGGCGTGCTCAACCTGCTGGTTCCGCCGAAAGAAGCCGAAAAAGTCAACCCAATCTGGACCTGGGCGGTGGCCGTTTTCCTGGCGCTGGATTTGCTGGTGGCGGGGTGGGGTATGAACCCTGGCATGGAACTGGCACTTTATCGGGCAGAAAACCCGACCGCCGCAGAAATCGATGGCATGTTGGCCGGGCAGCGGCTGTATCTTGCGCTGCAGGATGAATACGATTTGAAATACGAACGCTTCTTCGATTTTGATACTTTCAGCCTGGACGAACCCTGGCTGAACCTGCGCGCTGCCCTGGTGCCGAACACCAATATCTACGAAGGCATCGCCACGGTGAACAATTACGACCCGGTCGTACCGGGGCGCTTCCAGGCCTGGATGGATGCATTGGAAGCTGCCGCACCGGACATGCAGGAACGCATGTTGTGGCACATGGACGTGGGCGCGATCGAGCAAATCGATCCTCCTGCGGCATTGGGTGTTTCATTCACGCCATACCGCGAGAGTCAACGTGTGCGCTTTGCAAGCTGCGGGTTCGCGGTTGCCAACCCAGATGACGCGCTGCAACTCGTGCAGACCGGCTTGAGCAATACCGGGCAGGTGGTCTTGGAAGATGTGGAACTTGAGCTATTAGCACGATCCAGTTGCCCGGATGGCGAGGCGCGAATCGTTTCAGCGGGTGCCAACCGGGTGGTAGTGCAGGTTAATGCCCCCTTAGACGGTTGGTTGGTGTTGAATGATGTATGGTATCCTGGTTGGACAGCGCGCCTGGACGGTCAAAAAGCTGAGCTTTACAAAGCCGATTACCTGTTTCGGGCAGTGGCGGTCCCGGCGGGCGAGCATCAGATTACCTTTGTTTACCGCCCGGTGTCCTTCTATGTTGGTGTTGGTTTGAGCGCGGCAGCCTGGATTTTCTTATGGGTGGGCTGGCTGCGGTTCTCGAACCAAGAAGTACGGAGACAAGATGGCGAAATCGAGTCCTAAGCAGCGTCGCCTGATCTATATTGCGGCGGCGATCTGGATCCCGATCTTACTGGTGTTGATTGGCGCGGTGGGTTTGTTCGTGTTCGGTGATGGCATGGCGCTGGTCAGCGGCGTACAGCCTGCCCTGGCGAAGAACGATGCCGGTGTGGCCGAATTGTTGAGCGTCTCAACGCAAGTTTCCTCGGCTACCCCCACAGATTTACCGACCCAAACCCCACAGCCCAGCGCCACCGCTACGGTGGGCATGGCAGAGACCGTTGATTTGATTCCTTCGGCGACCATGATCCCCACCGAAACGCCATTGCCCAGCCCAACGCCGACGGCCACCCCGGTCGAGTTCTACGATGGCCCGATCGTAATCGGTCATTCGGTCAAGGGTAACCCACTGGAAGTACACCGCTTCGGCACCGGGCCGCGCGCCGTGATGGTGGTGGCAGGCATCCACGGCGGCTACGAGGCCAATACCGTCTGGCTGGCCGAGCAGTTGATCGCCTATGTGCAGTACGATCCCGGCGTTGTGCCGGAAGATGTCACTTTGTACATTTTGCCGGTGCTCAATCCTGACGGTTTGGAACACATGCACCGTGCCGAAGGGCGCATGAACGCCAACGGCGTCGACCTCAACCGCAACTGGACGGTAAGTTGGGAAGCGGACTGGCCGCGTTCCGGCTGCTGGGATATGCTGCCGATCAATTCCGGGCCGTATCCGGCCTCCGAACCGGAAACGCTGGCTTTGATGGGTTTTGTCATCAACCATCCACTGGTGGCTTTGGTGAGTTATCACGCTTCCGCCCCCGGTTTCTATCCGGCCGACGATCCTTTCCAGCCCAAGTCCGACTGGCTGGCGGAAGACCTGGCCGCGGCCAGCGGCTACCCCAACCCGGCGATCAATATGGGTTGCTATATGACCGGCTCGTTGGTCGATTGGGTGGCTTCGACCGGCGCGGCGGCGGTCGATCTGGAATTGACCGACCATTACAATACGGATTACGACCAGAATCTGCGCGTTTTAGAGGCCTTATTGAACTGGGATCGCTGAGCCGGAATCACTGAGGCATTGAAATAGATCACTGAGACACTGAAGGGGGATCGCTGAAGCACTGAATTTGGTGATGGCTAAATGGGGATGAACGGTGTTCCAGATTGAAGTTCTTGAGATACGAGTATTGAAAAATGGTTGGAATCCAGCATATGTTAAGAAATATTTGAATTGGTCCTCAATCTTACAAATCGGCGAACCAATCCCAGAAGGGACTTATTGGAGCTCACACTGGTTTGGAGTAACGAAAATTGAAGGGTGAAAAACACATGAATCGCCGCATAATTATTCTAACAACGATCATAATCATCACTGCAATACTTATTCTGATATGGGTATTGAGTCCCCTCCTTGTGCAAGAATATCAAGTTGACATAATTTCGCGCGAAGAAATAAATATCGGAAAAGGGAAATCGATAAATATCCTGAAATATATCGGTGAACAAACACTATCATGTTTTCTAAATGATGATCAAATCATCATATATGATATCGAAGCAAAGGTTGATATTTCAAATCTGTTTATTGAAGATGTTTTGCTATTAGAGTTCACAAATGATCCTCAATTCTTTTTAGGTGTAAGAGACAAAATAATTGCAGGCTTGGATTCAACATTGAAGTGCAACAGGTGGATGTTGAAAGAATACCTCATAAGGGGTGAGGAAATCAAGACATTTCCTGGGACGCA
>JAFGRA010000343.1 GCA_016935415.1 Anaerolineales bacterium
ATCGAAGTATTCCACCGCGCCCAGCACACCTGCCAGGCCCTCGTGGTTCTGCGTGCCGGTCTCGAAGCGCCCCGGCAGCGTATCCGGCGCGGGGCGCACCTTGTAGGCGAAGAGGTCGTCCAGCAGGTTGTAGCGGCCGTAGAGGATGCCGCAATGAGGCCCGAAAAATTTGTACGAGGATGTAACCAGGAAATCGCAGCCCAGGTCCTGCACGTCGATGGGCCCGTGGGCAGCATACTGCACGGCGTCGATGTAGGTCAGCGCGCCAGCCTCATGCGCCATCTGCACCAGGCGTTTCACCGGGTTGATGGTGCCCAGGGCGTTGGAGGCGTAGCCCACTGCCACCAGGCGCGGGCGGCTTTCCAGCGCGGCGGCGAAATCGTTCAAGTTAAGCGTGCCGTCTTCCACATCGAAATCCACCCAACGCACATGCACGCCGCGATCCTGCGCCGCCAGCACCCAGGGCGTGGCGTTGGCGTCGTGGTCCAGACGCGTGACGACGATGGTATCACCGTGGCTCCAGGTGCGCGCCAGCGAGCGGCCGAGGTGCAGCGTGAGCGTGGTCATGTTATTGCCGAAGATGATTTCCTCAGGGCGGGCGGCGTTGTAGAAATCCGCCATGGCGGAGTGGGCTTCCTCCAGCACCGCATCGGACTGCTGGCTGGTGCGGAAGGCGCCTTCATGGTTGGCGTTGTGCTGGGTGAGGTAGGCGGTCATGCGATCGAGCGATTGCTGGGCAATCTGCGTGCCGCCGGGGTTGTCAAAGAAGATAGTGTCGGGCTGCTGGCGCAGGCCGGGGAACTGTTCACGGATGAGGGTGGGGTCAAGAGGCATCGCAATCTCCCTAAAAATAAGATGGTCTTTCCTTGTTGTCATGACGGCTGAAGTCGTTGAACGACTAAAGTAATTACTACAAGGTCTAGATGGAATTGTAATAACGATTTCCGTCGCTACCGCGCGGCAAACCAATTATAACCTCTGTGCAATAGGGAAAAACCAACAAGATGTTGTATAATTTCTTGGGGCGCATCTGCGCGATGAGCGCGGAGATGATGTGCATTGTCAACACCATGCCGGATAACAACTGAAATCATTGCTACAAGGTTTCGTCGCCTGGCAGGGCAGCACATGTTATAATCAATGCCGGTTATTAATCCATTCAACTCAGGAAATTACCAGTAATGAACAACACAAACACGCAAACCGCAGAGAACTTATTCGAACGCGCGATCGAACTGGAAGAGGCTGCCGAAACCCTGTACAAGCGCCTGGCAGAGATGTTTTCTGATCACCCCGAAGTTGCTCGGTTTTGGAAACATTACGCAGACGAGGAACGCGGGCATGCATCTTACCTGAGACGCATCCGGGCCAGGGTGGATGCAGAGCGGCTGGCTGCCCCCGCGGAGAGCGACCTCTTTGAGAAAGCGCGCTACTGCTTTGAAAGCGCATCCCCCCAACGGCTGAAAAAGATCATCACCCTGGAAGATGCGTATCAGTTGGCCGTTGAGTTGGAAAATTCCGAAACCAATACCATCTTCGAATTCATGATCGTCAATTTCTCGACAGACGAACTGGCGCAATCTCACCGCTTCTTGCGCACACAACTGAGCACGCATATCGCCCGATTGCAAAACGATTTTCCTGCCCAGTATCGCAGCCAGATGGCCCGGCAAAAAGTATTGGCTGCTAAGTAGACAACCACGTTCACAAAAAAAAAGACCGCATGATTCTTCCGAAAACCTGAGGCGCAGTTTTTCCCCCCTTGAGGTTATAATATCTTTTTCAGGAGAAGATATGACCGCCGAATCCATCACTCTACCCCCCCGTAACGAAGTCCCCGTCGAAGAGACCTGGGACCTGCACAGCATTTTCGCCACCGACGCCGATTGGGAAGCCGCCGGCAAGACCCTGCTGGAGAGGCTGCCCACCCTGGCCGCCTTCAAGGGCCGCCTGAGCGAAGGCCCGCAGGTGCTGCTGGAATATGTGACCCTGTTCCAAGAGACCGCCGAACTGATCGGCAAGATCGGCACCTACGCCAGCAACGACTACGCCGTAGACACCAACAATCAAGCCGCCGCAGCCCGCGCCGGGCAAGCGCGCAGCCTGATGTCGCGCTTTGCCGCGGCCGTCTCTTTCGCCAACCCCGAACTGATGCAAATCGGCTTCGAGCGCCTGCGCCAGTGGACTCAGCAAGAGCCAAAACTGGCCTTCCTGGCACATTACTTCGACCAGTTGGAGCGCCGCAAAGAGCACGTACGCTCAGATGAGGTGGAGGAAGTGCTGGCCCTCACCGGCGACCCCTTCAGCGGGCCGTATTCCGTTTACTCTGCCCTCAACAGCGCCGACCTGACCTTCCGCCCCGCTAAAGCCAGCGATGGCACCCCTATGGATGTGGGGCAGTCGAGCATCGGCTCACTGCTCAGCCACGCCGATCGCGAAGTGCGCCGCACAGCATGGGAATCTTACAACGACAGTTACCTGGGCTTCAAGAACACCTACACCGCCACGCTGACAGCGGCGGTCAAGCAGGATGTGTTCAACGCGCGCGCCCGCCGCTACGAATCGTCGCTGCACGCCGC
>JAFGRA010000344.1 GCA_016935415.1 Anaerolineales bacterium
GGCCTGGTCGCCCAACTATCCACATTGATGGGCAAGAACGCCAACACATTGCGCGAGAAGATCACCGCCGAGGACGCGCCCTACCTGGTTACGATTGGCGTAGTCTCGCAGAGTGAATGGAACCAACGTAAAGATTTCATCACTGCCTACGGCGCGGTTTACTACGACGAATACTACAACACCCGCTTCTACTACGGCGGCGGTGCCGGCCCGCAAACCGTGGGCTACGTCGGCCCGATCCCGGCCGAAGAGGTCGACCAATGGGTAGCGAACGGATATACCCAGGGCGACACCATCGGCCGCATCGGCATCGAAGCCTGGGGTGAGGAATTCCTGGCCGGGACGCGCGGCGGTGCATTGTACGTGATCAGCCCCGACAACCAGATCGTCACCCAGTTGGCACAAACCGATTCGCAACCGGCCGACTCGATCTACACGACGCTGATGCGCGACCTGCAACTGCAATCCCAGGAAGCGATCAAAGATTTCACCGGCGCGATTGTGGTCATGGAACGCGATACCGGCCGGGTCTTGACGATAGTTTCTTCTCCAGGATTCGACCCCAACTCGGCGGACTTCAACAACCCGGTCAGCGACTGGGGCGACGTGGTTGCCGACGCAGGCCGCCCCTTCTTGAATCGGGCCACCCAGGGCCAATACCCACCCGGCTCGATATTCAAGGTAATCACATTAGCAGCAGCATTAGAGAGCGGTGCATTCACCCGCAACAGCATGTTGTTCTGCGACCACACCTGGACTTTCGAAGGTACAGAATTCGAAGACTGGACGCTGGAAAAAGGCCTGGCACCCAGCGGTGACTTGAACCTGTTGGAAGGGTTAATGCGCTCATGCAACCCTTGGTTCTATCAGATCGGCCTGTCGCTGTACAATTACGAAGAAACCGATTACAAATCGTTGGTAGCAGACATCGCCCGCGGCTTTGGCCTGGGCAGCCCGACCGGCATCGGTATCCTGCCGGAAGAAGCCGGGCTGATTAACAACCCCGCCGATGAAGATTTCTCGGCCAACGCCGCCATCCAACAGGGCATCGGCCAGGGCACCACGCTGATCACCCCAATCCAGGCCGCAGCCTACATCGCCGCGCTGGGCAACGGGGGCACACTCTACCAGCCGCAGTTGATCGAACGCATCGAGAACCCCAATGGCGAGATCAAACTGGAATTCGAGCCGATCATCAACGGCACGCTGCCAATCAGTGAAGAAACCCTGGCGCAAGTGCAGGAAGGCATGCGCATGGTAATCGATAACCCGCGCGGCACGGCTTACCGGCGCTTCCCCAATTTCTCCATCTCCGTGGCCGGAAAGACCGGCACCGCCCAGAATCCTTTTGGTGACGCACACGCCTGGTTCATCGGTTATACCTATGAAGGGCGCTCCGACAAACCCGACATCGCTATCGCCGTGATCTGCGAGAACATCGGTGACGGTTCCGAATTTGCCGCCCCGATCTTCAAACGTGTCGTCGAGGTCTACTTCTACGAAAACCCGCAGTCCCGCTACCCGTGGGAATCCAACATCGGCATCCTCGATCCCGCCTACTTCGAGGAAGACACTGAAGAAGAAGTCAACGCGGAAGGCACACCGGTCGACGAAGACGAAGGCCCAATCGAATTGACGCCTGTACCAGGGAATTAAATGCTAAAGACAAAAAGAGTCGGGCGGGAAACCAATCCCGCCCGACTCTTTTTTAATCCAATTTGCGTACGACCTATTGCTCGCCCAGCTTTTCGGGTGCCATGCTGATCGCCGCCAACATCTCATCGTTGGACCCGAATTTAAATTCCTCCAAACCCAACGCTGCGGCCCTGTCTTGTTCGGCCGCGCTCAAGCGCAGCCAATCCGCCTTGGAGACCACCGGCTTTCCCAGCTTGCCAAGCTGCGCTTCCAGTTTCCCAAATGCATCCTCGGCACGCTCACTACCCGGTGTGTCGTCAAGGTACTGCATCAAGGCATGGGAACCGTTGGTGCCGTCTTTGCGGGCAATCCCTACCAGGCCGTAGCTGGCTTCACGCGCCCACCCCGCCAGGAAAATCCCCGGCAGCGGCTGATCGTTTTCAGGATCGTAGGCTTCATATGATGTATCCTCAACCGGATATTTGGGGTTAGGGTTCTTGGCAAATTCCTGCCACTTATTCAATGGCAAACCAAAGTCCGCATCCACCCGATCGCCAATACAGAAGATAACGGTATCGGCCGGGATAACGCGCTTAACGCCTGTGCCAACCGGTTTGGTAGTACCGTCTGGGCGCGCTTCCAGTTTGGTTTCCTCAACTTCCAGGCCGGTCACCTTCCCCGCCTCACTGCCAACGATCTGGGTTGGGTTAGCGAAGAAATCGAAATAAAAGCACGAATCCGAGTCCGGCTCCAGAGCATTAGCAATTGGAGCCAGGATGAAATCTTTCGCCATCTCGACATCCTGACCAACAGCTTCCATCACCGGAACACACTCGGCAAACTCTTTCTCGAAAGCGTCCCGATCCAGGTTCTTGGCCACGTTCTGCCATTCCTTTTTGGTGAACTTGATCTCGGCCGGGCCGCGCCGGGCAACCGCCGTTACCTTATCGACTTTCAAATCGCGGATCGTCCAATGGGCTATATCAGTCATCACGTTGCCAACCCCAATCAAGGCGACACTTTCACCGATCTGATAGGTTTTCTGGCTGAAAGGCGGCAGCTTGTTGTAATGGTAAACCAGGTCTTTGGCGTGATACACACCTTTATAGTGTTCACCGGGCAGCCCCAGCCATTTGGTGCCTTGGGCGCCAACCGTGACCAGGATGCCCGCGAATCCCATAGAACGCAGATCATCCAAGCTAAGGTCGCCATCCGCGGCGATTTTCACATTACCGTAATAATGGATATTATCGGCTTCCATCAATCTATGGAATTGTTTACGCAGTCCCGACTTCATCTTGTGCTTATCGTAATAAATGCCGTATTCAGCTAGACCACCGAGCTTGATATCTCGATTCAATAGGGCCACTTCATATCCGGCATCCGCCAACTCTTTGGCGGCATACAATCCGGCTGGCCCTGCGCCAATCACGGCAACCGGACGTGCATTCTTGATTAGACTTGACATTGTAAACGGACCTCCATTCGTCTATCTATATTTCTCGGTCCTGGCCTGTGGGGGAATTGAAGCTGGAAAGTAGTTTGTTGTCTGGAACAAAAGACCGGTCTGAATGCGCTGAATTTCACACCCAGATTCAGTTCGATTGTACACGGAAAATGCTAAAACTTCCATTTTTACACCTTTCAACCACTAACCATTACAAACTCTCAAACAAAGCATACCGACAAGATCGAAATTCTATTGTGACATTTGTCCTTATTAGATAAGGACAATTTCAACTTCCCTTTTTTTACTTCCATAATACACTTAGTATGCAGCAAATTTCACAAATATTTATTTTAAAGTTTTGTCAAAACGATCCAATTATATCGCTTTTTGGACAAAGTCTATCTACAAGGATGTGATTATGTCGAAATATCCTAGCGGCGAGCTTTCCATCGACCGTAAAGATCGCGCAAAAGTGCCTTCAGCCGGTCTACGCTACCGATCAGCGGACGAAAGGGTTTGTGATTTCGACCCGGTCCTCTTGCCCATGACCCCCGAAGAAGCCATGCTCGAAGCTGCGCGCTGCGTGCATTGCCCAGACCCGGCCCCCTGCACAATCGCCTGTCCAGTCCACAACGATATCCCCTCCGCACTCTGGCTGATCGAGCAAGGCCGCTTCCTTGAAGCCGCTGAGCTGTACCGCGAAACCAGTTCGCTGCCTTCGATTTGCGGCCGGGTTTGCCCGCACGAGGAACTCTGCCAGCGCTCTTGCTCACATTCCAAGAGTAACGACCCAGTGCAGACCGGCGCGCTGGAAGCATTCGTGGTCGATTACCAACGCCTGCAAGGCAAGGTGCATATACCGGTGGGCGAACCGACCGGGAAAAAGATCGCCATCATCGGCTCCGGGCCGTCCGGGTTGGCCTGCGCCGACATCCTGGTGCAGAAGGGCCACGCGGTGACAATCTTCGAATCCAAGAACGCCCCTGGGGGGCTGCTCTTGTTCGGCATCCCCAACTTCAAACTACCCAAAGACGTGGTCAGCGAGCGCGTGCTCGACTTGATGGAAGCCGGAGTTAAGTTCGAATACAACACCTACATTGGCAAAGACAAAACCATCGACGACCTGTTCACCGCAGGCTACGAAGCGGTATTTATAGGTGTCGGCTCCCAGGTTGACGCCCCCCTGAAAGCCCCCGGCGTAGACCTGCCCGGCGTGTACAACGCCACCGATTTCTTGGCGCGCGCCAACTTCGACCTGGAGACCCTGCCCGAAAAGCTGTGCGTCAGTATGATCGTCGACCGCCTGGCAGAAGAGATGAGTTCCATGCCGGAGATTGGCCGCAATGTGGTCGTGATTGGCGGTGGCGACACCGCTTCCGACTGCCTGCGCGTATCCCTACGCCTGGATACCGACTCGGTCACCTGCCTATACCGCCGCACAGAAAACGAGATGCCGGGCAGCAAGAAAGACCGCCAACTGGCGAAAGAAGAAGGCGCTCAATACCAGTTTCTGACCCAACCGATCGCTTTCCATGCCGGTGCAGATGGCCGCCTGGAAAAGGTCGAATGCATCCGCATGGAACTGGGTGAGCCGGATGAGTCCGGCCGTCGCCGCCCGGTTCCGGTGGAAGATTCGAACTTCTTCGTCGAAGCCGACACCGCCATCATGGCCTTGGGTTACTGGCCGGATGAGACCATCGGCAAATCCACCCCCAACCTGGAAACCCACGACTGGGGCCTGATCACCGCCGATCCAACCACCGGATCGACCTCACGCCCCGGCGTGTTTGCCGGTGGAGACGCTGTCACCGGTCCAGACCTGGTAGTTACCGCCCAGGCTGCCGGACGCCGCGCTGCTGAAAGCATCCACACCTACCTGATGAAATAAGCTCCAACAAAACAAGCAAAGCTGGGCGGCCGGATCACAATTGGCCGCCCAGCTTTTTTTAATCACAGAATTTTCATTCCGACGTAAGCTTTCCCAAAATCATCCCCCTGTGCTATATTGGATACGATATAAATCTGCACATTGCGCAAAAAGGATGCTGCGATGGACATAAGACCAGAAGATAACCTCTCCGACCAGGAACCAACCCCTGCCCAGCAAGAACCGCTCCTCTTGGGACGCTATCGCACGCCGCGGGTCATCTATCAGGGGAAAACCAGCCAGGCCTTCTGGTGGGCCGGATCGGTGGCCTCCCTGATCCTGAACGCTGTTCTGCTCGCCATTGTGATTTTGCTAATCGCCCAGATCCGGGAAATGCAACAACTGCAAAAAGAGGGCTTAGACCTTGCCAACAAAATGCTTTCTGAGGCTTACTTCAACTTCATGCTGATGGAAGATGCCGACATCGTAACCACCGTGATCGTGGAAGACACCATCTCGGTACAGTTCGACCTGGACCTAAAGACCAACACTACCGTCACCCTGACCGAGCCGACCCTGATTCGGGGGGCCAACATCGACTTGAGAACCGGGGGACTGAACATCCAAGACGCCCCAACCGACATCATCCTACCTGCCGGGACAGAATTACCAATCTCCCTGGAGATCGTCGTCCCAGTCGACAAAACCGTCCCTGTACGCCTGGAAGTGCCCGTGAACATCCACCTCAATGAAACTGACCTGGTGAAACCCTTTCAAGGTCTGCAAGAATTACTGTTCCCTTATTTACCGGAAGAATCACGCCAGTACCTGTGTGAAGCCGGGCGCGGCTTCAACTGCGATACCTCAGTGCCAGTAAAGACCTTCCCTTAAATCCACTTTTCTACTAAATGCTGTCCGCCGTATATTCATAATACGGAGCCACGATTTCAAAACCCAACTTTTGATAAATGTGGATAGCTGCGACGTTGTCGGCTTTTACGTTCAAACCGATCACATCGACCGTTTCCAACAGCGCCTGGCACAAACGCGCGACTGTCTTGGTGCCCAGGCCTTCTCCGCGCTGGTTGGGCAGCGTAGTAATGTTGCCCAAGGCAGCAATCTTATATTTCGGGGAATACACGTGGATTCCGGCCACAGACACGATCTGCCCATCCCCATTGCGCATCCCAAAATACTGGCCGGTTTCCAACATGCGCGGGTCGAACCAGTTGCCTGGATAACTGACCGTGTAGAAATCAAGCAGTTCTTGTAGGCTGTCGAGGGTCAGGGTTTCAACTTCGCGCACATCAAATTCATCGAGATATTCAGGGTGCGTCAGCACCATCTTATAGTGCTTTCCGCCGGGGGTAAAAGTATAGTAAGGGCGCAAAGGCGCATCCAGGCCGGGGCTGAAATGTGAGTAGAAGCGCTGGGGCAACAGTGTGCGGATGCTCTCAACCAACGCCAGCATTTCAGTCTGGTTATCCTCCCCAAAGACCAATACGGTGGGCGTCTCCCCACCAGTATAGAGCAATACCAATGCCCGGATTTCAGCCTGGTCTTTCAAAGCAAACCAGGTGGTATACGGCCAAAAGAAATCATCCAGGTCGCCGAGCGCATAGTAATTAACCGTCCGACGTTCGAGCAAGAACTTTTCCAATTCAGTTTTATCGTGAATGAAAACAGGTTTCATTATTGCAGCACACTCCATATAAAAAATACCGCTGTGAATTCTCACAGCGGTATTTTACCAGTACAAATTATAGTAATAAATCGCTAACGTATGTTCTTCAACGCGACGCGGTCTGCACCACGTTGCTCAAATAGCCACTGACATATTCCTGTATGATGACTTCTTGCATGTCGGGAGAAAGCTGGAGCGCCTGTTTGTAATAACGCTCGGCAGCCGTCATATCACCAAAATGCAGGTTCACGACCATTTGACCACGATATAACAGGGTAAGTTCGTATTCCTGGTTGATCGTTCCTAAACTGGTCGACAGGTCTTCGGCCACAGCCAGGTTCGCTTTCGCCAATTCGGTATTACCTTCCTTACATAGTTCGGCCAGGCCGCGATAGAGGCGTGCTTCTGCATATTGAGTGCTGCTCGGCCCCATGTTCACCAGGTAATCAGCTTCTTCGATCACTTGTTGGAAGTTCCCTTTTTGGTAGGCATTATCCAGACTTTGCACCGAATAATGCACCGGTTCTTCGGCGGCACACGCCGATAATAATAAACCGACCAGCGCAATGAGAACGCCTGTATATTTTACTGGTTTTCGATTTAGACCCCTGAACATCTTTTGACCTCCTCAAAAAAGTTCCTAACGAAACCAACTCGTGAATCTCTAAGTATACTGACGCTGGATTGAGAACGAGATGCTGTTGGTTATATTTTTGAAACTTGGTTGAACTCCGTTTATTGAAATATATGCTGTGCCTACAGAGCTTCTGTTTGCTTGTGTTCAAAATAGTACAAAATGACTCTTTGCAAACTCTTTGTAAATCCTCCCATTTTTCGCAAAAATTAGACCAAAAACTACCTTTAATTACAAAACAGGCGCAAATTGCACCTGTTTTCATATTTTCACCTTACAAAATTGTAAGGTTTAGGTTTAATTACCCAAAATAACCTATTTAACCCCGATCCGCAGTCTTTTCATCCTCGTCTGGCTGCGCAGTCACGCGCAGGTTGACAAGCTTGTTTAGCAGATCATACCAAAACGGAGAACCTTGCGCGACAGCCATTCCGGTGACCTTCGAAACCCACCCCACCGCCTCGATCGAAAATCTTGCATGTTATAAGGCGCTTCGGGTTCATTATCCACATTTTCAAAAGACCAGCCGACTGGGAAACCAATTGCATCCAATTTCTTATACTCTTCCTGAGCTTTGGCCTGCTGATCCGCATCGTCCTGTTGCACGTAATATTCCGCGGTCAAGGCGACCTGCTCACGCAGCGTTGGATTCTCCCAAAGCGTACGCGTAATCCCAATCGTATCGATATTCAAGCCGATAGCCAATAGCAATCCAATCGCAAAAGATAGAAAGTAAGCCTTGCGTTTGTACCACAATTCGGCATGTTCCATCACGTTGTTAAATTTATTTCCAAAGCCATCCGGAAATCGGTTATCTTTGCGCTTCCTTTCTTTGCAGTCAATTCGGCTTCTTTGCAAAATGCCAATAAGTAATTTTTTAATTTTTCGCTCTTTATTTTCTCAATAAATTCCTGGAAGTCCGTCCCCAATTCATCATCCCCCTTCTGTTGCGGCTTCCCCGCTTTGGTCAATACGTCCAAGATCGTCAGGCTGTAATCTTCTGGCGCAATAAAACTGGGTAATTTCAACTTCATGGCGAGATTGACCAGATTCATAACTTGCGGATGCTTATAGATCGCCTTGACGATATCAGCACTGATGTCATCCAAGCTAGGGTCATTGCCAACAACCAATCCCCACTCTTTTTTTACCTTCATGAGCACATCGGATGTTTGCACTTCAGGATCCAGAATATGATACATAGTCTTCACTAAGTCCTTGGCGCGAAAGTTCAAGAGTGTAGAGAATAGTTCGAGGATCCATGAAGTGAGCATACTGAGCAAAACGAATATAAAGCCGGTCAATCCCGTCGGGATGACTTTTCGAGCATTCAGGGTCCCTGGTATTTACAATATTTCTAATCGGCACCTTAATCTTCTATCTTTAACCCTTCGATTTCAAGGGACAAATGTCATATAATCTAATAGAGGAGTGTAGTTTTTCGAATTATCTGGTAACTGACCGTTTGTGGTCAGTTCCTCAAGAAAGAGGCGAAAATAATGAAGATCGGGATTATCGGCACAGGAAAAATGGGCAGCCACCTGGCCCAACACTGGGTAGAAAAAGGGCATCAGGTCATGTTTGGCTCGCGCACACCCGAGAAGGCGGTCGAGTTGGCGAAGCAATTTGGTGGCAAAGCTACTGGCGGCTCGATGGCTGCGGCAGCAGAATTTGGCGAAGCTATCGTATTGGCGGTTCCCTGGCATGCAGCCGAAGAGACGGTCAGGGCGCTCGGCTCGCTGGAGGGGAAAACGCTGATCGATATCACCAACCCGCTGCTGCCGGAAATGGCCGGGCCGGACACGGAAATTGGCACCTCGGCCGCCGAGCAGATTGCTGAATGGGCTGAAGGGGCCAACGTGGTCAAGGCCTTCAACACCATTTATTTCGTCAACCTGGACAACCCTGTCTTTGGCGGCAAATCGGCCAGCATGTTTTTTTGCGGCGACGATGAGACAGCAAAGGCCCATGCGCGCCAATTGGGCAAGGACACCGGCCTGGCACCGGTGGACTGTGGCCCACTGTGGATGGCGCGCCATTTGGAGTCGGTAGGGTTTCTGTGGATTTACCTGGCGTTCAAGCAGGGCAAAGGCACCGATTTCGTCATCAATATGCAAAGAAGGAATTAAGCCAATCAACGCGGAAGCCGGGTTTCCCTCCTTGACAGACGATTGGTTTCTTGCTACACTTATGACGGTAACCGACATGTCGAAAACCGGAACAATCAACCTTAATAGGAGGCAGCTATAGACTCCCAAGATTTACTCCCCCTGCGTGAGCCAACCTTCTTCATCATGCTCAGCTTGGCGCATACCAGAAAACACGGCTATGCCATCTTGAAAGACGTCGAAACGTTGAGCGAAGGTAAAGTGCAGCTCAGCAACGGCACGCTCTACGGTGCGCTCACCCGCCTGCAAGACCAGGGCCTGATCGCACGTGTGGACAGCGACGAGCCGGAAAACACGGGAAGACCACGCAAGGCTTATCGCCTGACCCAGGATGGGCTGCACGTGCTCAACGCCGAGATCGGCCGCTTGCAAAACCTGGTCGACACCGCCCGGCTGCACCTGGCTGAGGAGGGTACATGAACGCCTCCGCAAACCTGATCCAGCAAGTGTATGTTCATGCTTTGAAGTTATACCCGCGCGCCTTTCGCGAGGAGTATGCCGAAGAATTGTGCACCGTCTTCAATCTGGTGACGGAGCGCGCCGCGCAAACAGGAGTTTTGGGATTGGTAAAAGTGGCCTTTCGAGAACTACGCGACCTACCCTTTGCCATCATAGCAGCCTACGTGCGCGAAAGGAGGCGCATGCAGATGCAAAACCGTTTGGACCGCTGGTTTACGCATGAACCGGGATCGTGGCAGGAAATTCTCCTGGCCGCGCTGCCCTTCCTCTTATTGATGGGCTTCCCCGGTATCCTGACTGTCTTTTCCCTGGATAAAATCATTCCGGCCGTGATCGGACTGGGGCTGCTGGGCTTAATCGTTGTGATCCTGGCCACCCTGGGCATCATCGGCTTGTTCGTAGAATTGCCACGCTGGGCCTTGCCCTACGCCGGGATGCCGCTGGCACTAGTGGCCTTTGTCTTCATGTTCGCGTTGGGGATGCGCACGCTGTTCTTTGGCGATTCCGGCGCGCCCTGGGCGCTGCGCATGTCGGGTTTCCTGGCAATCTTCCTGATCGTGGTACTTGGCCTGACTCTGCTGTGTGTCTGGCTCTCGAAGCTGCTGCCACTGACGCGCCCGTTCTACGAACGCGTCAAAGCCGATTGGAGTTTACTTTCCTTCACCATGTACGGTGGCGCGCTCGTCTTCATCGCTGGAATGTACGAAGATATCGTTGGGGCGGGCTGGCACTTACTGCTGACCCTGATCCCACTCGTGTTGGGCATCTGGGTCTATCTGCGCGAAACGCGCATGAGCCGCCGTCTGTGGACGCTGGTACTCAGCGTTACCGCCGCGATGGGTATCGCCCTGGCCGCCAATCTGCAATTGATGGATTGGGTTTCCCCTACCGCCTTGCAAATTGGGCCGCTGGCCCTCAACCGGGCCGTACTGAGCGTGATCCTGACCTGGCTGACCTGCGAAACCATGATCCTTGCCCCGCTGCTGCTGCGCTTCACCACCCCGCCGCGCCGGCCCATCCTGGCAGAGAGCTAAACACTAGGAGTACCGATGAATAGAAATGCGAAGCTGGCCCTGTTCTGGACGCCAAGAATTCTGTGCATCTTGTTTGCAATCTTCTTGAGCCTGTTCTCCCTGGATGTCTTCGGTGAAGGATACGGTTTCTGGGAAACGATCCTGGCCTTGCTGATCCATTTGGTACCGGTTTACCTCGTGGTCATCGCTTTGCTGCTGGCCTGGAAATGGGAATGGATCGGCGGGCTATTGTTCCTGGGATTGGCAGCATTCTATATCATCATGTCCTGGGGCCACTTCGAATGGAGCGTTTATCTGCTAATCTCCGGCCCACTCACCTTGCTGGGTGTGCTCTTCCTGCTCAACTGGAAGTATCGCGCCCAACTGCGCACCAACTAACAAGCCGTTCCTTACAGCCCAAAAAGCTGCCGCGTAGCAAAGCGGCAGCTTTCTTTTTGCAATGGAGAGGCGTTTTTTCCCTGTTATAATTGGGCGTTTGCGTTTTTAACCGTACTACGGCAGGTTTATGGTATCATCACGGGCTGCAAAATACAAAGCGTGCCTGCTTTATGAGCAGGTATTTTTATGCGCGTTGCAATTATTGATTAAATTATCCGAAAACTAAATTAGGAGAACGTTGTACTATGTCTGAACAAGTTAAATCGACTGTGATTCCCCCTTATGGTGGCACACTGGTAAACCTGGTAGCAACCGGCGCAGAGCGCCAGGCGCTGCTCGAAAAAGCGCGTGAGCTGCCCTACATCCAGATCAACGACCGCGCTCTGCACGACCTGGAACTGCTGGCAATCGGTGGTTTCTCGCCCCTGGATCGCTTCATGAGCCAGGCTGACTACCAGGGCGTGCTCGACAACATGCGCCTGGCCGATGGCACACTCTTTCCGCTGCCGATCACACTGACCACCGACGCCGACACCATCCCGGCTGGAGCCGAAGAGATCGTGCTGCGCGATGTGCACAACAACACCATCGCCATCATGAAACTGGAAGAGGTCTACGAATGGGATCCCGCCGAGTATGCCCAGAAAGCACTCGGGTCCACCGACCCGCGCCACCCGCTGGTCTCGGAAATGATCCGCTGGGGTGATCGCAACCTGTCCGGCGAGTTGAAAGTCGTCAACCTGCCCAAGTATTTCGATTTCGTCGAACTGCGCCGCACGCCTGCCGAAACGCGCGCCCTGATCGAAGAACTGGGTCACGAGAAAGTCGTCGCCTTCCAGACCCGTAACCCAATGCACCGCATCCACGAAGAGCTTGCCAAGCGCGCCGCTGAGGATGTTGGCGGCACACTGTTAATTCACCCGGTGGTGGGCATGACCCGCCCCGGCGACGTCGACCACTACACGCGCGTGCGCGTTTACAAGACGCTGGTCGAGAAATATTTCGATCCCAGCAGCACCGTGCTCAGCTTGCTGCCGCTGGCGATGCGCATGGCCGGGCCGCGTGAGGCCGTCTGGCACGCTATCATCCGCCGCAACTACGGCGCCAATCACTTCATCGTCGGCCGCGACCACGCCGGTCCCGGCAACGATGGTGCCGGCAAGCCTTTCTATGGCCCTTACGACGCCCAGGAAATGCTCGCTAAATACGCCGACGAGATCGGCGTGCAGCCTGTGTACTTCAAAGAATTGGTCTACCTGGAAGAAGAAGACCTCTTTGTAGAGAAGGACAAAGCCGATGGGCGCGGCAAGGTGGCCTTCATTTCCGGCACCGCCGTGCGTGAAGAATACCTGGCCCATGGCAAACCACTGCCTGGCTGGTTCACCCGCCCGGAGACCGCCCACATTCTGACCGAAACCTACCCGCCGCGCCGCAAGCAGGGCTTCGTGCTCTGGTTCACCGGCTTGAGCGGAGCTGGTAAGTCGACCATCGCCCAGATCGTCACCTCCCTGCTGCTGGAACATGGCCGCCAGGCCACCGTCCTGGACGGCGACGTGGTGCGTACGCACCTTTCCAAGGGCCTGGGCTTCAGCAAGGAAGACCGCGACACCAACATCTTGCGCATCGGCTTTGTAGCTGGAGAAATCTCCCGCCACAACGGCACGGTGATCTGTGCTGCGATCAGCCCCTACCGGGCAACCCGCAATGAGGCTCGCAAGATGATTGGTGAAGAACGCTTCGTCGAAGTTTTCGTCGACACACCGCTGAATGTATGCGAAGGCCGCGACGTGAAGGGTCTGTATGCCAAGGCGCGCAGCGGCGAGATCAAAGGCTTCACCGGCATCGACGATCCCTACGAAGCGCCTCGCAACCCGGAAATCCGCCTGGACACGGTCAATTACACGGCCGAAGACTGCGCCCACCAGATCATCGAGTATCTGGAGCAGCGCGGTTTCCTGGCTCCCGCTCCGGTGGAATAGTTTATCGCGAGTAGTAAATCAGGCGCGCAGTTGGCAAAACCAACTGCGCGTTTTTTTGTGGCCAAGCACACAGGTAAACATGGAGACAGGCAGACAACGGATAGGTAAACCTGCATACACGGAACCGCTCGCGGGAGGGTATAATAGCGGGCAATATGTTGCGTTTATCTCTGAGTTTTTCCCTCACCCGCCAGCCATACGGCTGGCCGCCCTCTCCCAATGGGAGAGGGCCAATTGCCCCTATTTGTAGAATTTTTCGCGGGTGAGGGATTGAATGATATTTCAATTTGATGACAGTTATTTATAGTTAGAGACTTCTCTCAAAACCATACTTATTTCCTTGTATACCGCTAAAATTGTACCGTTACGCCTAAGAATGATTCTTCAAAGCTATGACTAAAGAACCTACTCTCCCCCAACTCTTCGACCTGACCGGTAAGAGCGCCATCGTGACCGGCGGGGCGGGCCTGCTGGGCAAACAATTCTGCCACACATTGGCAGCCGCCGGAGCCAACGTCGTCGTCGCCGACCTGAACCAGGCCGCGGCTCAGGAAGTCGCTGCCGCGATTGAAGCCGCCGGTTTTAGCACTCGCGCAGTCAGCGTCGACATCAGCAACCCGGACTCGGTGCAGGCCCTGGTCGACGACACTCTGGAAGCCTACGGTGCATTGGACATCCTGGTCAACAGCGCCGCCCTCGACCCCAAATTCGACCCGCAGCACAGCGGCCAGCACGCCAACGCTTTCGAGAGCTACCCGCTGGACGCCTGGCAGCAGGCCCTGGACGTCAACCTGACCGGGCTGTTCCTATGCTCGCAAGCAGCGATCAAGACCATGCTAACCCAAGGCAGCGGGGTGATCGTCAATTTATGCTCGATCTATGGCATCAGCGCCCCCGACCAACGTATGTACCAGCGTGAGAGCCAGCCGCCGCAATACAAACCGGTCACCTACACGGTCACCAAAGCGGGTGTGCTCGGCCTGACCAAGTACCTGGCCGCTTACTACGGCGCGCAGGGTATCCGCGTCAATGCCCTCACCCCCGGCGGCGTATTCAACGACCACGACAAGGAGTTCGTCAAAGCCTATTCGGCACGCGCCGTGCTGGGTCGCATGGCCGAGCAGGACGAGATGAATGGTGCATTGCTCTTCCTGGCCTCCGACGCCTCCAAATACATGACTGGCGCCAACCTGGTCGTAGACGGCGGCTGGACGGTGTGGTAGAACACTGCAAATACGAATAACGCATAACTATAAAAAACATTTCCCCTCACCCCACATCCTTGAAACTACGTTTCTGCGGATGTTTCCCCTCTCCCAGTGGGAGAGGAGGAGTCGGCGCAGCCGGCGGGGTGCGAGTAGAACAAAGACAAACAAATGCAAATACATCAAATGTAAAGCTAGAGTACATAAAAGTATTACTGTTCGATCTTTACATTCTGATATATTTATATTCGTGCCATCGTATCTAAGACAATCTACATCCAAACACTACGGTAGTAAATCATGGAACTAAAAACAGAAGTACTCGCCATCATCCCCGCCCGCGGCGGCTCGAAGAGCATCCCGCGCAAGAACGTGCACCCGCTGGGCGGCCACCCGCTGATCGCCTACAGCATCGCCGCCGGGCGCTCCTCTGAGTTCGTCACCCGCGTGATCGTCTCCACCGACAACGACGAGATCGCCGAAGTCTCGTTGCGCTACGGGGCCGAAGTGCCCTTCATGCGCCCAGAAGAACACGCCCTGGACAACACCCCCGACCTGCCGGTATTCGAGCATGCCTTAGAATGGCTGGCCGAGCACGAAGGGTACCATCCTGAGATCGTCGTGCAACTGCGTCCCACCAGTCCCTTCCGGCGTTTGTGGCACGTCGACAGCGCCGTGGCCCGGCTGATCGAACGCCCCGACGCTGACGCCGTGCGCACCGTGATCGTGCCCTTCCAGAATCCCTTCAAAATGTGGACGATCCAGCCGGACGGCCTGATGCAGCCGTTGATCAAGACTGAATTCAAGGAAGCCTACAACATGCCGCGCCAGGCACTGCCGGATGTCTACTGGCAAACCGGTTATGTGGACGCTGCCTGGGCCGACACCATCCTGACCAAACACTCCATGACCGGCGACCGCATCTTGCCGCTGATCATCGACCCCGGCGACTGGGTCGATATCGATTCGCCCGACGACTGGCGACGCGCCGAGCGCTTGTTGGAAAGCGGCGAACTGACGATGCATGATCTGGGATATAACATTGTGGTCAGATAGTCGGTTAGTTGTTAGTCAAATATTCATTTCGTCAACTGATTACCAATTTGTAATCAGTGTTCCATATGCTATTTGCAATTTCTAATCTGCAATTTAAAATTCGCTTATGCTCTCTCGCCTAAAAAATCGCTCTTACACCGCCTGGCTGGGCGCGCAAAACCGCCTCCGCCTGACGCGCATGGCGCGCAACGTGGCCGCTGTCGAGCAGCCTGACGCGGCGCAGCAGCCAGTGGTCTTCTTCAACGCCTCCGCCCGCCTGGGCAACCTGAGCCTGAATGCCGCTTTCAGCTTATTGGCATCGTGGGGTTTGCGTATGGGCGAAGTGCCGGTGGTGTATTTCGTGTGTGAAAGCGGCATGAGCCGCTGTGTGCTGGGCACGGATCGTGACGACCATACCCAACCGCCGCCCTGTGAACGCTGCATCGCCCAATCCAAACGCCAATACGCCGGGGCGAATGTGCGCCGGTTCACCTATCAAGCTGACCCAGCATTGGCCGCGGCCCTGGACGGTCTTTCGTTAGATGAACTCAATACTTTCAGCTACCAGGATGAACCATTAGGCGAGATCGTGCTGCCTGCCCTACGTTGGATTTTGCGCCGCCAACACCTGACCGACGACGCAGCCACCCGTCACCTGCTGCGCGAATACATTTTCTCCGCCTATCACGTCGGCCACCAGTTCGCTGCCTTGTTGGATGAAGTCCAACCACAGGCCGTGGTGCTGTTCAACGGCATCATGTACCCGGAAGCCATGGCCCGTCGGGAAGCGAAAAAACGCGGCATCCGCGCCATTACCCACGAAGTCAGTTTCCAACCCTTCTCGGCCTTCTTCACCGAGGGGCAGGCGACGGCTTACCCGATCGACATCCCCGCAGATTTCGAGCTTTCGCCGGAGCAGAACGCCACCCTGGACGCCTACCTGGAAAAACGCTTCCAGGGGCAGTTCACCATGGCGGGTATCCGCTTCTGGCCGGAGATGCAGGGTCTGGACGCTGCTTTCCAGGAAAAGGCGGCGGCGTTCAAGCAGATCGTACCGGTCTTTACCAACGTGATTTTCGACACCAGCCAGGTGCACGCCAACACCGTCTTCACGCACATGTTCGCCTGGCTCGACCAGATTCTGGAGATCATCCGCCGGCACCCGGAAACGCTGTTCGTGATCCGCGCCCACCCGGATGAAATGCGCCCCGGCACGCAGAAGCAAAGCCGCGAGAGCGTGCGCCAGTGGGTAGCTGATAACGGCGTCGCCGAATTGCCCAACGTAATCTTCATCGACTCGCAGGAGTACATCAGCTCCTATGCCCTGATCCAGCAGGCCAAATTCGTAATGGTCTACAACTCATCCATCGGACTGGAAGCCACGCTGATGGGCGCGGCGGTGCTGTGCGGCGGCAAGGCGCGCTTCACGCAGTACCCCACCGTCTTCTTCCCGCAAACCCCGGACACTTACCGCCAACAAGCCGAGGATTTCCTGGCTGCCGAGCAGATCGAAGTCCCTGCAGCATTCATGCGCAACGCTCGCCGCTTCCTGTACTACCAGAACTTCCGCACCGCGCTGCCCTTCGGCGACTACCTGCACGCTCACCCCCGCCTGGGATACGTGCAGTTGAAAAACTTCCCGGTGGAGAAGTTATCGCCAGAACGTTCGCACACTATCCAAGTCATTAAAAACGGGGTTGTAGACGATCAGCCTTTTCTGGTATAACTGTTTGTCTGATGCAACTTACTACTAACACATTCATTCACTCTCCAGGGACAGCCTAACCATGCGCGCCTATTACTCCCTCAAACACAGCCTCAAGCAACTGCGCTGGCGCTGGCGGCGGGGGCGCGTTGCAGCGCGCTGGGGGGCGGAGGAATTGGCCGCGGCACCGGTGGTGATCGGCAACGCCATGCCCAAGTCCGGCTCGCACCTCATCACGCAGGTACTTGAGGGCCTGACCGAGTTAGGTCCCTTCGTCGATCCGGGCTTCCCACCGGTGACGCGCTTCGAGGACAACACCAACCTGCCGGAATCCGCCGTGCTGGCCAACCTCCAGCGCTTACGCCCCGGCGACATCGTTTACGGCTACCTGCATGCCAAAGAACCCTTTCTCAGCGCCCTCACTCGGCCCGGCGTGGCGACCATCTTCGTGTCCCGCGACCCGCGCGACGTGATCGTTTCGCACGTCTTCTACGCCGCCGATATGTACCCCGGACACGGCATGCACACCTATTACAACCAAGTGCTCGACTCGATGGAAGCGCGCATCGATGCCGCCATCTGCGGCGTGACCGAACCAGACTACGAGCTTTCCCCGATCCTGACCAAATATCAAGCCTACCTCGATTGGCTGAAGCAGCCCGCCGTGCTTTCCATGCGCTTCGAAGACCTGATTCTAGAACGCGAACAAGCCCTCAACCGCATCCTGGATTATCTAGAAACGCGTGGCTTCACCCCGCAGGTCTCGCGTGCCGAGGCCGTGGCGACCCTGGCAGCAGGCATCGCGCCGCGCAAATCGGGCACCTTCCGCAAAGGCCAGCCGGGCAACTGGCGCGAACATTTCACTCCGGCCAACATTGCCACCTTCAAGGCCGAAACCGGCGACCTCTTGCAGCGCCTGGACTACGAAAAGGATGCCGACTGGTCATGAGCGTCCTTAGCGATCTCAAACTGACCGCCAAACTCGGCCGCCGCCAACTGCGCCGCGCCCGCCAGGCATTGCGCTATGGGCCAAAGGCGCTGGCAGGCACACCGATCTTGTTCGGCAACTCCTTCCCCAAAAGCGGCACGCACCTGCTCACCCAGGTGCTGACCGGCTTCGCGGCACTCGGCCCGGCGATCGACAGCGGCCTGCCCGCCATCCTGACTTTCGACGGCCCGACCGGAACCCCGCGGCCTGCCGCCGCCATCCAACGCGATCTGGCGCGCCTGCGCCCCGGCGATGTGGCCTACGGCCACCTGCACGCCACCCCGGAGGCACTGGCCGCGCTCTGCCGTACCGGCGTCGCCCCCTATTTCATCCTGCGCGACCCGCGCGATGTGGTCGTGTCGCACGTGCATTACGTGACCGAGATGGCA
>JAFGRA010000345.1 GCA_016935415.1 Anaerolineales bacterium
AGTCGAATTTCATTCGACCCTCAAAGCTACCGGCTTTCAGCCGGTAGTAGTTTACTTCCGTGTGCGTGTCCCAATTTTGATTTGTTCATCCCCTGCAAAGAAACCATCTAGTGCTTCGGCTTTCAAACCCAGCACGCGGCTGTTGGCGAAGAAAGCGAAGTCGAAACTGGTCATGTCTCCGGCTTGCTTGCCGGGGATCGGCATCAGGCGAGCAGTGAGCGGCTTGTCCAGACGCACAGCCAGGGCGGCCAGGTCGAGCAGCAGCGCACTGAGCTGTTCTGCGCTTACGTCACCGGGCAGGGGGATGGTATCCAGGCCGGTGCCGCACACGGCTGAATACATCAGCAGGTCGGTGACGGCCAGCGTGCCTTCGGCGGCGCGTTTCGCCAGTGTGAAGTCTTCCAGGGGTGGCAGCAATAAGCCATTGAATCCGATACGTTTGAACTGGGCCTTGTCGACGGCATCCGCCAGGATCGCCGCCGCGGCCAATGAGCCGTGCAGCCCGGCGCGCGGTATGCCCAGGCATTCCAGCGCCGTGCCCAACGAGCTGTCTTCTGCCGGGAAGGGGGCCAGCGAGATGTCGATACCGTTGAAGGGCACGCCGGTCGCTTGTTCCAATTGCTCTCCGACCGCGGCCAGTCGTGCGCCGTGTTCCTCGATAGTCGCTACCAGGCGCGCCACACCGTCGTTTAAGCTGCTTGCGCCGCGGAAGGCGGCCACGGCCAGTCCGGCGGCTTCGGTGGCGATCGCAAAGACCGGTTGTTCGCCGTGGTGGTAGGACGCCGGAAAGAAGGGCGATCCGGCCGGGACGTTTGCCAGGGCAGTGAAGTACAGGTTGGCGAAGCCATTCGGGTCTAGGGGGGCGGCGCGCTGAATCACGTCGGCGCAGGCGCGCACCGCCGGTAGGGAAATGCCGTTTTCCTTGGTCGCCATGACTGCGGAGAAGAAGGTGTTCTCGGTGGCGGCCAGCACATCCGGGATTACGGTGTAGCTTTCGGGTAATTCGGGCAGCGCCGGGCCGAGCGCCACGTAAGTATAACCCTGCTGCGCGGCGGCAGCTTCAAATGCCTGTGCCATTTCAACGGTTTCAGCCGTGGGGCAAATTTGCGGGAAGGGGATTGTTGCCAGGCGGGCGGTCTGCACCTCATACCCGGTGTTTTCGTAGGCTGGGTGAGCGGCTGCCAGGAATTTACCGGCTGCGGCCAGTGTGCTTTCGTTCAGCGGCCATTCAGGATTCAAGAAATAGGTGATCGAGCGGATTTTTAGCATGATTTTGTTCCACCTTGTGTAATGGGATTTGTTATTGGGTGCGCTGGCGGACGACCTCGAAAGTCAGGATGGCTGCGGCTACGGCCGCGTTCAAGGATTCGGCTGTGCCGGGCATCGGAATGTGCACTGCGGTGGTTGCCAAATGGTGGGCGTGTTGGCCGGCGCCGTGTGCCTCGCCGCCGATCAGCAGAGCCAGCGGCTGGCTGAAATCGGCCTGAGTGTAGGGTGTGCCATTACCGGCCGCGGCCAGGAAGACCTGCAAACTATATAGTTTGCATTGCGCCTCGATGGCTTCCCAGGTGAGGGCCTGGATGGATAGATGGAAGTGGGCGCCCATTGCCGACCGTATCACCTTGGGGGCGTAGACGTCCACGGTGCCCGGCGGCAGGAAAATCGCCCCGGCCCCGGCGGCTGCCGCAGTGCGTAGCAAGGTGCCCAGGTTGCCGGGGTCGCGCATCTGGTCGAGGATCAAGGCGAAATCTAATTGGTCCGGGGTGGGCATAATCTGCATGGGCAGAACCAGCAGGATACCCTGCGGAGTTTGGGTGTCGCTGGCGGCTGCCATAACGTGATCGGACACGGCTTCGACCGCCACACTTTGGCTTTGCCAAGCTTCTACCAACGCCAGGCCGCGTTCGTTCAAATCCTCGGTGTAGATCACCAGTTGGGGCTGCCAACCGGCTTGCAGGGCTTCTTCGGCCAGGCGCACACCTTCGACCACAAAAGCGCCGGCCGCGCGGCGGGTCTTGCTACGCGCTTGCAAGCCGCGGATTTCCTTGATCTTGGGGTTCTGCGTAGAGGTTATCATGCTGCCTCGAAGGTGTCTTTCCAGACCCTGGTAAATGAGTCTGTGGTGGGTTGGTCGAAGAGTGTCAGGCGCACTTGAGTGATTTCGGAAGCGGGATTTTTTGTAAAGTAAGCGCCGATCGAGGCAAAGATCACACTCGCGCCACGCGCTTTAGGAAAGCCAAAGATGCCGGTCGAGATGGCCGGGAAAGCAATCGAATGTAATCCCAATTGCGTCGCTACGGTCAACGAACCATTCACCGCCGCGGCCAGCTTGGCGTCTTCATCGCCCGAACCCCACACCGGCCCCACAGCATGGATTACATATTTGCAGGGTAAGTCCCCGGCGTTTGTGTAAGCGGGTTCGGCGTGCGAGACAAGGCCGTGTTCCTGCATCCAAGCGCGGCTTTCCTGGTTGATTACCGGGCCGCCCTTGCGGGCGATGATGGCAGCCACGCCGCCGCCATGTGCCAGTTGGGCATTGGCGGCATTGACGATGGCGTCGACCTGTTCTTGGGTGATGTCACCCTGCACCAATTGCAGGCGCTGCCTGTTGGGGAAGGTATGTTCGTGTAAGATGGTGTTCATTCTATGACTAATTATAAAGCCATTGTGGAGCAAGCAGCGTGAATCAAGATAGATGATTCGAGAATCGTAAATCGAATCACGTGAATTGTGCACACCTGTATTTTCCCCTTGCACCCCGCCACCCTGCCCCCCGCTCCTTTTTGAACCGCGAAGCCCGAAAAAGAATAATAAAATAGATGGAAATGTTACAATCTAGAGGAACTGACCGTTTACAGTTACTGTAAATTACCTGGAAACAAACGGCCGGTTCCTGCATCTATTTTCAAGAAAATGTGAGGAGATAAAAATATGACCGACCCGCGTTTATCCAAACTGGCCGATGTGCTCGTGAACTATTCCGTGAAAGTCCAACCCGGAGATTGGGTGCTGGTGACCGGGGATATCGTCGCCGAGCCGCTGATCAATGAAGTATTGGGGTGTGTGCTCAAGGCAGGCGGCAACCCGACCACCATGATCGGTAGTGATGGCCTGGCCGAGACCGGCTACTTGTATTCGAGCGAAGAGCAGCTAAAATGGATCTCGCCGGTCGAGAAATTGGTCTTCGAAGAAGCCGACGTGCTGATCAGTTTGCGAGCTTCCGGGAATACGCGCGCCCTCAATGCCATCGATCCCAAGAAGCAGCAAGTCCGTGGAGTGGCGCGCAGCGGCCTGATGGAAACCTATATGCGGCGCTCCGCCGAAGGTTCGTTCCGCTGGACGTTGACCAATTACCCCTGCCCGGCCTATGCCCAGGAAGCCGACATGAGCTTGCGCGATTATGAAGACTTCGTTTACAAGGCGACCTTCACCGATCAGGATGACCCGGTGGCGGAGTGGCAGAAGGTCCACGATGAGCAGCAGCGTCTGGTCGATTGGCTGGTGGGCAAGAAAGCTGTAACAGTGAAAAGCCCCAACGCTGACCTGTCGCTTTCTATCGAAGGGCGCACTTTCATTAATTCGGATGGCACCCATAACATGCCCTCCGGCGAAATTTTCACCGGCCCAGTGGAAGATTCGGTCAATGGCTGGGTAAAGTTCACCTACCCGGCGATCACCAGCGGGCGTGAGGTGGAAGGTGTGCACCTCGAATTCAAAGATGGCAAGGTGGTCAATGCAACGGCCGAGAAGAACGTAGCTTTCTTGCTCAGCCAGCTCGATTCCGACGAAGGCGCACGTTATCTGGGTGAATTCGCTATTGGCACCAACTACGGCATCGACCGCTTCACCAAGAGCATCCTTTATGATGAGAAGATTGGCGGCTCCTTCCACATGGCAGTCGGCGCAGGTTACCCCGAGACTGGCAGCGTGAACAAGTCCGCCATCCACTGGGATTTCATCTGCGATGTGCGCGAAGACAGCGAGATTCGCGTTGATGGTGAATTATTCTATAAGGATGGTAAGTTCCAGGTTTAATTAACGAGAATTTATATGGCCTCTCGCGCACCGCGAGAGGCCGTTTTGCTTTTTCCCCGGTATTTTCTGTATAATATGGGTATCAAATCTTACTATTCAAGGTGGAGTTGATGGACGAAAAACAAATGCTCATCGCGCAACTCGATCAGGCGCATGCGACCATGCAAAAAATTCTGGATAAGATTGAACTAAACCGGGAAATTTATCCACCCTGGACGTTCAAGGAGATCCTGGCGCATATCATCGGTTGGGATGAAGTCAGCGAACTGGCGCTGCGTGCCCATGCCAAAGGCGAAGAAGCCGGGACGCCAGCGGCGCGTGGTATCGACCATTACAACGTGCAATCGGTTTCCACACGCGAGTCCTTGAATTACGATCAAATTGTCAAAGAATGGATTTTAGCCCGTGAGCAGTTCAAGCAGGCTATCCTTGAATTGCCGGATGAGAAACTATCTGAGCCGATGCTGTTCCCCTGGGGGCAAACCGGCACGCCTGCCCAGATCGTTGGCATTATGGTGCACCATGAGATCGAACATGCCGAAGAAATTGCCAACTTGATTGAGGATGTGTAATTTTTTTAGGAGATCAGTTCAGAGGATCACCGGAAACCAGGTGGAAATGCAGCTGTTCCACATCCTGGTATTTGCCCCCGTTGGCGATCAGGCGGTATCCGGTGCTTTCCAGGTCCATTTCCCCCACCAGGCTTTGCACCGTTTGAAATAAATCTGCCAAAAATGCCCCGTCCGTGTTATCCAGGTCGGTCAGGCTTTTGACGGCTTTTTTGGGGACCAGCAAAATGTGCACGGGATATGTCGGGCTGGGGTGGGGGAAAGCAACCAGGGTATTGGTTTCGCGTAAACGTTTTGTGGGAATGGCAAAGCTCATGTGTGCGAAAACCCAGCCGATGAACCACCCTGCTGGAAGCGAACGCGCCAGGCGTAACAGCCAATTCATTTGTGGTGATTGTAGAAATTCAATACGTATTCGTGTTGTTCGCGAGTTTCAACAGCTCCATTGACGTATTCGCGTACCCAGGCAACCGAATCTTCCGGGGGGCAATCCAGCGCCATTTGCGCCAACAGCGCGGCAAACATGCCCGTCCGCCCGATCCCGGCATAGCAATGGATCGCCAGGTTATGGCCAGCCATTACTCTGGCAAGGGCTTCTTCCAATACTTTCTGCATGCCAGCTTTGGCTTCTTCTGGTGGAATGTCGTGGTCATCGATGGGGAACTGGATCACTTCTATCCCGGCGCCAGCGTATAGGCCGCGTAGGTTATGGGAGGAGTGTTGCATAGCTTCTTCGTCGTCGACCAGCATCAATACAGTATCGATGCCTTTTTCGCGAAACTGCGCGAAAGTGCTTTTGTCCATGTCGAAAATGGAATATGGCATCGGGCTGCGATAAATTTTTCCAGGGAGGCCATAAGGTAGTTCGGTGATGGGCATGGGTTGCTCGCTTCTAACGTGTTCGTGGGTTCTGTTTTTGCTTCAATAATACAATAAAAACCAGTTTCTTTCACTACCAGTTTGGTACTAGTGGGCAATCCTAATGTTGGCCTAATCTCTGACGGGAATAAACAGGAACCACGCGGCGGATGTGGCCGGTGGTTCCTGTTAAGAAGGCGATTTGTGTTTATTGGTGTTCGAGAATCGGGTGTGGACGGTAGGGCTCTTCCAGGTAGGCCAGATCTTCGGCATCCAGGGCGATGTCCAGCGCGGCCACGGCTTCTTCGAGGTGGTTCATCTTGGTGGCGCCGACGATGGGGGCGGTCACGCCGGGTTTGTGCAGCACCCAGGCCAGGGCAAGCTGGGCCGGACTGATGTCTTTGCGTTCGGCCAGTTCAACCACGCGCTCGACCACATCGAAATCGTTATCCTGAAAATAACGATAGCTTAGCAGCCGGTCGCTGTCGTAGCGGGCCGACGCGGGTTCCTCTCCGCGTTTGTACTTTCCGGATAGGAAGCCGCGTGCTAAAGGACTCCACGGAATCAAGCCAATGCCCTGGTCGATGCACAGCGGGTTCATCTCGCGTTCCTGTTCGCGGTAGATCAGGTTGTATTGGTTTTGCATGGAGACGAAGCGCGTCCAGCCGTGCAGGTCGGCCAGGTACAGCGCCTGGGTAAACTGCCAGGCATACATACTGGATGCGCCGATGTAACGCACCTTGCCCGCTTTGATTACATCGTGCAGTGCTTCCAGCGTTTCCTCGATCTGCGTGTCATAATCCCAGCGGTGGATCTGGTACAGGTCGATGTAATCCGTGCCCAGGCGGCGCAGCGAATCGTCCACGGCGCGCATGATGTGCTTGCGGGATAGCCCACCCTGGTTGGGTTTGTCGTTGTAGGGGAAATAGACCTTGGTGGCGATCACCACCTCTTCGCGTTTGGTGAAGTCTTTCAACGCCCGCCCGGTGACCTCTTCGCTCACGCCACTCGAGTATGCGTTGGCAGTATCGAAAAAGTTGATGCCCATTTCCAGGGCGCGTTGGATAAATGGGCGGCTTTGCTCTTCATCCAGCACCCAGGCATTCCATTCCGGCGAGCCGTAGCTCATCATCCCCAGGCAGATGCGCGAAACCTTCAAACCAGTTTTGCCTAGATTAACATATTCCATGAAATTACCTCCATTGATCACAGATAACAAAAGTTCGAATATTCAACTTGATTCTATCATTAGGGTGAGAAGATTGTTATGAGATGGATGCCGATTTGTTGTTTTATCCTTGGCGACTAAAGTCGCTGCGACAAAACGATTTCGATGATGGTTAATTGAAGGGTGAGTTGGCGGTTGAAGCTGCCTGCGATATTGTTTGAGAAATTGACTTTGAGAGTGTCCATGATGGAGTCGGCAGCTAAAGCTGCCTGCAACGATTTGACGATACAACTATGTACCTGCCTAACGTTTTTGACTAACCGACTAAAGACTATTTGACCATCTCGACGACGCGACAAATTTCCTCGAAGGCAATCTCGCGACTCTCGGCGTGCAGGGTACGGCTGTGGCGGCCGACCGAGAAAAAGTAGTGGTCTCCCAGCAATACGCGCATCTGGCGTGAGTTGAAACCTAATTCCACCAGCAAATCCAACATGGGGGAGAGGCCCACCAGGCGGTCGCTGTGGCCCAGCAGCACTTTCATGTTTTCCCAGCCGCTGGTCGTGACCGGGGCTTTGGCATGCCCCATGGCGGCGAAGGTATTTGCCAGCGTGGCCTTGGCGGTGCCTTTGAAGACACGCGCGTGTACATCCTGCACGTGCTTGCTGGCTCCGGCGATCAACTGGTCGACGACCAACGGGGAAAGCTTGTTGGTCACCGCGTTCAGGGAGAGCACGTTTCCGGCCCAGATGCCGATGCCCAGCGTGTTGTAGAAGCCTTTGCGTAATACATCATTCATCAATAAGGCAGGAGCTAATGAAACGCGCCCCACCTTGTGGTTGCTCCATTTGCGCTGGTTGAAGTAAAACAGGGCGGCCCCACTCATCGAATGGCCGACCAGCACGATGGGGGTGTGCCGCCGCCCGCCGAGCACGCCGATGGTTTCCAGCCAGTTTTCTACGGCTTGCATATTGGCCTGTGGGTCGCATTGCTTGTAGCCTAGTTTGTCCGGTTCCAGGAAAGAGGAGCGGTAGAAACCGTTCACGTCCGGCACCAGCA
>JAFGRA010000346.1 GCA_016935415.1 Anaerolineales bacterium
AGTCGAATTTCATTCGACCCTCAAAGCT
This sequence comes from Anaerolineales bacterium, assembly GCA_016935415.1. Lineage (GTDB taxonomy): Bacteria > Chloroflexota > Anaerolineae > Anaerolineales > UBA11579 > JAFGRA01. The sequence goes on from JAFGRA010000346.1 coordinate 29, forward strand.
ACCGGCTTTCAGCCAGTAGTAGTTTATTTGTCTCCTTGTTTCCTTTTAATGATAAAACTCTTATACGCAACGGACCGGAACTATGCGATAATATGAGCGAATTCGAGATGTTTTACCTTACTGGGAGATATGCTTATGATGTCATCAGAATACATAATCGATGTAAACGAGGCTGATTTTCAATACCAGGTGCTGGCCTTTTCCAAGAATGTGCCGGTGGTAGTGGATTTCTGGGCGGAATGGTGTGGGCCGTGTAAGATGCTTGGCCCCATGCTGGAGAAATTAGCCATCCAGGCTAACGGCGCTTTCCGCTTGGCGAAAGTCAACGTTGACCATAATCCAAACCTGGCAATGCAGTTCGACGTGCGCGGCATCCCGGCTGTAAAAGGCTTCCGGGATGGGCAGGTGGTGGCTGAATTTGCCGGTGTGCAGCCAGAGAACGCAGTGCGCGATTTTCTGCGGCAACTGACACCCACCGATGGTGACCTCAACCTGGAAAAGGGGTTGAGTATGGTGAATATGGGGCGCTGGACGGATGCCCTCAAACCACTCCAGCAAGCCCTAAAGGCTGACCCCGACCAACCGCGCGCGCTGCTTGGGCTGGCGAAAGCCCACCTGGCGCAGGGTAAGCCCTCCGACGCGTTGGTGATCTTGCGTAATTTCCCCGCCAGCAAGGAATACACCACCGCCGAGACCATGATCCCGCTGGCAACTGCCCTGGCAACCACGACTGAAGAAGATATCCCGCTCGACAGCGACGACCTGCTGGCACCCGCTTACCAGCGGGCACTCAAGTTAATCGCCCGCGACAATATCCCCGCCGCCCTGGATGGCCTGCTCGACATCTTGCGTGAGGACAAGGATTATCGCGACGGCGAAGTTCACCAGGTGATCCTTGGCCTGCTGGAACTGCTGGGCGAAGAGAACCCGCAAACCCGCGAGTACCGCAAAGAATTGGCTTCCTTGCTTTTCTAGCAAAAGTAATCAGTAATGAGGGGATCAGTAACCAGGCAAATAAATTATAAAAGCGCATTCCAATTTCCTGGAATGCGCTTTTTTTTTACAGGTTAGCTATTTTGGTAACTTTAATCCGGACGTTCGTGGACGGGCACCATGAAGACCGGGCTTTCGGTGTGCTGCACTACGCGGTCGGCCACACTGCCCATGAAGAGCAGGTCTACGCCGCCGCGGCCGCGCGAGGTCATCATGATCAAGTCGGCACCTTCCTCTTCGCCCACCGCCACGATCTCACGATCGGGGCGCGAACCTTGTACCAGCGTGCGCACTTCCAGGCCGTCCTCACGTAGCGAACGGGCCACCGCTTCCAGGAAGCGGTTCATTTCCTGGTTGGCCTTATCGCGCAGGTTGGTGATGAATTCATCGGGGGCGCGATAGTCTTTCAATTCGGGCACGGCAGGTACAGCCAGCAGCACCAACTCACTATCGAAGGCTTTGGCAAAGGCGCGTGCGAAAGGCAGCGTGCGTTCGGAGAAGATCGAGCCGTCCAGTGCCACCAGGATACGCTTGATCTTGGGGAGTTCATCGTCTTCTGCACCGTTGGCGTGCATCAGCAGAACCGGTGTGGAGATGTTCTGGATCAACTTGTGGGAAGCGCCGCGCTGAACCCAATGGGTCGAGCCGGACTTGCCGCGTGTCGAAATCACGACCAGGTCGGTGGGGTTCGCTTCTATGTATTGCTTGGTGACTTCGGTTATCGGGCCGGTGCAGACTTCGTAATCGACATCGACACCGCGCGCCTGCATTTCGGAGACCACCCCTTGCAGGTAGGTTTCCCGCTCCTGGTGTTGCTGTGCGTAATTTTCGTTATCGTCATTCTTTACGGCTGAAAGCAAGGTTAATTTTGCGCCGGTCGCCAGGCAGATCGCTTCCGCGGCCGGATTGGCCTGGGCGGCGTAGCGCGAGCCATCCAGCAGCAAAATGATGTGGCCAAGGTCCACGCGCTGTTCGCGCCATTTACTGTGCTCGATCGGTTCGGGCTGCCAGGTCACCTCGACTTCCTGACCGTTGCCATTACCCTCAGCACCGGCGGGCATCTGACCGAAGCCAAAACCGGCCAGTTGGGCGGCATCCAGCATACCCAGGTAGTCCATTTCCTCGCTGGGCGCACCCAGACGATTGCGGAAATAGGTGAATGCTCCGTATAGGATCGGGATGAAGACAAAATAAGTCCAGGCCCCTTCCAGGAAGCGTTCTTCGAAGATGATCACCGTTGCTCCGGTGGTCAACAGGGAAGCGAGTACTGTGCCGACGATCAAGGCCAGCTTGCCAAGCGTGAATTCCTCACGCACCTCGCGCAGCAGGCGCTTGGTCACTGCCCAACCGGTCATACTTAGCAGGATGAACACCCCGGCGGCGTAGATCGCCAGGTAGGTTTCTTCGTGTGTACCAAAAATCAGGAAGCAAAACGCCACAATGCCGACTTCGATCCAGACCGGTTTGTCGGCCACGTCGAATTCGTTGCGGTGTCCCAGCACAGGCGGGATGTAGCGCCGCCGTCGCAGGCCCAATGCCAGGTTCTGCAAGCCTTGGGCGCTGGCCGCCGAAGCCGACATCAATACGGCGATGCCGACGAAGGTGCCGAACAAGGGCAGCGGGGCGGGCAGGATCTGATCCATGGTCTGGGTGAATACGGACACCTGCTCGTTGGTGGGATCGGAAAGCTCTAGAATAGCGGGGCCGACAATCAGCATGGTGACCGCGGTAGTGCCCATGATGATCAACAAACTATTGAACGCCCGGCGGCTTTTCTCATGCGGTTCTCCATCGTACGCGGCAACCAGGTTGGCAAACACCTCGATCCCGGTCATCACCGCCAGGATGCGCACGTACCCGCCCAGCGTGTAATGGAAGTTTTCGAGGCGGAAGGCTTGTAAGTTAAAATCGGGCAGATGGAACCCATAGCGGATCAATGTGCCGATCACCATTGCCCACAGCAGGATCAATACGCCTGCGGTGGCCGGGCCGAAGGTGCGCGCCGCTACTTTGGGGCCACGGTTGACCAGCCAGCCGGTCAGCACGCTCAAGGCGATGGCGACAATGGTGCGGTACTGGATCCAGAGGATTTTCTCGTTGAGTACGGGAACACGGTCGGCGATGAAGGTAACCATAGCAGCCATGCTTACCAGGAAGGTGAGTGTATATTCAACGAAAGTGATGGCAGCGTTGACTTTTACTGCCCAACTGCCGAACTCTTCCTCGCTCAGGCCACTGCCGCCGCTACCATCCGTCACCCAGCGCATTACCAGGCGATACATGGCGGAAACCACCGCAATGGTGAGTACCACCAGCCAGAGCGACGCGCCAAAGGTGACCTGGGCAACGCCGGCGACAACGATCAATCTAAGGAATGGGCCGAATACGTATAAGGGGGAAGTTGCCGGATCACCGCCGCCGGCCAGCGCGCCTTCCAGTGAATTTTTTAATTTGTGGGAAACGTGTGCCATTTATTTACTCATTTTTTTATAGTTGGTCGATGAAAAAAAACTTACCTGCCACAATGACAGGCAATTCGAAGGAATGTAACCAAAACTAGGATAATGTCACAATTCTCATCTTATTGAAAAAATTATAACCGCACTTAATGGGGTTGACAATAATGCTGCTATGCTCTTAACAAAACAGTAACTTTTTATAAAATGCCCGAAATGGCATTTAAATAGATTGTAGATGTGCCAATTGCACACCTACAATCGGTCATCATTCCCAACGGGAGCGTTTGTTTGATCTTAGCGAATGATTAGGGTCAGTTCACCCCAGGTGGCCGGGTTGTCGAGCGTGCGGCCTTCCAGGTTGGAAACCATAGTTTGCTGGCCGCTGCCATCGGCGGTGTCGTTGTCCGAAACGGACAGGCTAAAACCATAGATCTGGCCAAACTCGGGGGTAACGTCTAGGAGCGACCAGGGGATGGCAGCCTCGACCCAGTATTCTTCCGAGCCGCCCAGCGCACCGACCTTTACGGCGGACAGGCTGCCGGCCTGGCTCTTGGGATACCACAGGTAGGCTTCGGTGGAGCCGTCTTCCAAGCGGTTGCCGGGGGAGAGGCCGATCTGGAAATCATCGTCATTCAGTTCTTCCGCGTCGATGTCACCGAGCAAGTCCTGGTTGAACAGGATTTCAATGCTGTCACCCAGGAACAGGAGTTGGCCCGAATCGATCTGTACGAACTTGTTGTCGAATACTTGCACGCCGATGTAGAGATAGTCGGTATCCCAGGCTACCTTGAAGTTGGCGCGTACGTCATCTGGCCCGCTGTAATAGCCTTCCCCAAAGACAGGGTTGTTGGCGGTGTACATGTAAGCGGTCCAATCGGAAAAGTCGCCGTCGATTACCGGCTGCGCACTCAGGAACACGGCCGATACGTTTTCGGTGTCTTCGTCGGGTGCAGATTCGAAGCCCATTTCTTCCGGCAGCCGGGTAGGCACCGGTTCGCTGTCACCATCTTCCGATTCGCCCACCACGACCGGTTCCCGGGTGGGGGTTGCGGTTGGAGCCTCAGTTGGCGTAATCGTCGGCGAAGGGGGGATGGTAGTGTAGGTTGGTGTCGGCGCAAACACGGCCGTCAGCGTAAGGTTGGGGGTTGGTAAGCCGTCCATATCCTCGTCGCCGGAGGGGTCAGATGAGGTGAGATTATCAACGTAATTACAGGCCAGCGTACTGACCAGCAGCACGGTTACCCATAGGATCAAGTTCAATTTGTGTTGTTTCATGATAAGAACTCCTCAATTTGGAAATGCGCCACCACTTTTCTATTGTAATGGAATCCCTTCTACCGCACACTTTGCTTCTATGACAAATCTATGACAGGCGGCAACTCTAAAAATGAGACTGTGTCAGGACGGGATGGTAGAACATGAATGATACAAACATAATAGGGGCGACCGGCTGGTCGCCCCTAGAGTGCCACGCCGATCAATTAATGACCAATGCAATTGTTTTGAAGTTTATGAGTGGGAGTATCTTAATCCGTTGAAGCATTAATCCAATCCTAATGCCTCCTATGCTCACCGACAACTTGTCAAACGTACCCCTATGCGGTATCCTTCCTATTCGATAGGGGAGTGGATGAGTCCCGGTGGGCTCCCCGGTCTTCAAAACCGGTGGCGGGTCGCGTTGCGGGCCGCGGTGGGTTCGACTCCCATGCACTCCCGCCTAACATTGATTGTAAGTAAATGTGCAAACAATGGATAAAGAAAGATACGTACAAGCACATTTACCAAAAGACATTCAGAAAGAAAATTAATGGAAACGAATGAGCAGTACATCCAATCACTAGACGAGATCAGGAAGCAGGTCAACCAGGTCTTCAAGGTCGCGCGGCCTTTGATCGGGAACAGCGAACAGGGTTACCTGGCGAAATATTACGGTGAATTGTTGTTGGACTCGGAATCAGCCTACGACCAACTTGCCGCGGCGCTGCGGCCCTACGAGGTGACGCCTTTCTTTCGCATCGAGGAAGACCAGCAAGTTGTGATCGTGCGGGCGGGAGTGGTCAACCCAACGCCTTCGAACCCGCGCCTTAACCTGATCTTATTCATCATTACGCTGTTCAGTGTAATTTATGCCGGGGCCTTGTATAGTTATGACGGCCCCCTGCCGGAAAATGCGTTCCAACAATTGCTTGCTCCACTGGCTCAAATCTGGACTGGCTGGCCCTTTGCAGTCAGCCTGCTGGCGATCTTATTGGCGCACGAGTTTGGGCACTATCTGATGGCGCGCTACCACAAGACTGAAGTGACGTTGCCTTATTTCGTTCCATTCCCCTTCAACCCGTTGGGCACGATGGGCGCCGTGATCTTGTGGAAAGAACCGCCCAAGAATAAAAAGATCTTGCTGGATGTCGGCATCGCCGGGCCATTGGCCGGGCTGGTAGTAGCCATCCCGGTTTTATTGCTGGGGCTGTGGCTTTCTCCAGTCCAACAGCTTCCTACAGCTGACAATATCGGCCTTGGCTTCAGCCTGGAAGGGAATTCGATTTTATATTTGGCGGCCAAATATATCATCCACGGCCAATTGCTGCCCGCGCCGGTTTCGTATGGCGACGTCAACCCGGTGGTGTATTGGGCGCGGTATGTGCTCACCGGCCAACCGGTTCCCTTTGGTGGTATGGATGTGTTCATGCACCCGGTCGCCTGGGCGGGTTGGGCGGGTTTGCTGGTCACTGCGCTGAACCTGATCCCGGCCGGACAGTTGGATGGCGGCCACGTGGTCAACGTGCTGTTCGGAGAGCGGGCGCGCACCTTTTTGCCGGTGGTATTGATCGTGCTGGGCGGCCTGGGTTTCATCTGGCCGGGGTGGTGGCTGTGGGTATTCTTATTGCTGCTGCTGGGGCGCGCCTTCGCCGAACCGCTCGATATGATCACCCCATTGGATAACAGACGGAAGGCCGTTGCCATTTTTGGGGTGATCGTCTTCGTTCTGGTATTCATCCCGATCCCCCTTTTGTTGATCACCCCATAATAAAACCTTGCTCTAATTTCGCTCCCCGTCAAATTAAAAATTTGTTAGGTCTTTTTATGGACCACCTTGCAAAACTGTAAGGTGGTGAAATCGTTTCCGCATTTAAATGGACGATCGCGTCCGACCCGTATGTGTGTGGGTGATGATCTTTGTATCCCCCACAAGCGCCGGTTATCCAGCTTTTTGGGGCATCTGAGTGAGCCGCGCTTCACACAAGCGATGGCGGTGTAAGTTCGGAAAAGAGGATCTAGACAAAATGATATTTTCTTTTGTGAAAATTTTGATATACTAATTATTGAGGCGAAACATACAAAAGACCCAATTGTTTTTTAATCTGGTCTAATTGAATGCTTTGTATTAATCAAAGCAGTTGGTTTAAGGACCCCAAAAATGAATATGGTTCTTAGAAAATCTACCGTGCCGGTGATGCTTTTTGTGCTATTAGCTTCACTGAGTGTTGCCTGTGGTGGAACGCCAACGTCTCCATCGCCCAGTCCAACGGCAATCCATACCTATCCGGTTGCTCCGCAATTCCGGGAACTTTACGCGTACCTGGGAGGGAATGCAATCCTGGGCCCGGCGATCTCGGATGTGATTCTCTTGGAGAACCTGAGTATGCAATATACGGAGAAGGTGCTGATGGTTTACGATCCCTACGCGCCTTCCGACCGGCAGCACTACCTGGCCCCGCTGGGCAAAGAATTCGGCTTTCTAGATCCCCCCGTGCCGATGCCCCAACAAGGTGGTTCGTTATATGTGGATGGGCATATCGTCTACGCTGATTTCGTCTCAATATATGAAGCGTTGGGGGGCGTCCGTTACGCTGGTAAACCGTTAACTGAAGTGCGTTACAATCCCGAAGAAAATCGTTTGGAGCAGCATTTTGAAAATATCGGCATTTACCAATCGTTGACCAATGTTATCGGGGACCCCGAACTGCTCTATTATGGCATCGAGGCTTGCGGTTACCAATGCCGTCACCAGATGTCAAGTAACAGTGGTGCGCTGCACAATGACAGCGCGCTGCCAGAACCTTTTGCCAGCACCGTTGCCCGGCTGGGGCAAACTTTCGTGGGTGAGTATCTATTTGGCCCGTACGAAGCAAAAGACGGTAATCAGGAAGTGATCTTTGGGAACCTGGTGCTTTACGCGATCCCAGATGATCCCAACCGGGCTTATGCCCGCCCGATTTCAAAGTTGGTGGGTTATGAGGAAAAGCCGCTGGTTGAGAAACTCGATTCGCAGTTGGTCTACTTCTTCCGCATCGAAGGCGATCTCGGGCATAATATCCCATTACTTTTCTATGATTACATCTCCCAGCATGGCGGCATCGATGTTTCCGGTTATCCGATCACGGAAATCTTCCCCTACCAGGATAATATTTACCGCCAATGCTTCGAGAACCTGTGCCTGGACAGCGATCCCAATGCTGCCGAGGGCCAGCAAGTCCACCCGGTAAATCTGGGTTCGATCTACAAAACGCTATTCATTAATCCTGGCCCACAAGCCACAAAAGAGCCGGTCAGCAAGCTTCGGATCCAGCTGTGGGAAGAGGAATCCCTGATCGACTCCGACCACGTCCAGACCATCCACGTTACCATCACCAGGGATGGGATGCCGGTGGAGAATGTAGCGCCCGATATCGAACTTACCTTGCCGGATGATACCCGCAGCGTGTACGTCTTCCCGCCAACCAATGCCGGTGGCTCTGCTTCCTTGAGCATCCCGGCGATCAAGGCCCCTAACGGAGCGTTGATCCCATATGAGGTTTGTGCCAAAGACGGCGACGCCGGTGAAATTTGCACCAGCGACAGCTACATCATCTGGGGGAACTGATCTGAATTGCCCCTAAAAGCAAAAATACCTCCACGAGTTGGAGGTATTTTTTTTGTGAAAATAGGGGCGCTCACGGTCGCGCTTCGGCGTACACTTCCACTTGCGCGATGGGGGCGTCCAGGCTGTAGACTTCGAAGGCAAAGTTCAGGCTGCTTTCTGGGGGTAATTCGTTGGTGGCTTCCCAACGCCGGAACCCGACGACCCGATCATCTTCAGCATAGGCTACCGCTGCAACCCAGATAATGTTGGCGCTGCGTTCGCCCCCGGTCAGGTGGACGTCGCCTGAGATTTCCGCAGTCACGCTATCCTGCAAGATGGCGATTTCCAAGTCACTGATCGCGACCGGCAGGTAGCGGTCGTCTGCATCGGGCACGGGGAGGGCAGTCAAGAGCTGCGCCTGGGCAAAACGCCAGGCTGGAAGTGGAGGCGAAAAATAGGCCGCCAGTGCCAACCTTTGGTTGCTGCCGAATACGTTCAAGGGTGCGGTCGCCACTTGACTATCCAGTACTTCGCCCGCCTCGGAATACAGGTAGATGTTCGCCGAGAGATTTTCCAGGGCATTTGGGGCGTTGTTCTGAGTCACTACCAGGCACCACAGCCCTCCGGCGGTGTTGAGGTAGCAGGCTGGTTCGCTAAAGCTGACCGGTACCGGGGTGGGCGTGGGTAAGCTGACCACTTCGCCCTCACCGGTCGGGATGACCAACACGGTATCAATAGATAAGGCGCGCGGGTCGACTTCGGGGTTAGCGGCCAGCAGATCTTCGAGGGAGACGTTGAACTTGACTGCAATGCCGATCAAAGTATCCTGATCGACCACAGTATAAAGGAAGGGAGTGGCCGTAGGTAAGGCGGGCACCGTAGGCTGGATGGGCGGCGGGGTGACCGTTTGGTCCAGAGTGGGGGTGGGAGACTGGTATTGGATCAATGCCCGGGTCGGTGCGGTGGTAGACTGCGCCTCATCTGGCGTTGCCGCGCTGTTTCCGCAGGCTGCCAACAGCAGGCAAATACACAGAAAGATCGTTTTCACGATAGCTCGCATGGCGTGATTATAGCAGGAATGGTTGCCGGTAGAAAGTAAGTAATAACTAATGGTGCTAGTTGCTCATAGAGAAAACTCAGCAATACTCAACTGATGATTGGGTGCATCAGGATGCAATTGGTGATAA
>JAFGRA010000042.1 GCA_016935415.1 Anaerolineales bacterium
AAGATCTCCTGCGCCAGGGCGCGCATGTCAATCCGCTTGCGGCGCAGACTGGCGCGGCCAGCCCGTGAAAAGGCCAGCAAGTCGTCAATCAGCCGATTCATACGTTGGGTGCTTGCGCGGATCAGGGCGCAATATTGTTGCCCCTGCGCGTCAAGCTTTGGGCCATAGTCCTCGACCAGAAACGAGGTCAAGCCTTCAATCCCGCGCAGCGGCGCCCGCAGGTCGTGCGACACCGAATAACTGAAGGCTTCCAGTTCTTTGTTCGAGGCTTCCAGTTGGGCGGTGCGGTCACTGACCCGTTGTTCTAATTCGGCGTTGAGGCGGCGGATTTGCTCCTCCGCCCGCTTGCGCTCAGTGATGTCCTGGAAAGTCCCTCGCAACTTAATCAACTTCCCATCCTTCACCACTGCCTCTCCGAAAGCCTGGCACCATTTAATATTGCCCTTTACGGTCTTCAGCGCCGCCTCAAACATCATGGGTTGCTTTGTCTCGATAAGCGCTTTCATTTTATGCTCAATCATCTCATGATATTCCGGAAAATAGTACCCGACATGTTCATGGAGTCCAGGGATAGGCATGTCATAGGCGATCTCAACGATATCGTACGTCCCTTTAGACCACGTTGCCTTGCCTGTTGCCAGATCCATTTCCCACCCGCCGACTTTAGCAATAACCCCGACTTCGTTCAACAACGCTTCACGTTCTTTAAGCAGTTGCTCTGCCCGCTTGCGTTCGGTGATGTCTCGGATGATCATACTCGTGCGTTCAGCACCAGTGCAGTCTTTGAAAATCGCCGTGGAGATTTCGCCGGGGAATTTGGTCCCATCTTTCCGTATAAAGGTCAGTTCCCCGCTAAATTTACCTGTGCGTGTACGCTCTTCCAATGCCGCCGCCAGGTGCGGATCTGAGGCATCAAGAATGCCACTCCGACCGAGTTGACAAAGTTCTTCCTCAGAATGTCCGAAAATACGGCAGGCGGCAGGATTAGCAGCCAGGACCCGGCCATCGGGCACGGTTAACAATACGGCATCCAGACTATTGGCAAACAACAGTGCATACTGCTCTCGACTTTCGTGCAGCCGCGCCTCCATGTGTTTGCGCTCGGTTTCTTTCTCGACGAATTCCATCGCAAAGGAGATGTCCAGCATGATTTCACCCAGCAGGTTGATCTCCTCTTCGTCAAAGAAATCCGCCTCGCCGGAGTAGAAATTCACAGTGCCCCGAATCTTGCCGAAGACCACCAGCGGAAAGGCTGCCGTGGAACGGGCGCCAAGCTGAAGCGCGATCGGTTGGCAAGGCGCAACTGACTCAACCATGTTGCAAATCACGGGTTGCCCTCCGCGCAAGGCATTCTGGACGGAGCAATAATCTACTGGCTTACCTCGGAAGGTGCTGCCGGCCTGCTCAAAATATGCCGCCGCGCCGCCGACCTGCGCGACGATTTGGAATTGCTGTGAGGATTCGTCCACAAGGCCGATCCACACCATGCGAAAGCCGCCGATTTCAACGGCGATGCGGCAGACCTTGTCGAACAGCGCCTGCGGTTCGCGGATGCGGACGATGGCCTGATTAATTTTGCTCAGCAGTTCGTACATCCGATTCAACTTCCAGAGACGGGTTTCGGTCCGCTTGCGCTCGGTGATGTCACGTTCCAGGGCGCGATTCGCTTCCTCAAGTTGCAACACTTTATCTTCCAGCTTACGAATGAGCGCCGCATTATATTCTTTATAGTACTGGGCTTCTTCGATTGGCTGGCGCGGAGCCGCCAATCTTCCGGCTTCATGGGCGGCGATGATTTCCTGTAACAGGGCTAAGAGTCGGGCTGGCTCAGTGGGCTTAATGATAAATCGTTCAGCTCCCAGGCTAAGCGCAAAATCTTCATCTCTTGGATCAGTGTAGGTGGCCGTGTAAAAGACGAATGGAATATTTTTCAGAAGATCATCTTCCTTCCAGGCCCGACACAGGGTAAAACCATCCATCACCGGCATCAGGATGTCGCTGATGATCATATCTGGCGGCGCGTGGCGCGCCAGATCTAATGCGACCATGCCGTTCGAAGCCAATTCCACGTCAAAACCGTGCGCTGACAAGAGCACCTGCAACATGTACAGATTTTGTGGGTTATCGTCTACAAGCAGTAGTTTAGTCATAATGACCTTTATGTAAATATTGTTCGATGTCGGCTACAAACGTAGCCGGGTTAATCGGTTTTTCGAGATAGCCCACGCACCCTGCGGCCAGGATGCGTTCCCGGTCGCCGACCATCGCGTAGGACGTGACGGCCACGATCGGAATATCCCGCAAATCTTCAGATTTCGTCAGTTCGCGCGCGACGGCATACCCATCCATCACCGGCAACTGAATATCCAGCAGGATCAAATCCGGTTTGATCTGGCGCGCCAGGACGATCCCGGCTTGTCCATCTTCGGCCTGAACAACCCGATAGTCATACTTTTCCAGGATAAACGTGGTCAGGTACCGATTCTTTTCATTATCTTCAATCAGTAGAATTGTGGCTTTCATACGTGTGTCCTTTCAAGCGGCAAAGAAAAACTAAAACGGCTGCCTTGTCCCCAGGTACTTTCAACCCAGATGCTCCCCCCCATCAATTCCACCAGCCGTTTGCAAATTGAGAGTCCTAACCCGGTGCCCTCGTGCTGGCGACTGATCCCCGCATCCAATTGTCGGAATGGCTGAAAAAGCCTTTCCAGATCTTCCGACTTGATACCGACGCCGGTATCAAGTACGCGGGTAACCAGTTGGTCACCCTGAACGTCACATTCAACGCCCACCTGTCCCCGCTCGGTAAATTTGATCGCATTGCTAAACAGGTTGATGATGATTTGCTCCACCCGCCGCCGGTCGCCGATAATCTGGCCGACCTTGGGAGAGATCGACGCGTTCAACGTCAAGCCCTTTTTCTCGGCCAGGGGCATGACTTTGGCGACGCTTTTTCGGATGGTCGCCGCCAGATCAAATAGTTCATGCGCCAGCTCAAATTGACCGGCCTCGATTTTCGAAATATCCAACACGTCGTTAATCAGTTCCA
>JAFGRA010000347.1 GCA_016935415.1 Anaerolineales bacterium
AAACCGGATGGAAATTAATTACCAATCGATTGGTGTGATCCACACACCATGGAAAGAAATTGGCGGGATGCCAATCCAGCCCAGTGGGGCGGCCGGGGTGCGCGGCAGAATTGAAGTGTTCCCGCAATTTGTGGCGGGCTTGGTGGACCTGGATGGGTTTTCCCATATTATTCTGCTCTATCATTTTCACCTGGTGCAGGAAGCTAACCTGACAGTGACGCCCTTCCTCGATACCCAACCGCGCGGGCTGTTTTCGACACGTGCCCCGAAGCGACCCAATCCAATTGGCATTTCGGTGGTCAGGCTGACAAATCTTGAAGAGAATGTGCTTGCTGTGGAAGGTATCGACGTGCTGGATGGCACACCGTTATTGGATATCAAACCATATGTGCCCGAATTTGACCACCACGCGGGAGTGCGTTTGGGTTGGCTGGAAAGCGCGCAAGGCCGCTCGCGTGAGAAGCGCTCTGACGACCGCTTTCAATAGTAAAATAGGCCTGTAGTGCGGAAGAGAGTTACCAAAAGGGAGTGAAATTATGAAAAAGCGAAATGTACTGGTATTGATTTTCTTCACTGTCCTCATTGCCGCCTGTAAACCAACCCAACAGCTTGAAAGTCCAACTTTGGAAGAAACGCCGCGTCTGGTGATTATGTCCGCTTTCGGGGCTGAGCTTAGCATGTTGCAACAAGAAGCTGATCTGACTGGAACATACGACTTGAATGGCACCGAGGTCCAAATCGGCAAGCTGTATGGGCAGGATGTTGCCCTGATGTTGAGTGGCACGAGCATGATTAATGCCGCCATGAATGCCCAGGCAGTCATCGACCATTTCAATGTTCAGGGGATTGTTTTCTCTGGGATTGCCGGGGGTGTCAATCCAAACCTGAATATTGGCGATGTGGTCATTCCGGCCCAATGGGGAGAATATCAGGAGGCGCTCTTTGCGCGTGAGACCAATACTGGCTGGGATACCGGTTGGCACACCCGCGATTTTGGGAACTATGGCATGATCTTCCCGCAATATGTCTCTGTGCCAGAGAATCAGGCTAATGGGTACGAGACCAAATTCTGGTTTGCCGCCGATGAAGAGATGTTGGCGGTTGCGGAAGATGCGGTTCGAATTGTGGCGTTGTCAACATGCACATCTCAGGATAACTGCCTGACCAATGAGCCGGTGGTTGTGGTCGGTGGGAATGGGGTGAGTGGTCCCACATTTGTGGATAACGCCGATTATCGAGTATGGGTATGGGAGACCTTCGAGGCGGATGTACTCGATATGGAAAGCGCGGCTGTGGCTCACGTAGCATATGTCAATGATGTGCCCTTCCTGGCCTTCCGGTCACTGTCCGACCTTGCGGGCGGCGGTGCCGGGGAGAATGAAATCAATGTTTTCTATCAGCTTGCGGCTGATAATGCGGCCAAGGTTTTGCTCGCTTTCCTGGATACCTGGGCGGAATGAGTCAAACCGGTTGACGCGATTGTCGCCAATGGGAAGGTAATTCTGGGTACAATACCGATTGTTTGTTGTGACCTGTTTAGAAAGCGCTAAACGAGGAGATGGTTTATGAAGACGATTGTGATCACAGGGAGTTCGCGCGGCATTGGCTATGCCCTGGCCGATGCTTTTCTGGCACGTGGTTGCCAGGTGGTCGTCAGTGGTAGTTCGGCAGAGAGCAGTGAACGTGCCTATCAGGAACTTGTGAAAACGTATACCGGTGAACGCATCCATATGCAGCCTTGCAATGTGATTGAATATGAGCAGGTGCAGGATTTGTGGGATGCTGCTGTAGCCAGGTTTGGTAAGGTGGATGTCTGGATCAATAACGCCGGACGCTCCGCCGAGATGATGCCTGTCTATGAACTCGAACCTGAAATTCTCCGAGGCGTAATTGAAACGAATGTGCTGGGGTTGATGTATGGCGCGCGGGTTGCGGTTAGCGGTATGCTGGCGCAAGGTTTTGGTGCTGTCTATAACATGGAAGGCATGGGAAGTACCGGGCGGCAGGTGCCGGGGCTGGCACTGTATGGCACCAGCAAGGCGTACTTGCCTTACTTTCACACCGCGCTGACCAACGAAGTTAAAGGTACATCTGTGGTTGTGGGGGCATTGCAGCCGGGGATGATGATTACGGATATGGTAATGGATCAATATGCGGGCAAGCCGGACGATTTGGCGCGCGTTAAGAACATCTTTAACATCATCGCCGACCGGGCAGAAACGGTCGCGCCCTGGCTGGCGGACAAGATCTTGGCTAATCGAAAGAACGGTGTTCGTCTGCATTATGCCCCTGGGTATAAGCTCTTTTTGCGGTTCCTCTCTGCGCCGTTCAAGAAACGCGACCTGTTTTCAAATCGTTAGGCGGTCAAGTTGCCAGGTTTCCAAGGAGCAGCGAATGCTGAAGCGCATCTTTTGTCTTTCGATCGTTTTTGTTCTCATCTCAGGGTGTACGCTGCCAGGCGTTACCGCGGAGGTTACGCCCACGTTGGAGAATACACCTGCCGTACCTGTTAATGGACCAACGCCGACCGCTGCTGACACGGAAGACTGGTTGACATATACCAATGAATATTATGGCTACCAGATCTCTTACCCGCCATATGCCACGGTGCGGGAAGATGGCGTTGGTTATGTTGAGACGCGTGAAATTCCGGCCGACACGACTTTCGATGAGTACACTGCGACCATCGAAGCTGAGATCGGTGACAATTTTTGTGTGTACGTCATTTATCTCTGGGGGTGGGTGAGCATCAACGCACCGACCAACCAATCCTATCGTTATACCCATTGCGGCCCGACCGGACAGGGAGTGGGCACGAATACTGCGCTCGAGGAAACGCTCACGGTTAAGGGGCAATCCTACATCGCCGATGGATTTGAATGGCAGGATGAAAACGGTGGCGATACCCTGAACAAGCATTTGCAGGTTTTTAGGATCGATCTGCCGGATGGCTTCCAGATCATGTTTGGCTCTGGTTATCACCCTGAAGTGACCTACGCCGAATACCTCGAAACTACCAAGCCGATCTTAGAGCAGATCATTTTAACGTATGATGATTCTTTGGAGGCGACTTACGATTACGGCAATTACGCTCAACCCACCTTGCGTACTGGCCTGGACGCGGCCACCTTTGGTGGGGATGTGACCGTGCCGGATGGCACTGTTTTCGCGCCTGGGGAGACTTTCACTAAGACCTGGCGTTTGACCAATAGCGGTGAAACGGCATGGTCTTCCGCTTATGCGCTGGTTTTCGAGGAAGGCGATTCGATGGGCGCCGATCTCGAAACTACGCATGCGCTTACGCGGCTGGTTGAACCCGGGGATGCGGTGAATGTGTCGGTTGAATTGACTGCTCCCGAAGAGCCGGGATCTTATATCGGTTACTGGATGCTGGTCAATGAGCGCGGTGAACGCTTCGGCCTTGGTGAGGATCATAGCCAGGCATTTTTTGTGATGATCCAGGTGGCGGCAGATGGTGGGGCGGACGACACCGAGGGAGACGATATAAACGAGACGGACACCGATGAGGAAGCTGACGAAACCGTGGAGGGCGGCGCGGCGATTACCGCGGCGAGCTTGAGTGTCAGCCCATCAAGCTATGCTGGGGAATGCCCGGTGACGCTCGAGTTCAACGGTTCGATCACTTCTGGTGCGGGGGACTATGTGTACGAAGTTGAGGCCGGCGCCGGCAGTAGTGGTTTTCAATTCTTCCTGCCCGAGCCGCAAGATGTGCGTTATTTGAGTGGTGAGAATACGCTGCCGGTCAATTTTGTGCTACAAATCGAGAATTCGGTCGATGGCTGGGCACAACTTGTGGCGAATGGCGGTAATACGCTGCGCTCCAATCAGGCCACGTTCTCAGTTACTTGCGAATGATGATGTTGGATTGAGCTTATTTATTGGGGGCTAATTTATGCTTTAAAGCTGTGGGGAAAATTGAGAATTTCGGGAACAAAATTCCCACTTTCACCGTTTCAAATCTGTAACATGGTTACGCTGGGTTGCTACATTTTGGCAATCCGGCGGAAAACAGGATTTCCTAAAATACAGGTGAAATTGAGTGAAGGAGTAAGATTATGAAAAATTTACTTTATAAGCGCGCGCAGCGACTGAGCTTCAGCATTATCGTCTTTGTCGTGTTTTCAGCCTGCAATCTACCGCAGGACTTACCGCCAACCCCCACACCAACATTGGCACTGTTGCCAACCAATACGCCGGTTGTGTTCCCCTCGGCGACACCGGTAATCTTGCAGCCCACGAATACCCCATCGCCAACCCAAGCGCCGACCAGCACGCTGCGACCATACGACGCGGCTGCTTTTATCGCCGATGTGACGGTACCCGACGGTAGTAAAGTAGCCCCAGGTGAAACATTCCTGAAGACCTGGCGCATCAAGAATATTGGTACAACTACCTGGGATACCAGCTATGCAACCGTTTTCCATAGCGGTGAGCGGATGAGCAGCTCCGCGCGCGTGGCCTTAGGTGGGCCAGTATATCCTGGGCAGGTGGTGGATGTGTCTATGTACCTGACCGCGCCGGAGAAGGCCGGGGAATACCGCGGCAACTGGATATTGCAAAACACATCGGGTTATAGCTTTGGCTTCGGTTCGGATGCGGATGTGCCATTGTATGTGATCGTTAAGGTATCCGCTAAAGACGATTACCCCGAGATTGCGTCTGAGGGGGAAGACTTTGAATTGGAAGACGGCGAATGTTTCGATTTCGACCGGGGCAAGGCTGCTGTGGATTTGAACGACCGTTGCGATTTCAAACTGGTTATCGAGGACGATTATGCTTATGGCGAGATCAAGCTGGTGCCGGTGAATGCCGCTGAGATCGCATTCGAAGACGATTTCAGTAAAGCGCCAACGCTTGAAAAATGTAAGGACAGCGATGCTTATCTTGACGACGAGCGGGTCATCACACCGGAGAATGATTATCTGTGCTTCAACACTGACCCAGGACGATATGGTTACATCTACTTCTACGACATCGACGAATCCAGTATTATCTTCGATTGGGTGACCTGGGAGAAATAGCCACAAAGTTAATTCTCCACCGCCGTGCATTTGTGTGCGGCGGTTTTTTGTTGCCAAAGTCTTGTTTGGGGCTTTCAATGATCTGCATCTTATCGACTAGAACCATAATCTGCTTGCACTTCTCCGGTGAATCCTTTATACTCAATCCAACCTTAATTTAAGGAAACCCCATGACCGAAAAATCTTTAGGCGAATTCATCCAGACGATGCCAAAAGCCGAAGTGCACGTACACTTCGAAGGCTCGACCACACCGGCCAGTATGCTCGAACTGGCAAAGCGCCACAACAAGCTTGATCTGCTGCCTGCTCAGGATATTCCTGGATTGCAGCAATGGTTCCAGTTTTCTGACTTCAACCATTTCATTGATGTGTATATCGTTATCCTGGAATTGATCCGCACGCCGCAAGATTTTGCGTTGCTGGCTTATCGTTGCGGTGAAGACATGGCCGTACAGAACATCCGCTACCGCGAGGTAACGGTGACGCCGTTTGGGCACACCGATATGCAGGCTGAAAAGGGGTTGACGATTGAAGCTATCCTGGTAGGCTTGGAAGATGGCCGCCAGCGCGCCAAAGATGAGTTCGGTGTAGAAATTCGCTGGGTGTTTGACGTACCACGTAACCTGAGTTTTCCGAATGATGACGGCAAGTATGATCCCTACCCCGCCGAGCGCACGCTGGAGCAGGCTTTGCTGGGCCGCGATTATGGTGTGGTCGGTTACGGACTGGGCGGCTATGAGCCGGGCGCACCAGCTAAGCCTTTCTCGCATGGTTTTGCCAAAGCCAGGGAAGCCGGTTTCTTGTGCGTGCCGCACGCTGGGGAAACCTTCGGGCCGCAAAGCGTGTGGGAAGCAATCGATGACCTCTACGCCGACCGAATTGGGCATGGCGTGCGGTCGATTGAAGACCTCGCTTTGGTGGAAGTGCTCAAAGAGCGCCAGATCCCGTTGGAGATCAACCCAACCAGTAACATTTGTCTCAAAGTCTATCCCGACTTTGCCAGCCATCCTTTCCGCCAACTTGACGAGATGGGTGTGTTGGTGACCGTCAACAGCGATGACCCGCCGCTTTTCAATACCACGTTGACCCAGGAATACCACGTGCTGGCCGAGGAATTTGGTTATTCCCGCGCTGATCTGGCACGTATTGCTCGCAACGCCTTCGTAGTTAGTGGCGTCGAGTCGGAAATCAAGCAAAAGCTGCTGGCGGAATTCGACGCCTGGGTTGCAGAGAATATATAGCTCCTTTTTTCTGGGGAGTAGTCCTAAATAGATTTATGCGATGATGTAATCTTGAGCAAAATAGGATTGGAAGGGGCAAATCGATGGCCTATTATTTAGACATTTTTTCTCCCGAGACATATGAAGCATATTCTAAATCTAAAAAAGATGTTACGGGATTTAGAATAAGGCAGCATAAAAAAGCCCAACAAATTCATCCCGGCGATAAATTTGTCTGTTATATGACGAAATTATCCCACTGGGTTGGGATTCTTGAGGTGGTTAGCGAGTGTTTTGTCGATGAAACACCAAGGTTTTATTCCGATGACGATCCTTTTATTGTTCGTTTTAAGGTAAAACCAAATGTATGGTTGGATAAAGAAAAGACAATCCCTATTAAAGAAGATCATGTATGGAACAAGTTGTCCTTCACAAAAGACCATGAACAATCCGGGTCAACGTGGACAGGTAAGCTTAGAGGAAGTCTAACGCAAATTGATGACGAGGATGGTGAGTTTTTAGAGGAAATTTTAATATCGCAAATGGACGGTGGGGAAATCTTTGCGGTTGATGAAAGGGAATATTCAAAATATATCACCCAGCGAGTTCGCCGAGAAAACCGTGTAGTTACAGTGAGTGTTCCAGATGATAGTGATGAAGAAGTGGTTGAAGAAAAAGGAACAATTCGAGAATCCGCTAGAATGCAAGCATTGCTTGCTCAAGTTGGTGAAAGCATGGGTTTTGGTATTTGGATTCCCAAAGCGGATAGGAATTATGTTCTTCAGGAATGGGAGCCTAATTCGGGATCGTTGATTGAGCAATTACCTCTGAATTATGATTTGGTAACGATAAGAACGATTGAGCAGATAGATGTCTTGTGGTTGAACAAGCGATCAATTGTCAGGGCATTTGAAGTTGAGCATACTACAGCCGTTTATTCCGGTCTGTTGCGGATGGCTGATTTACTTGCATTACAACCGAATATGGATATAAAACTTCATATAGTTGCTCCATATAGTCGTCGTGAAAAAGTTTTTCAAGAACTCCAACGACCTGTTTTTTCATTGTTAGATAAGGGGCCTTTATCTGAATTGTGTACGTATGTTTCTTATGACAGCCTTATTGATCTTTCGGAACTTGAGCATCTTAACCATTTATCGGATAGCGTGCTAGAGGATTACGAAGAAGTAGCTGAATAGAAATGCTAGATATTTTTTCTGCATTTCCCGACTATCGGCTGATATTGTATACTGCATACTAATATCTTGCTTTCCCCGCGCGTTTTCCTGTATACTGGTTTCAGGTCAGTTAACAGAGGAGGTTGGTGAGATGGGTTTTTCGATCAAGGAAATGACAATTGAAGACTATGACGCGGTTTACGCCTTGTGGCGCGCTACGGAGGGCGTTGGGTTAAGCGAAGCCGATTCGCGGGAAGGTATCGCGCGTTTTCTGGAGCGTAACCCCGGTTTGAGTTATATTGCCCGAAACGAGCAAGGCGAACTGGTTGGCGCGGCCTTGTGCGGGCATGACGGCCGCCGCGGCTACATCCACCACCTGGCAGTAGCCGAGTCTGCCCGGCGGCAGGGTTTGGGGCGGAACCTGGTTGGGCGTTGCATGTATTGCCTGATGCAGATCG
Source organism: Anaerolineales bacterium (assembly GCA_016935415.1). GTDB lineage: Bacteria > Chloroflexota > Anaerolineae > Anaerolineales > UBA11579 > JAFGRA01. The sequence continues at coordinate 7,899 of JAFGRA010000347.1, forward strand.
GCATCCAGAAGTGTCACTTGTTTGTGTTTGGAGAGAACGAAGCAGCCCAAAAATTCTGGGACAGTCTGGGCTGGATGCAGCGCGTCGAATTGGTGATGATGTCCCATGCCGTGCCGACCGCGGTCGGCGAATGAATGGGTGTTGGGGAACTTTAATAACAAGTACAGCGTTATAAAATAAGCGGCCGGTGAGCGCTCTGGCTTCCTGGAAAAGATCGTCTATCAACCATTGAAGATTGTTAGCTATTCATAATTCTATGAAACGAAAATTAAATCCTATCCTTGTGCTGAGTTTATTGGCCTTGCTGGCTCTGATTCTTGCGGCTTGTGCTGCGGCCGCGGAGCCGACCGCCGAAGAAGCTGAAATGGAAGAGATGGAAGCGCCGGTTGAAGAAGAGGAGGCCGCGGCAGAAGAAGAGCCGATGGAAGAGGCTGAGATCGTTGTCCCGGAAGGTGGCCAGCCACAGGGCACACTGTACGGCGAAGACAATCGCCTCGATATTTGTGTGGGTGATGAATTTGACGCGAATGAACCAGGACAGGATTGTGCCGGGAGCGCTTTTATTCAGGATGATACTTTGCTTGCGATGTCTTCATCGGTAGCCATGCTGGTGCGCCCGGCGGCTTTGCAGACCGGTAGCGATGGAGTGGTTACGCTGAATGCTTTTACCTTGAACGAACGCGTCGAGCGCGTTTATGGTGCACCTTTATGCTCCGCGCAGCGCTTTGCAGATCAACTGGCCCCGGGTTTCTGCACCGGTTTTTTGATCGACGATCAACTCTTGCTGACCAGTGCGCATTGTATCCCCAGCGCAGCTGCTTGCGAAAACACACGCTTTGTATTTGGCTACCAAATGAATATGGCGGGCGAAGCGGGTACATTGACGGACAACAACGTTTACGCCTGCGATAGCCTGGAGGCGATTGTTCAAGATCAAACTACTTTGATGGATTATGCCCTGGTGCGCCTGGACCGGCCGACCGGGCTGCCCGGTCTGGTTTTGACTGAAGAAGCCGCCGCCTTTGACGAAGAACTTGCCAGCCTTGGCCATCCCAGCGGGCTGCCGATGAAGATCGCCACCGGAGCCTGGGTGCTCGAGGCCGATGCGGAAAAGCCATATTTTGTTGCCAGCCTGGATGTGTTTGCCGGGAGTTCCGGCTCACCGGTGATCGATATGCAAACCTACACGGTCAAAGGCATGCTGATGGGCGGCGAAGAAGATTACGTGCTGACCAAGGAAGGCTGCTATGCGGTCAAGGTTTGTGACTTGGAAGGCAACGACTGCACCGGCGAAGCAGCCCTCAAGGTCACGCACATACTGGCTGATCTTCGGGAATTTTTACCGATCGGTACACCGATACCAACCCCATAATAAATTTTGGCTTTGAAATGAGAGAACCCTGGAGTAATTCTCCGGGGTTTCTTCTATAAAATGAAAGTGATTACATCAGCTTTCGGCGTGTCCAGACTGCGCCTAAGATGACCATCACCGGCATGGCAATTGAGAATGGGCAAACCCCGCCTGCACTACCCTGACCTTCGGGTTGGGCGGATTCGTCTTCGGCTGCGGGCTGCTCTTCCTCGGCAGGTGGAGCGGCTTCTTCAACCGGCGCTGCGCCCAACAGGCCAATGTCGTCTATCCATAAAGTGCCGTTGTTCGCGCCTTCGTAGCCATCAAAGGCGATGGCTATTTGGTAAACCAGGCTGGGATCGGGGGGCGGGCTGCCTTCTTGCCAGTCGAGCAGGAAATCACTCCATTGGAATTGCACCATTTCCCAGCCATCCACGGCGGCCTGGGTGGTGTCATACGCGGCCCCATAGATTTGGGCGTTTTCTCCGTTGCCGGTATACAGCAGCATGGCGAAATGTACACCGGTCTGGAGGCTGCGGACGTATAAATTGATGCCCTCTCCGGCGGAGAAGTCTTGTGGCTGATGATATTCTTTATAGCAAGCTCCCCAACCATCCAGTGCCATGTTGAAGTCGATTTGCAAGGCGTTTGCGCCGCTGTACGGTTCACCGCTAACGACTTCACAGCCGATGCTGGTTTCGGCGATAGCGTCGAACATCGCTTCCCAGGCGTTGCTGTCTTCGAAATCGGCGATCATGCCGCCTGCCAGAGGGGCGGCAGACTGGCTTTCGTTAGTATCGTCACTGGTGTCAGGCTCCGCACCTTCGCTTTGTGGCGGCGTGGTGGGCGCACCTGCTTTCCAGCCGTTGTACCAGGCGTTTAGCAATGGCACAAATTCTTCAGTGGCTTTCTGGCTGCCTGCCGCGGAGGGGTGGTCGTCGTCGCTGGGGTAGACCAGTGTGTCGTGACCGACTGCATAGGTGTGTTTGATCTCGCCGTTTACCAACTGGTGATGATGATCTTCCCCGGTGAGCACGTTGTAAAAATCGAAGACTTTAACGTTATTACCGTCGTAATCCACTAACCAATCGTGCAGCAGCCAGTTGTTGAAGGCGCGCGCGTTGGCGGCGTGTGTGCCGTCGCTGAGCGGCGGGGCGGTAATTGCGATGAAGAGTTTATCGGGGCGCGCGGCGAAGTAGGAAAGGATCTGGTTATAGACGTATTTTGCTCCGGCAACAGTGTAGTCCTCGTAGTCACCGGGCTGGTCATCCGGGTTGCCGGATAGATCGGAGTTAGGAAAGCACGACTTGAACAGGATGACTTCGTTTTCACCGCCAGGGTCAGCGATGAAGCGATCAAAATACTGGTAATCATCGGAGTTTTCGCGCGACTCCGCATACACTGCGTCCATTACTTCCGGGGTTTCGTCACTAGAGAACCAGCGCAGCCAGTCGGGGATGTCGGTAGTGTCGCCGACGCCATTCGGTCCCCAACCATAATTGGTGTCGCTGACGAAATAATTGTTTTCCTGCAGCGCGCTCCCCAGGTTACCGTAGCCATCGGTCAGCCAGTTCTCGCCGGTCGAATGGTGGATGAAAATCAATTTTACTGTTTCGGTGGGTGGGCTGGGATCATATCCCCCCTGGGCTTGAACTGTTCCTGTGCTTGCCAGACCGGCGATTACGGTAACGATAAGCGCCAACCGGCATATTTTGCGGATCTGCTGAACGGACATGATGAAGTTCTCCTTGGATATACGATTCGAATGGTTAAGGAAAACTACCGGTAATTGTCCACCAAATAATATTAGTATGAAAAGTATAGCGGAAATGGAGGGGGTGGGCAATATGGGTGCGCTAAGACATTTGTAATGTTTCGGGCGGGATAGATACTGGAATCAGCACTTGCCATTCCCCTGTAGGCTCAGTGCGTGCTTGCCATCCTTTGTCGAAATATTCGATTTCCAGCGGGTAAGCCAATTTGCAGCCGGATTTTGGCAGCCAGGTCTGGTAGATGTAGTCGCGTGATAGGGACAGCGTTTCGGCTGATCCTTTATGAATAAAACGAGCGAACATCCCGGCCGGAATGGTTTTGGTAACCAGGCTAACCGGGGGCTGGGCAGTAGTTTCTATCTGGAAGGCAGCCAGGTAAAAGTCCGGTTGGCCGTCAGGTGTATATGTAGTCACACCGTAGGCTGGCGCAGTGGGAGTAAGGTTGTCCATTCCCAGGTGCTGCCACAGGGCCAGGATATCTTCTGGTAACATGGGCTGGGTCATCAATCCGGCCAGGTGTAGAGGTGCACCCTCGACGATTTCCGGGCGCAGGTAGGTGCCCTGGTGTAGATGCTGTAGATAAGCGAGGGTGAGTGGGGATTGAAGTTGGCGTGGGTCGAGGGAACCCTGGGTACGAAATTGGCTGGGTTGGATGGCGAACATGCGCCGGAAGGCGCGCGAGAATGTTTCGGGGTTGTTGAAACAGTAGCGGATGGAGATATCCAGGATCAACTGTTCACTGCTGACTAATTCGCGCGCTGCTTCGGTCAGTCGCCGGCGCATGAGGTAGTCGTAGGGGGTGTGGTGGACGACGCGATTGAAGGTACGCACAAAGTGGAACAGCGAATATCCGGCCGCGGCGGCCATATCCCCGGCGCCGACCGGTTTGTGCAGGTGATCTTCAACGTAGGCGATTGCAGCGTAGATCGCCTCGAATTGCTCATTCATGGGGCGATTCTAGGGGGACGTAAACTTCCAGTTCGGAGTCGGCTAGATGGTCCAGTCCTTTGTAACGTTCATCGTAGCGCCAAAACATGTAAGGCTTGGCCTCGTAGCCGGACTGGGGCAGCCACTCTCCGTACACCTCCAGAGCCCATTCCTCGGGGAGCAAAGCGCCGGAGATGGTGAAGACGGCGTATTTGGTGGGGGGCAGCACCTTGATGAGCAATTCCAGCGGCAGGTTTTCGACCTGCTCCACGGCCACACCGAGGAAGACTTCGTATTGTCCGGTCTCGGCGGTTTCTGGATGCTCGATGTGGGCTTCGTAAGCGGCGTCTTCATTGAGATGTTGGATGTGCTCCTGGTTGGCCTGGAAAAATGGCATGAAGCGCGACCACAACCGCCCGACTTCATTCTCTTCTGTCCATCCGGCACTTAGCCGCAACGGGTCGCCATAGAAGCTGAAGCCAACTAAGGTGATCGCGGGACTGTCGATAATCTTGGGTTCCATAGGCTTTTCCTCAGATTGTATTTCCCCTCATTATAGCCGAGGAGCGGGGCTTAGCCCCGCTCCATAAGAATAATCTTTTAGGCTTCTTCTTCGTAGATTTCGAGTGACATACCAATTTCCGGCATCCATTCCGGCCAGTCGGAAAGCCATTCTGGGATAGCTGCATCCTTGACGCGGTCGCACACCGGGAAATAGGCTTTCAGGTCGACAATCGGTGTGCCATCGAGCGCATCGATGTCGCTGACTTGAACGATACCGTTTTCCTCGTCCACGGTGATAATCGGACAGGTAGTCATCAGCACCGGATTGGGGCGCACCGGTGAACGGGAAGCAAAGACGCCGGTAATGTGTCCAGGCGCATAAGGAACATCGCCTTGCAGGTAGGCGCGCGTTTCCTCGTTGGCATAGGCGTGCCCCCACCAGAACACCATTACGTGGCTGAACTTATCGAGTTGCTTCATCGCCGGGCGGAACTGCTTCAGGATTTCCAAAGTGATCGTTTCGTTGTCGCGGCGAACGTAGCCAACCGGATACATTTCGAAAATTTCATTTTTTTCTGTGCTCATTTTCAACTCCTTAATTAGGCAAGATAATATGAGCATAGGATAACGGGAAAGAATGACTTTTTCTTGACGCCGGTTGCGGCAGCGGCAACGAATTCCTTTCGATTCCTGGGCGCGCTTGACGAAAATTGCGCTCAGTGATTGGGTTGATAGGATTGTGGTTGGTTGAGGATATGGAAGGACTAGATTGGCAGGTAGACTACCGAGACTTAGCGTTTCCAGGCAGGGTGAAGAAGAATTTGCTGCCTTGGCCGGGGTGGCTCTCAATGCCGACATCTCCCCCCAGACGGTTGATGATGCGTTTGACGATTGAAAGCCCCAGTCCGTAGCCGTCTGAATTATTGGGAGTCATCAGGGCGTAGGGACGGAAAAGGTTTTGCTGTTCTGCGGCGGATAGGCCGGGACCATTATCCTTGATCCAGAAGCGCACCATATTATCTTCCGCTAGGTTAGCGCCAATCTCGATCTGTGGGGGCCTGCCGCCATATTTAATGGCGTTGGAGAGAAAATTGACCCAGATCTCCTCGAGCCAGGGTTGGTAACCGCAGGCTGCCGGGAGTGAATTCGCGATGTGAATATCGGCATCGTAACTGGCGACCATATAATCCAGGCGGCGCAAGGCTTCTTTAATAACGTATTCCATGTTCAGGGGGATGACGGTGACTTCGCCTTCGGCACGCAGACTGGAGAGCAAGAGCAGGTCGTCGACGATATTGCTCATTTTCTTGGCCGTATCGGTAATCACCACCAATTCCTCGCTCACTTTTTCGGGCGGGCGGGTCTGCCAGGCTTTACTGAGCAGCGCACCATGTCCCATGACGATGCTCAAGGGTGTGCGCAGGTCGTGGGCAACGGTATGGGCGAAGGCATCCAGTTCCTGGTTCTGATTCTTGAGCTGCTGGTTGGCAGTTTGTAGATCGAAATACAGGCGCTGGAGTTGGCGGTTCTTTTCTTCAATGGTCTGGCGGTAGGAGATGATGGCGTCGCTGATGAAATAGGTCACGATAATGCTGGTTACGGAGGTAACTACAAAGGTTGTCAGGTTAAAGGATTGCGTAAAGAAGTAGGTTAATGCTTCGGCGATGAGCACAGATACGAACCAGGCCAGCATTGCGATTCTTAGTGGGGAATCGAGTGCTTTCGATAATTCGCTGGTGAGGAATGGTTTCAGTGTGTTCTCTCTCATGTGATAGCCATAATAACCCAAAAGTACTACGAATAAATAATACTATACAGGGTGGAAATCTAGGCTTACGGCTTTGATAGGAGTATTGCCAGATAATATCAGATTTGTAGGTACGAGACTTGGCAGCTAAGATTTGGTTTCTTGACAAACTAGTACTTTATAATATAATACGATATAGTAATAAAATAAATGCACTATGCAAGGAAGTTCTTTATGATCGATCCAAAGATAAAGCAGGCCTGTATCAAGGTGATGGAAACGTCTGAAGCTGTATATTTAACCACACATGGACCAGATGGTTATCCCCATACGCGCGCTATTTTGAATCTGCGCAATCGACAAACTTATCCCAACCAGGGCAAACTGTTCGATCAACACCAGGGTGATTTGATGGTGCTGATCTCTACGAATACGTCTTCTTCAAAGTTGCGCCAGATCCAGTCCGATTCCAGGGTGTGTTTATATTACTGCTTGCCCTTGCAGTTCCACGGCCTGATGCTGGCGGGTGATATTGAGGTTTTGGATGATTCGCAGCTCAGGCACGCGATTTGGAACGAAGGCTGGGAGCGGTATTATCCCGGCGGTCCCGATGACCCCGACCATACTGTACTGCGTTTGTATCCCAAATATGCCGAGGGTTGGTACCAGGCGCGCCGTTTCGACTTTGTGCTGGAAAGCGTATGAAGAAACAAGGCGAAGGTGGTTTTCTACTTTCCAGGGTGCACCACCTTTCCGGGCGGCTGCTGGCAAAAAAGCTGCGTGAGCATAATGTAGAGATCAACCCTTCCCAGGGTAAGATTATGTTCGTACTTTGGCGCGAAGACGGCATTTCAATTAGCGAACTGGCCCGGCAAACTTCGCTGGGGAAATCGACACTGACCAGTATGCTCGACCGGTTAGAAAAGATGGGGTATCTACGGCGCGTACGTTCCAATCAGGATCGACGTGAGATTTTGATTGAGCGCACCGAGAAAGATATGTCCTGGCAGGAGGCATATATGCAGGTATCGCGTGAAATCGCGGATGTGTATTACGCGGGATTTTCTGGCAAGGAGATCGAGCAGTTCGAAGATTACCTGCGGCGCATACTCCAGAATTTGTCTGAGGTGGAGCAGGAAGAAGCGTGATCAAAAGAGGGGGGAATTCTGACCTGCTGTTATTCTATTCCCAAGAGTGCCTCGCAGATCGAGAGATCGTACTTCTCGGTATCCACAGTTTCGAGCAAATAAGGCAGGCGTTCGGCGAAGGTGGAGATGCCGAATTGGTCGGATTGAGATATGGGTAGAGAGAAGGGGATACCCTGAGCGTACTCACCTTGGGTGTGGGCGCGGATGTATTGGAAATAACATAAATCTTCCTGGGATGAGCCAGGCCAGTGTTCCAGGTTGGTGGCATTAAGGAAGAAGTCCATTCCAGTTGCTGGCATCTGGATCGCCTCGTATGTTAAGAGCGTTTCGTAAAGTGGAATCACTAAAGGCCCGTATTCACCAAGATTTAGATCATAAGGTGTGGCTTCCAGTGGGCCTCCATAATAAGATGCAATTACATCTTGGGTTTCCTGAAGAGAGGGAAGATATAAGGCTGCCAATTCAGCACCTACATTGACGAATCGGTCTTTTTCCCAGCGATAATAGTAGGAAATCGGAATTTCAAAATGTAAGTTGAGCAGGAAATTCTTTTTGGCAACAAAAATGCTGGGTTCCTCGGCATATGGTTCTGGGAGCAGGTTTCCTGGAGTAGAGGCCGCCAGATCGATTACCCGGCTCCCGTGGATTTCATAAAAATCAAAAGTAGTATAAGCATGGCTACAAGAGATGGGACAATAGATTCCGCCGGTAGTGAATTCGGGATAACCGTTTTTATTGATGTCGCTGGCAAATCCTTGTAACTTCTAGGCTGCGCGGGTGGTTGTTTCTGGATCAATGAAGAAAGAAAATTCCCACCCTAGAAATGGTGTGTCCCAGTCTACAAAAGCATAGTGATTTGGATAAGTCCCGTTTAGCGTTTCATTGTTATACGCTTTCCCATAGGCTGTTCCCAGAAGTTGGTCTTCGTTACCATTCCAAAGATAGAAAGCCAAAATCCAGGTTTCCTTGTCCAAATTAAGGCGACTAGTTGTTGGATCGGGGTCGGGAGAGAGGAAGATGTAAGCGGAGTAAAGATAGCCGTTGTAGGTGAAAGAAGCGGTGTCATAAACATTGTAGCCCTTACTTTGCATTTCAGCCCACAAAGGATTGTTGGTGTTATTGAGAACCAGGGCTGGCGAAAGGACTGGTATCGGCGTGGGGGAGGGCGTGGCAGGTTTGGTTGTGACCGGCGTAGCCGTTCGAGTTGGTGCGGGTGTCCAAGAGAGGCGAATCTCAGGATTGAATAAGTCTTGCCAATATTGTTCAGTTTGTGTCATAAGGGCTGAGCGCGTGGCGCGGAACGCCCGTAGATTGGCTGAATATGTGGCGATATATGCTTGTGTGGTTGATGGTGGACTGGTTGGGCCGTTAGAAGGAGATGGCGTTGCGGTAGTATCAAGTGCCAGTATGGGTAAATTCGAATTTGGCGCTTGAGCCGTACTGCTTGAACTGCAAGCTGCCAGAAAAAGTAAAAATATCAGGAGAATGAACAGAGTTCTCTTATCCATGCGATTTCCTCACCAAAGCCTTGCAACAATTATACTCGTGATTTTCGATGTTGTAAGCGAGCGCGGTCTAAAAATTAATATCACTTTGATATCGCTTTTTCTTTCTTGACAAATGTTCTATGTTTTGATAAGATTTATATGCGCATTACCCGATTATGCGGGTAAATGAAACAATCGGGAAGTTGTGAAGTTTTGAACTTCTAAAGATGGTGTTCGGTAGTTTGGAGAGATGGAGGTTTTACGTTGTTAGCAAAAATGACCAAGAATTTTAAGGGTACGATCCAGGAATATCCATCCAATTTCTGGATTATCGTTGTGGGCGGTTTCATTGACCGTCTGGGCGGCACAATGATCTTTCCTTTCTTTGCCCTGTATCTCACCGGTAAGTTTGGAGTCAGCTATACCCAGGCTGGAATCTTGTTGGGGTTGTGGTCGGTGTGTTCTTCGGTCGGCAGTATGTTGGGTGGGGCGCTGACCGATAAGCTTGGCCGCAAAAAGATGGTGCTTTTCGGTCTGGTGCTGAGCGCAATGACCAGCTTGCTGCTGGGCTTTGTGGAAGAATTCTATTTGCTTTATCCAATCGTGATCGTTGCCGGTACGCTGGCGAACATCGGCGGTCCAGCCCAGCAAGCTATGGTGGTCGACATCCTGCCGGAAGAAAAGCGCCAGGAAGGATACGGCATCCTGCGAGTGGTAGCCAACATGTCATGGATCATCGGTCCCATCATCGGCGGTTTTGTGGCCAACCGCAGCTATTTCATGCTCTTTGTGCTGGATGCGGTCTTCAGCTG
>JAFGRA010000348.1 GCA_016935415.1 Anaerolineales bacterium
CAGTGGAAGCGGCGGTGCGGGCGGCCAGCGCCGAGGGCGGCGTGGCGCCGTGGTCGATGGAGGAAACCAGCATGGCATCCAACAGGCTGGCAACTTTTGGAATAGGAAGTTCGCCTTTGAGGGCCAGGTAAATGCCTTCTGTGAAGGTGATGCTGCCCATCAATTCGTCGATGCGGTAGCCGTGCAGGCGAACTTCATTCGGTTTGATCTGGGTGATCTGGGTATTCCATGCGTTTTCGCTCATTGGGGTGCTCCATAAGCAATGCCGTGTTCGGTCAGCACGGCCTGGGTGACAGCGGGTAGTTCGCCAAAGGCATCCACTACGGTGGCCCCAGCTTCTCGCAGGCATTTTACTTTCCCGGCGTGCGTGCCGCGGTTGCCCTCGACAATTGCCCCGGCGTGGCTGAAGCGCGTGCCGCTCTTGGCGGCCTTGCCGCCAATGAAAGCGATGACCGGCTTGGTGACTGCGCCGGAAGCGATCAACTCGGCGACCTGTTCTTCCTGGCTGCCGCCGATCTCGCCAAAGATGACGATGGCTTGAGTCTCTGGGTCGGCCTGGAAGAGCTTGGCGACTTCGGGCTGTGGCAGGCCGACGACGACATCGCCGCCAACATGCACCAGCGTGGTGGCACCGATCCCGGCTTTGCCGAGGTAATAGGCCATTGAGGAAGTGATCCCGCCGGAGCGCGAGATGATGCCGACCGGGCCGGGGAGGAACCAGTCTTTGGCAGAAGCGGCGCGGCCGCCGATCATGCCTAGCACGGCCTTACCGGGCGAGAGGATACCGAGTGTGTTGGGACCGATGAAACGCGCCCCTTTGGACCTGGCAAAATTTACGATTTCGAGCACATCGTAGATTGGGACACGGTCGGGGACGAGCAGCAGCAGCTTGACCCCGGCTTCGATGGCTTCGAGGGCGGCGTTCTTGACCAGTGGGGCGGGCACGAAGATGGCGCTGGCGTCGATCGGGCCGACTCGCTCCCAGGCTTCCTGTACACCGTCGAAAACGGGAACATCTTCTACAATCTGGCCGCCTTTGCTGGGGGTAACACCGGCCACGACCTGGGTGCCGTAGTTCATCATCAGGCGGGCACGCGCCTGGCCTTCGCGGCCGGTAATGCCCTGGACGAGCACACGCGTAGTTTGGTCGATAAGAATAGACATAAGCTTAGCCCTCCAATCCAGGGATGGGAAGTACGATGCGGCCACCGCGTTTGCCTTCGAAGTAACATTCGACTTCGCAGGCCAGGCACTCGATACAGCGCCCTTTTTGAGCTTCTTCGCGGGAAATGTTGAGTATGGGCAGGCCGTCTTCCAACTCCAGGATGCCGGGGACGCAAGTTTCGATGCAAATCTTGCTCTCGCATTTGGCGCATAGGGCATGGTCAAAGGTGACCGTGCCGCCGGAGACAGTATCGAAGCTGTAAGGCTTTTCGGGCTGAGGCCAATTCATCGGGGCCGATTTCTTGGCAGGTGGTTCGAATTGGCGCAGCATTTTGTCCAGGCGGACGGCACAGAATTCCGGCGAGTCGTCCTTGCCGTAGGCTTCCAACGGGGCGGGGATTTCAGCCGCGGCGCGTTCAAGGATGGCGATGGCGCGTTCTTCGGCGTTTCCGCCCAGGCGGATCACAGCGGGGACGGTGAGCGGGGCATCCAGGAAGGCTTTGACCAGCCCACGCGCACTGTGGAATTGCTCCTGCGAGGCGACCCCCGACCCGGAGGCAAAGTAACCATCGATCTCGCCCTGTGCCAGGATGATGCGGGCAGTACGATAGACCTTGGAGGCGGGCGGGTTGCCGCTGGTATCGACAAAGTTTGCCAGCTTATAGCCCTTATTGAGCACGGCGTCCATGCTCATCATCGAGCCGCCGCCGCCCGCGCCGTGGAAACCGATCACGCCGTCGCCCTGCTGGAAATTCTGTTCCATCTGGATGAAGTAGAACGTGCCGCGATAATCGTTTTTCTCGACTTCCCAGGCCACGCGTTCCAGGGTGGTGGGCGGGCGGTCGAATTCACGCGCAATCTCGATACCCAGTTCCGGGAAGCGGTAGACGGCATTGTCGTCGATTGTGATGCGGCAGTCGGCGGCGTACAACTTGCCATCTTCGGTCAACACAATGGGGTTGATCTCGGCGGCACGCGCGTTGTAGTAGCGGGCGACATCGTAGAGTTTGACCAGTAGGTTGCCCAGGCTCATTTGTAATTTGCCGTGGATGCCGGTTTTGCGGATCAGGTCACGCGCCTGGTAATCGAGCAGGCCGCGGCGGATGTCGATCCCGATTTTGCCGACTGCATCCGGGTTTTGGGCGGCGATCTCTTCAATGCCGCTGCCACCAATGTTGCTGAAGATCAGCGCCGGAGCCTGAGCCTGGTCGTCGATAATCACACCGGCGTAGAATTCGCGCTGCACGGCCAGTTTTTCTTCGACCATGACGGTATCGACAGTGAAATTCTTGATCTGCATGCCCAGGATCGTGGATGCGGCTTCGGCAGCTTCAGTGGGCGTGGCGGCGAATTTGATCGCACCGAGCGCGGCGCGCCCGGTTACCCAGGCCTGGGCCTTGATGACGACTTCGCCATCGATCTCACGGGCAAGTTCTTCGGCTTCTAGGGATGTGTGAGCCGGGCCGCCGCGCGGCACAGCAATCTTGAATGCGGAGAGCAATGGTTTGCCCTGATATTCGTGCAGTCTTGCCATAAAGGGGCCTTTCGGTTGAGTTTATTGTGAACGTGCTTTGGTAGAGGAGAGACAGAATATCAAAATAGGTTCTCATATTCTGAAAAGATTCTTCCCTGCTTCTATGGTTTTTTATCGATACCTATTGCGCTTTACAAAAAATTGATAATCACAAAACTTACAAATATCTCTGTTTGTGGCGAATTTGTCGTAGGGGCGCAGCATGCTGCGCCCCTGCATAATCAGAGGTATTGTAAGGATTCGGTAGTTTTTGTGAATGTCCAGAAATTACTTGTTATGCCATGGTTGTTGTTTAGACCAATCGAGTTTTCTAGACACTCGATTTCTCTTATCATGCAATCACACCCAATCATACGCATCCATGATTGGGTGTGCTGTAGAAAGCAAGCGTTATTTGTTCAGGTGCAAGATTGTTCCAAATGGCACAAGCTACATGATAACGCAAAATTGGTTTGTACGGAATTGTTCTTTTAGAGTTTTAGCACGCTGCTGCCTGCGGCAGGCGAACATACGTAGAACTCTGCTTCGATGCCGGTCTTGTCCTGGTAGCCTTGATCCATGAATGCCACAAAATCATTCACGGCGCCGGCCTGTACCAGGGCGACTGCACAACCGCCAAAGCCGCCGCCCATCATACGCGCCCCGTAGCAGCCAGAGAAGGATTGCGCCAGTTCGCTCATGATATCGAGTTCTTTGCAGGAGACTTCGTAATCATCGCGCAGGCTGACGTGACTCTGGTTGAGCAGTTCTCCGGCAGCTTGCAGGTCGTTCTTCTCGAGGGCGGCGACCATGTCCAGTGTGCGCTGGTCTTCAGTAACCACGTGGCGAGCGCGCCGGAAGCGGATGTCGCCTAATTCTTCGGCCTTGGCGTTGACCATTTCCAAAGTAGCATCGCGCAGGGCGGGAATACCCAGGATCTCAGCGGCGGATTCGCTTTCATGGCGGCGGTCGGCGTAACCCGAACCGGTCAACTGGCGATGCACCATGGTGTTCATTACCACTACGTTCGTGGTGGCGGGGAGGGAGACCGGTGAAATTTCCAGTGAGCGGCAGTCCAGCAGGATAGCTTTACCATCCACACCATTGGCACAGGCCATCTGATCTAAAACGCCGCAAGGCATGTGCATGAATTTGTGCTCGATGTCCACAGCCATCAGCGCTTTATCGCTCTGGGTATGTGAATTGTCACCAAGCAGCGCCAGGGCAGCTTCGATGAAGGCCACGCCGATAGCTGCAGAAGAAGACA
>JAFGRA010000349.1 GCA_016935415.1 Anaerolineales bacterium
CAGCGACAATACCTTCGTGATCGCTGCCGTTAAGGTCGTTTTCCCATGGTCGATGTGGCCGATCGTCCCCACATTCACATGGGGTTTCGTCCGCTCAAACTTACCCTTGGACATGCTGCCTCCCTAACTCTTGATATATTCTTGGCTCTGCCCATTAAGGCAGATGGTACCTGCATGTAATGCCGTGTAATGATTGTCCGGTTATCCACCGCCCCTGATGACTGCTTCTATAACAGACTCAGGTGCGGGCCGGTGCTGCACAAATTCCATGGTGAAACTACCACGCCCCTGTGACATGTTGCGCAAGCTCGTCGCGTATCCGAACATCTCGCCCAACGGAGCGTGAGCTTTGACCGAGGCGACACCATCTATCCGCGTTTCCATCCCAGCGATTTCTGCTCGCCGCGCCGACAGGTCACTGATCACATCACCGGCATATATTTCTGGTACGATGACTTCTACCCGCATGAACGGTTCTAATAAAATCGGCTTACCGCGATTGATGGAGTCCTTCAAAGCCATCGAACCAGCGATCTTAAACGCCATCTCCGACGAGTCGACTTCGTGATAAGAGCCATCAATTACGGACGCTTTAAAGCGCACCACCGGGAACCCGGCGATAACGCCGCTCTGGGCTGCTTCACGCATTCCATCAAGGACAGCTTTGATGTACTCTTTTGGGATCGATCCGCCAACGGTTTTATCCTCGATGATATATTCATCTTTAACGTCGTCTGGCAGTGGTTCGACTTTGATAATGGCGTGACCATACTGCCCGCTACCGCCCGTCTGGCGGACAAAACGTCCCTCACCCTGGGCGGGGATGGTGATTGTCTCACGGTATGAAACACGCGGCTTGCCTACACGCGCATCAACCTTAAATTCGCGCTTCAGGCGGTCTACCAGTACTTCAAGGTGCAGTTCCCCCATACCCGAAATCAAGGTCTGGCCGGTTTGCTCGTTGATCTGCACCACAAAAGTAGGGTCTTCTTCGGCGAGTTTGGCCAGCGCGATCCCCATCTTGTCCTGATCAGCGGTCGTGCGTGGCTCAATGGCCACCGCAATCACCGGTTCTGGGAATTTGATATTCTCCAGCACGATAGGATGACCCTGCGCGGACAACGTTTCACCGGTAAAGGTGTCTTTCAGACCCAGGGTGGCGGCGATATCGCCCGCGTGGACTTCGGTCACATCTTCACGCCGGTCAGCAAACATCCGCACTACCCGCCCAATGCGCTCCTTACGATCTTTCGACGTATTGAGCACCATCGAACCGGCATAGATGACACCAGAATAGACACGGAAGAAGGCCAACCGGCCCACAAACGGATCGGTCACAATTTTAAAGACCAGGGCCGACAGTGGTTCGTCATCAGACGGATAGCGTTCTTCGGCGCGCTCGTTTTTGGGATTGACACCTTGAATCGGAGGGACATCAAGCGGAGAAGGGAGATAGTCGACCACTGCATCGAGCAGGAGTTGAACCCCACGATTTCGCAGGGACGAGCCACACAAAACGGGCTGCACAGTTCCTGCGATCGTGGCTTCGCGCAAGGCTTTAACCAGTTCTTCGTCGCTGATCGGTTCCTCGGACAGATACCTTTCAGTAAGCTCCTCGCTGGTTTCGACGATCTTTTCGATCATCTCCGCGCGCGCGGCTTCTGCCGCTTCCATTATGTCCGCCGGTAGTGGCTGGCGAAGCATCGACTCGCCCAGGTCATCACCATAAGTCGCCATGTCCATTTTCATCAGGTCGATGATACCGGAAAAATCAGCACCTTCGCCGTAGGGCAGTTGGATGACGACTGGATTCCCTTTGAGACGATCGATGATCATGTCTACACAGCGCTGAAAATCAGCCCCTATGCGATCCATTTTGTTAACAAAACAGATCCGCGGCACCCGGTATTCATTCGCCTGACGCCACACCGTTTCCGACTGCGGCTCAACCCCGGCTACCCCATCGAATACCACCACGCCGCCGTCCAGTACGCGCAGACTGCGCTGCACTTCAGCAGTAAAGTCAACGTGGCCAGGGGTGTCGATCACATTGATCTGGTGACCGTTCCAGAAGGCTGTCACCGCCGCCGCCGTGATCGTGATCCCGCGTTCTTTTTCCTGTTCCATGTAGTCGGTTGTGGCCGCTCCATCGTGCACTTCGCCCATGCGGTGTATCCGACCGGCATAGTACAACACACGCTCGGTGGTGGTGGTCTTCCCGGCGTCGATATGGGCAATAATGCCGATATTGCGGACCCGTACCAGGTCCAGAACGCTTTCGGTCGCGGCTTTTTTAGGCATGACAGTCGATTACTTCAATTACCAGCGATAACTCGCAAACGCACGGTTGGCTTCCGCCATACGATGCGTATCTTCCTTTTTCTTAATAGCGTTTCCTTGCCCAGTGGCCGCATCCATAAACTCGGCGGCCAGTTTTTCGGCCATGCTGCGTCCGCCGCGCCCACGCGCTGAAGCCAACAGCCACCGCATCGCTAACGAAAGCGCCCGCTGGGGCTCGACTTCAACGGGCACCTGGTAGGTTGAGCCACCCACCCGGCGCGGTTTAACTTCCAATACGGGCGTGACATTGCGGAGCGCTTGCTCGAAGACTTCTACCGGATCACGCTTGGCCCGCTCTTCGACCAGGTCAAAAGCATCATAAATCACCCGGCAAGCCGTACTTTTTTTGCCACCGCGCATCATACGATTGACAAACATGGTCAAATGAACGTTGTTATACTTTACGTCCGGTTCGACTTCGCGCTTGGGTGGTCTTAAACGTCTCGACATCTGTATTTACTCCCAGAGATGATGAATTACTTCTTCGGTCTCTTGGCGCCGTATTTACTACGACCCTGCTCACGATTGGCAACACCATCCGCATCCAGCGTACCGCGCACAATGTGATAACGCACGCCGGGCAAGTCCTTCACACGACCACCACGAACCAATACGACGCTGTGTTCCTGAAGCCCATGCCCTTCACCAGGGATATACGCCGTTACTTCGATCTGATTCGTCAGGCGTACACGGGCCACCTTACGCAGCGCTGAATTAGGCTTCTTGGGGGTCATGGTCTTGACCTGCGTGCATACACCACGCTTCTGAGGTGAGCCTTTTGGCTGGCGGGTCCGCTTCTGCGAATAGGAGTTAAAGGTATATTGCAGTGCCGGAGCCTTGCTCTTCTTTCTCTTCGGTGTGCGACCTTTCCGGACCAACTGGTTAATTGTCGGCATAACTGCCTCCGTCCCTGAGCCAAATAATCTGGCAAAAATCCTGGCGATAGTTCTGACTTTGATGGTGTAATAACGGGCGATCTCGCCCGTTACCTCCGCAAAACGAGAGGCCATCCCAACTTCTGGCACTGGTGGCCTCACGTCCGATACCTCATCTAATTCGGTCATTATTGCCCTGATTCCAGACAGGGTTAACGCCGCATGAGTGAAAGCAGGCTGAGTTTAGCATTTCGCCTGAAGGCTGTCAAGGCTGATTCCTGCCAAGGGGTGCAAGCAAAAGTTGTCAGGCAAAAAATCAAGCTGCCCGTGCAATATCAAGATCATCCCACTGTCCACTGAGATAGGCGGC
>JAFGRA010000043.1 GCA_016935415.1 Anaerolineales bacterium
ATGATCGACCCCAGAAAGGCAGTTACGATTTTTGTGAAATCGCGCCGGCTCATTTTTGGGGAGCTGACTTTTGTCGCCATTTTGCCTCCTTAGATGAGTATGCAAATGGTTGCGCTTTACGGGTATTCTACCTTGTTTGAAAATCGCCTTCAAGCGCCGCTTTCCGGGTAGATTAACCGTATTTATCAGATTATTATTATAGAACAGGTTAATCGCATTTGTTGAGGATGTCTTGTACGAACAATCCATGTATTTTGTCACTTTTCGATCCTTGCATCTCAGTGCAATAATAGGGTTGGCTGGGAGAGGTCGCAGCCAGGTTGGTTTGCAGTCTCTATCTGGCATTTATTCTTATCATCCAATGTCCTGCCGGTTCACTGATTGAAGGAGGAGGCAACTATGGCTCTTGATCGCAAAGTCGGTCTGATCGACGGACTGAGATACCGTGGTGGTGGCCCGATGTTGGCCTGGATTCTGCACCGTATCTCTGGCCTGGGCATGATCCTGTTCGTCAGCTTGCATGCGGTTGCTGGGTATTTCACCCAGCAGGCGGGCAGTGATTGGGCGATTAACATCAATATCATCTACCAGTCACTCTGGTTCCAGCTCTTCATCTATTTTGCGGTGATTTACCATGCCCTCAACGGGATCCGCATTATTGTGCTGGACTTGTGGCCCAAGATGTTGGAGTACCAGCGCGAGGCGACCTGGTTACAATGGCTGATCTTCATTCCGATGTACGGGATGACGATTTTCATCATGATCAGCCGGGCGTTCGGCGCCGAATAGCAAAGCAGCGAGTATCCTGGAGGATTGATCATGCATGTGCGCAAAGTTCCCCAACCGGGCTGGAACCTGGAATATGTCATGTTTATTTTCATGCGCATTTCAGGCCTGCTCTTTTTCTTGCTGGCGTTGACGGCCGTTGCCCTGGCGCTCTATATGGGGGCGCGTTACCAGATGGACCTGGGCACCCTGATGCGCTGGACCTTTTTCCCCAACCCCAACCATGTCGTTGATAGCAATATCCCCGACCTGGAAGCCGGTTGGTCGACCGGTTTCTGGCAGGTGATGCAGATCCTGTTCCTGTTCTTCGGCGGCACGCATGGTATGAACGGTCTGCGCGTGGTCCTGGAAGACTACATCAAGCGCCCTTACCTGGCGATGGCGATCCGCACCCTGTTTTTCCTGCTGTGGATCTTCTTGCTGGTGTTGAGCGTGTACGTGGTGTTAGGCTCTTGAGGCTGGAGAAGGAGGAGTGACAATGAAGAAACATCAATATGAAGTCATCATCGTGGGTGGGGGTGGGGCCGGCCTGATGGCGGCGCTCTACGCCTCCCGCAGCGCTAGCACTGCGGTGCTTAGCAAGCTCTATCCGACCCGCTCGCATACCGGCGCAGCGCAGGGTGGGGTGGGCGCCGCCCTGGGTAGTTCTGAAGAAGACCACCCCGAGTGGCACACCTTTGACACAGTTAAGGGCAGCGATTATTTGGGCGACCAGGATTCCATCGAGTTCATGTGTGAAGAGGCCGTCCCGGCGATTTATGAACTGGAGCACATGGGCCTGCCCTTCGACCGCACCCCGGACGGCAAGATTTCGCAGCGGCCTTTTGGGGGCCACACCAATAACATCACCAAGAAACCGGTGCGGCGGGCCGCCCATGCCGCCGACCGCACCGGCCATATGATCTTGCAAACCCTGTACCAGCAGTGCATCAAGAACCAGGTCAAATTCTTCGATGAATTCCACGTGGTGGACGTGCTGGTCGAAAATGGCGTGACAGCCGGCGTGGTGGCCATTGAACTGGCGACCGGTGAGTTCCACATCTTCCACGCTAAGTCAGTCATCATCGCCACCGGGGGACATGGGCGTATTTGGGAGATCACCTCGAATGCTTACGCTTATACCGGTGATGGCCTGGCGATCACCCTGCGGCGCGGCATTCCGGCCGAAGATATGGAATTCTTCCAGTTTCATCCCACTGGGATCTATAAAATGGGCATCCTGATCACCGAGGGGGTGCGCGGTGAGGGCGGTGTGCTGATCAACGGGCAGGGTGAGCGCTTCATGGAACGCTATGCCCCGACGGTCAAAGACCTGGCCTCGCGTGATGTCATCAGCCGGGCCATGTATATCGAAATGTCGGAAGGGCGCGGCATCAACGGCAAGAATTACCTTTACATGGATGTGCGACCTGAGGTCGTCAATAAGTACGCCGCCATCGACGGCCGCAAACGGTCGGATGGCCGGCCTTACGAAGTCACCGGCGAGGAGATCCTTGGCAAGCTGCCAGATATCATCGACTTCTGCCAGACCTATCTGGGCGTTGACCCGATCATGCAGCCCATGCCGGTCCAACCGACCGCCCACTACGCCATGGGCGGCATCCCCACCAATATGTATGGGGAAGTTGTGATCGATGAAAACAACACCGTCTTGCCCGGCCTGTACGCCGCCGGGGAAGTGGCCTGTGTTTCGGTGCACGGCGCCAACCGCCTGGGTACCAACTCACTGCTCGACCTGGTGGTATTCGGCAAGTATTCGGGTTTGAAGGCCGCTGAGTACGCCCGGGGCGTTGACTTTCCGGTTCTGCCGCCGGATGCCGGTGATTTCGCCCGCCAGCAATTCGACCGCATCCGCAACGCCAGTGGCAAGGAGCGGGCCGTTGATATTGCCAGCGAGATGAAGAAAGTCATGTTCGACCACGTCGGCGTTTTCCGGGTCGATGCGGGCATGCGCACAGCGCTCGCCAAAGTGCGCGAGTTGCGCGAGCGCTACCTGGAAGTAAGTGTCATGGATAAAGGCAAGCTTTTCAACACTGAAATCCTGAACACCTGGGAGTTGGGTAACTTGCTTGAACTGGCGGAAGTGACGACCGTTTCGGCCCTGGCGCGCACAGAAAGCCGCGGCGCCCATGCGCGCGATGATTATCCCAAGCGCAATGACCAGGATTGGTTGAAACATACCCTGGCCTGGATGCGAAACGGTGAAATCGAATTGCGCTATAAGCCGGTTGTGCTGACCAAGTACGAGCCGAAAGAACGGGTTTACTAGGAGAGAGAACCATGCAGGTAACACTCAAAGTTTTCCGTTATAACCCTGAGGTCGATAAGCGGCCTCATCACAGCACCTATAAGCTGGAGGCCCAGCCCACCGATCGAGTGCTGGACTTGCTGGAGTATGTCAAAGACCATATCGATGGTACGCTTTCCTTCCGCCGTTCCTGTGCTCATGGTGTGTGTGGCTCGGATGCCATGCGCATCAACGGCGTCAACCGTCTGGCCTGCAAAGTCCTGGTGCAAGATATCAAAGCCAAGACCATCACGGTTGAGCCGATCCTGGGCCTGGCGGTGCTTAAAGACCTGATTGTTGACATGGAGCCCTTCTTCGAGCACTATCGCTCGGTGATGCCGTATTTCGTCAATGACGAGCCGGTGGCCGATAATATCGAACGCCACCAGACGCCGGAGGAACGGGCGCGCTTCGACGACACCACCAAGTGCATCCTGTGTGCCGCCTGTACCACCTCTTGCCCGTCCTTCTGGGTTAATGGCGAGTATGTCGGGCCGGCGGCGATCGTCAATGCCCACCGTTTCATCTTCGACAGCCGGGACCGGGCGGCCTCCGAGCGCCTGCGGATTCTGAACGACCAGTTTGGCGTCTATCGTTGTCACACCATCTTCAACTGCACGATCGCCTGCCCGCGTGAAATCCAGGTCACCCAAGCGATTGGTGAGGTGAAGCGCGCCATCGTGACCGGCCGCTTGGATTGACAGTTACGTTTCCAGCTTTCTCGGGCCTGCTCGAATAAGAGCAGGCCTTTCTTTTGCCTGGCATACTTATTGCTATTGGCAACTTGCTCTTCAGCTCGCCGGGTGCTATAATTCGGGCGCCGCCCCAGTAGCTCAATGGACAGAGCGAGGCTCTCCTAAGGCCGAGGTTGTAGGTTCGATTCCTACCTGGGGCATTTTTGATTCTGACAGGCCCATATGTTATAATAAATTCGAACGCAACCATCAGGGGTATGGCTGGGTGCGGAATTGACAATCGAGACGCGAAGTAAGGGCCTGTGACGACCAAATGGGGGTGTGGGTTTCGTAGCTAGACTTCTTGAATATGTGAACCCCGCGCGCTTCACATCGAGATGCCTGTAAAGGCGTATTTTCTGCATGGTTACAGCCAGGTGAACCCTCCGGCTGATTTTCGGATTCCGCGGTTGACCTGGAAGATTGTCATGCCATCGTTCGCCCGCTTGCCATGCCCATCATCACATGATTAGGAAAGGAGGTAGTACCATTGGCAAAGGTCGAATTACGATCGAATGAATCCCAACAACAACTGCTGACGCGCTTTCGCAAGAAGGTAGCCCGCAGTGGACGGCTGAGCGCAGTGCGCAAGAAACGCTGGTTTGTCTCGAAGAGTGAAATCCGCCGGATTGCCAAGAAAAAGGCCATCCGCCGGCAGAAACGCCGCCAGCATAAGCGCCGGCGATAATCAACAAATAGGAAAGAGGTGTAAATGTCGAATACTGAAGAAAAGATCGAAATGGAAGGTACAGTTGTAGAAGCTTTGCCCGGCACCCAGTTTAAAGTTGAGCTGGATAATGGGCATGAAGTCCTGGCTTATCTGGCAGGCAAGATGCGCAAGTATTACATCCGGGTCTTGCTGGGGGATCGGGTAACGGTGGAAATGTCGCCCTATGACCTGGAACGTGGCAGGATCACATACCGGCATAAGAAACGCATGCCGATCCGCTAGTCATCAGACTTGATAGCTGGAATGAGCAATCTTTTGGAAAATAAACTCCTGATTGAGATTGAGGATCACAAAACTGCTTCGATTGCCCGCCTGATTGAGTTAGGACGGGAGCAGGGCTATGTAACCGATGAAGATATCCTGGATGTTCTGCCAGATGCTGAACAGGACATGGACTGGCTTGAGGCAGCCTTTGCAGCTTTGCTGAAAGCGAATATTGCTTATGTCGATCATGACACAACCGCTGAAGAACCCCGCGCGGTGGCCGAGCAGGATGCTTCGGACGACCAGGAATCGGCCCACAACGCAGTGGGCTATTCTTTAGCCAGCGTGGATGCCAATGACCTGGTTGGGATGTATTTCCGCGAAGCTGCCAGCCATCCGTTGCTGAGTGCTGAGCAAGAGCAGGAACTGGCCCGGCGCATCGAAGCAGGGGAGCAGGCCCGCGACAGAGTGGCTCAGGATGAAGCCGCCACGCTTGAAGAACGGGCCGAACTTTTCAGGCAGATCGATGATGGTTGGGAAGCTGTCAAGCACCTGATCGAAGCGAATTCCCGTTTGGTGATTAGCGTTGCCAAGAAATACATTGGCCGCGGGGTGCCTTTCATCGACCTGATTCAGGAAGG
>JAFGRA010000350.1 GCA_016935415.1 Anaerolineales bacterium
CTTCGGCGGTTTCTGTTTCCGGTTGGGATTGCGGCTGTGGTGGCGTCCAGTCCGGCGAGTCGGCCAGGTAGCAAAACACATCTCCGGCTTTGACCGTGTCGCCTTCGGCGAAGGCCAGACCGGCCACGTAGCCGCCGCTTTCGGCTTCGACCTCGGCGGCCGACTTGGTGGTTTCCAGCGTGCACAGCAAATCTCCGGGCGCGACTTGCTGTCCGGCCTGCACGTGCAGCCCGATGAGCTGCGCTTCGGGTTCGTTGGCATTCAATAGGGGAATCAGGACAGGTTTGGCGTCTGACATAGTGTCTTTATACCATCTTTCTGGCAGCCTGGATAATATCTTCAACCTGCGGCAAGCTGGCTTCCTCTTGTGCTATCGAAGCCGGGATAGGTGTTTCGGCGGCGGCGACGCGCTGGGCAGTTTTGAGACTTGTCCCCAGCGCCTGGCTGGCGCGCGCCAGCACTTCTGCTCCCCAACCCAGCGTCAGCGTGCCCTCCTCGATGGTCAGCAGGTGGCCGGTACGCCGCAGCGAATCCAACAGCGGTGTGGGTAGGTTGTCGTCTTCTCCGAAGGGGGAGAGTTGGGTGGGCACGAGCAGTTCGCAGAAGATTTCGTTTTCGTAGGCCAGCCGCAGCATAGTTTCACGCACCAGTTCGCTCATGTAGCCGTAGGTCACCAGCGTGAGGGAAGGCGGCGGCGCACCCTGGATGCTCAGGGAATAGAGCGGAGCATAGGTATATGGCAGCGTGTAGCGCTGTAGTTGGAAGTCTGGGGCAGCGGCTGGGTCGAACAGCTTTTGCAGGTATTGCAGCTTGTTCTCGACAAAGAACACTGGGCCTTCGTCCTGACTAATAGCCTGCAATAAAAGCTCACCGGGATCATCCAGGTTGGTAGGGGCCAGGGTACGCAGACCGGGTACGCCCAGGAAGAGCTTCTCGATGCTCTGGCTGTGAGTGGGGCCGTAGCCGCGCCGCCCACCCATCGGGGAGCGTATAACCAGCGGCACGCTGACCTGGTCGTTGTACATCCAACGGAATTTGGCGATGCTGTTGATCAGTTGGTCGGCGATCAGCGTGGTGAAGTCGCCAAACATGATCTCGACCACGGGACGCAGGCCGCGCAACGCCATGCCCCCGGCCAGGCCGGTGATGGCCGCCTCGGAGATCGGGCTGCTGAGCACGCGCTCGGGATATTTTGTGGATAGGCCGCGGCTGACCTTGAAGGCCCCGCCGTAGGGGTCGAGCAGGTCTTCGCCGATTAGGTAGACGCGTTCATCTTCTGTCATTGCCTGGTTCAGGGCGGCGTTGAGGGAGTCGAGTACGGTCTTCATGCGGCGTTGGCTCCTGCGAAGGCCGCGGCGACTTCGGCGGTGGTTTCGCCGTCGACGGCGGTGCGTTCGCCTTCCTCAAGCTGCGCCCCCAGGATGGTGAGCGGGTCGCGTGCCGCACGCATTTGCTCAACGGCTTCGGGTGGACGGGTATCGTCGCCCTTGGAATGCGGCCCAAAGCGGCAGGTGTGCAGAATTAGGGCATGGGGGTGCTGCCCGGTGCGCACGGCGGCGATACATTCTCCAGCCGCTTCCGCGATCTGATTGACATCGCTGCTGTCTAGTTCCGTTGTGGGAATATCGAAAGCCTCGAAACGTGTTGCTATGTCTCCGGCCAGGGCGGTTTCTGCTGGTGTGGTCTGGGCGATGCGGTTATCCTCGACCACGTAGAGCACCGGCGCACCCCATAGGGCAGCCAGATTGAAGCTTTCGTAGATCACACCTTCGCCCAGCGTGCCGTCGCCCAGGAAGGCCACCGCGATCACACCATTACCTTGCAGCTTTTCGGCCAGCGCCATGCCGGTTGCCAGCGGGACGATGCTGCCCTGGATACCGTTGGAGTAAAAATTCTTCCAATGGATGTGCTGGGAGCCGCCGCGCCCGCCGCATATGCCTGCGGGCTTGCCCATCAGTTCGGCGAAGAGGGCTTGCAGGTCGCCGCCGTAGGCCAGGAAATGCCCGTGGCAGCGGTGGTTGCTGAAAATGATGTCATCGGAGCCAAGCTGCGAGATCACGCCGACGGCGTTGGCTTCCTGCCCCAGATAGGTGTGCGTGGTGCCGGAAAATACGCCGCTGGAGAATTGTTCCAGGATAGTTTCTTCGAAGCGCCGGATGCGGCACATGGCGCGGTACAGGTCTGTGTTGGTGGACATATGCGGGGATTATAACGAATAGTCGCCTAGTCAGGTAGTCCGTTGGTTGAATAGTTGAGTAGTTGGAAAGTTTCGTAGTTGGAAGTCAGGTAGTCAAATAGTCGTTGGTCAGGTAGTCACTTAGGTGGTTTGCCTTGTGGGAATAGAACAAAATCCGATGCAATTTATCATTTGCATCCTGCATCCTGCATCCCCGCACCCATGCCCCCTCACTCCCCGGCACCCTCGCCCCCCTCTGTGCCCATGAATTCGCGGGCGGTAGCGTTACCGGGTTCGCTGATGCCTTCGCGTTTGAAGACCTTTAATGGAGTAAGCAGCAGGATCTTGATGTCCAACCATAACGACCAGTGGTCGACGTACCACACGTCCAGGGCGAACTTGTCTTCCCAGGAGACGTTGTTGCGCCCGTTGATCTGCGCCCAGCCGGTCATACCGGGCAGCACTTCATGGCGGCGGGCCTGCTCGGGTGTGTAACGCTCCAGGTATTGCATCAGCAGTGGGCGCGGCCCCACCAGGCTCATTTCGCCGCGCAGCACGTTGTACAGTTCGGGTAGCTCGTCCAGGCTGGTCGAGCGCAGGAATTTGCCAAAGGGGGTCAGGCGTGCTTCATCGGGGAGCAGGTGTCCGTCTGCGTCGCGGGCGTCCGTCATCGAGCGGTACTTGTACATGGCGAATGGCTTGCCCTTGTAACCCGGGCGCACCTGCTGGAAGATGACCGGCGCGCCGTGTATGATACGGACCAAGATGGTGAGCAAAAGGATGAACGGCGAGATCAGCACCACCCCGACCACGCTCAACAGCAGGTCGAAGATGCGCTTGGCGATTGGTACACCAGGAGGGAATAAGCGGGCGGTCACGCCGGAATTGTACCAGAATAGTATGCAGATACAATGTGCAGTATGTGGTTGGTAACGAGTAATTAGGGTAGGGTCTGTGGGTATCGTGTTCGTGAATCGATATGCGATAGTCGAATTTTGAAGGTATTCACTGCTTTGCCGGTTTCCATTATCGATGGCTAACCGCCTAAGAGACTATTTGATTGCTCAACTACGTAACTACCAAACCATCCAACCACCACACTATCTTTGATACCGCTTAACGGAACGACCCCACTGTGAGGCGTACAGTGGGGTCGTTCAAACGGGAGAACTTTTTAGAATGTAAGCGGTGTATCTGTCTATGCAGCGTAGCCGCCTTCCACCTGACGGATAACCAGCACGACTTTACCTTGAACCTGTACGGTGCTGGGGTCATTGATATAAATAGGGGACATGGTTGGGTTAGCGGGTTGCAGGCGAATGCGATCCTTTTCTTTGTAGAAGTACTTGAGGGTCGTTTCGTCTTTGTCCGTCAGCCAAACAGCAACCATTTCGCCGTTGCTGGCCTGGTTGGTGCGTTTCATGACGACGATGTCGCCATCGTTCACCATGGCGTCGATCATCGAGTCACCATCGACTTCCAGCGCATATAACTCTTCATTCTTTTCGGCGCTGGGCAGCAGACTGCGGGCCACGTTGACGCCGCTTTCCGGGTCGAAGTAACCGAAGTCACTGGTCGGCATGGGCAGCGGTTCACTGGCAACAATCCGCCCGGCCAACGGGATGGTGAAGATTTCCTCCACGCTGGTCTTGATCGATTCGGCCACATCGACCAATTCGCCAGAGAGCGTCTTGAGCAGTTTTAGACCGCGTGAGATTTTGCGGTCGCGCTCGATGTACCCGTCTTCTTCCAACTGGTCGAGGTAATAATTGACCACTGAGGTCGAAGAGATGTCGGCTTCTTGCCCGATCTCGCGGATCGACGGCGGGTAGCCGACTTCGGTCTGGTAGTGTTCCAGCACCTCGAGGATCTTCTCGTGTCGTTCGCTCAAACCTTTACGTCTTTTTGCTGTCATTTCACACTCTCCTTAATCAATAGAGTGGTTTGGATACTATGAAATATGATATAAATACTCTAGAATAGAGATTACTAATCATTTGTTCTATAATACTACACGAACATCCGTTCTGTGTCAAGCCCTTTTTAGCACAAATTTCCACTAAAATTTGTATGCAATGTGTGAGTAAAAAAAGGGCTGTTTTCCCGATGTTGCCATTTTATAAGTCAATTGATGTGATCTTTCGCGCTTTCCCAGCTGCTTTTGCCTTACTTTACAATGTGACAAATGGCACAGTCAAGTCGGGACAAGTTACCCTTGCGAAATTATCGCCCTGTCGTGAAAATAAAGGGTGCGGCAATTGTTCTTTTCAACAAACAAATGAATACCCTATTCTGTCTATCTATTCACATATTGCTTGGAGGATTTTCTCATGTGTGCAGACGTTAAACGTCCGGTTAAGCCCACCCCCCTGAAACCGTTAAGCCCCGTACCATCGGATATCGATATTGCCCAGGCAGCGACGCTCAAGCCAATCACGGAAGTGATGGCTGAGATCGGTTTGCTCGAGGATGAAGTTGAACTTTACGGCAAGTATAAAGCTAAGGTCAAGCTGGAAGTGCTCGACCGCCTGGCGGACGTGCCCGATGGTAAATACATCGACGTGACCGCCATTACCCCAACCCCGTTGGGTGAAGGCAAGACTACGACCACGGTTGGCCTGAGCCAGGCGATGGGTGCCCACCTGGGCAAGAGCGTGTTCACCGCCATTCGTCAACCCAGCCAGGGACCGACCTTCGGCATCAAGGGCGGTGCAGCTGGGGGTGGCTACAGCCAGATCATCCCTATGGAAGATTTCAACCTGCACCTGACCGGTGACATCCATGCCATTACTGCCGCCAACAACCTGGTGGCTGCCGCCATCGATACACGCATGTACCACGAATCCCGCCAGTCTGACGAGGCCCTGTTCCGCCGCCTGTGCCCACCGGACAAGAACGGCAAGCGCGAATTTGCACCCTCCATGCTCAAGCGTTTGAAGAAATTGGGCATCGACAAAACCGACCCCGATGACCTGACCCCCGAAGAGGTCACCCGCTTTGCCCGCCTGGACTTCGATCCCGAATCGATCACCTGGCGACGCGTGGTCGACACCAATGACCGCATGCTGCGTGAAATCGAAGTCGGCCTTGGCCCGAAAGAAACCGGCTTCACCCGCCGCACGGGCTATGACATTACCGTTGCCAGCGAGATCATGGCGATCCTGGCGCTGACCACCGATCTGACCGATATGCGCGAGCGCTTTGGGCGCATCGTGCTCGGTACCAATAAACAGGGCGAAGCCATCACGGCCGAAGACCTGGGCGTGGCCGGCGCAATGACGGTATTGATGAAGGACGCCATCAAACCCAACTTGATGCAGACCCTGGAAGGCACCCCTGCCTTCGTGCATGCCGGGCCGTTCGCCAATATCGCCCACGGCAACAGCTCGATCATTGCCGATAAGATCGCCCTCAAGCTGGCCGATTACGTGATCACCGAATCCGGCTTTGGCGCCGATATCGGCATGGAGAAATTCTTCGACATCAAGTGCCGCTACTCCGGCCTAATCCCGAACTGCGTGGTACTGGTCGCTACGGTGCGTGCCCTCAAGATGCATGGTGGTGGCCCCAAGGTGACCGCCGGTGCCCCGCTGGCCCCCGAATATACCGAGGAGAACCTCGAACTGCTGCAAGCCGGGATGCCCAACCTGGAGGCCCACATCGAGAACGCCAAGCGCTTTGGTATCCCCGTGGTTGTGGCCGTCAACTCCTTTAAGGACGACACTCCCGCCGAGGTCGAATTGGTGCGCGAAGCCGCCCTCAAGGCCGGTGCAGAAGATGCCGTTGTCAGCCGCCACTGGATGGAAGGTGGAGCTGGATCGGTTGCCCTGGCTGAAGCCGTTGTGGCTGCTTGTGAGAAACCCAGCGATTTCAGCTTCCTGTATGACCTCGAGTCCACCACCATCAAGGACAAGATCGAGATCATTTGCAAGAAAATCTACGGTGCGGATGGCGTCGAATATACCCCCGAAGCCGAGAAGAAGATCGAACTGTACACCAAACTAGGCTTCGACAAGCTGCCGATGTGCATGGCGAAGACCCACCTCAGCTTGAGCCACGACCCGACTCTGAAGGGCCGCCCGACCGGCTTCGTGGTCCCGATCCGCGACATCCGCGCTTCGGTTGGCGCCGGGTTCCTGTACCCGCTACTGGGCGAAATGAGCACCATGCCCGGCCTGCCCACCCGCCCGGTTTACTACGATGTGGACCTCGACCAGGAGACCGGCCGCGTGACCGGCCTGTTCTAGATCGACAAATTGTTTAGATAGAATCAATCGGGGTGGACTCTCGTCCACCCCGATTTTTTTAATTTAGCTTATTTGTAAAGGCTTAGTCACGCTCGTAGGTGACCAGGCGACTCGTGCGCCGCCGGTATAAAATCACCCAGATCAATCTGGATAGCAGCCAGGCCCCGGCGAGATAGACGACCATGGCGATCATGGCCGGAATATCCAGCACGAAACCCTCGGCGGCCGGTGTCGCCGTGATTCCGGTGAACGGCCAGACGAACAGTTCGCTAAGCCCGTACACCAAAGCCGCAAAGGCGTTGTTGGGGTTGGCGGCGATCATGCGCAAAAAGACGCGCAGCCCGATCAATATTTCAACCGCGATCGCGGCCAGGACGACCAGACGGCTGAGCTTACCGGCCAATTCACGCTGCTGGGCAACGCGATCTTCACTCACGCGTACCTCGCGAACGTTGTTGCCTTCCTGATCTACAAATACTTCCTTACGTTGGTCAATGCGGTTTGTCATAAGTTTTCTCCTATTTTATTTATCGAATAATTGCAAATAAAAATCAGCTGTAACCTGGTTTTGAGATTGTGCTGCCGGTTATAGGTTCTTCACCAGATTGCTCAACGCCAATAGCCCGAAGGCAATCGTCATCAGCCAGAAGGCGGATATAGAAATGGCCAGGGAGCCGGTGAAAACCAGCAGGCCGATCACAGCCAGGCCAACCGAAATGAGAAATGTGGCTTGTTTTGGTGGAGTCAGTTTCAAAGTTGGTTCTCCTTATTTTTAGTGTCTGGTTATCGAGAGATCAGGCGGAGGATGGCGACCAGCAGCGCAGACCCGATGATCGACCAGACGATGGGAAAGGCCGTTCCGCCAATATCCAGCGTCAGGAATTCCGGTAGGCCAAGGTTGCGTGCCAGCCAGACACCAATCAGTGCGCCGACAAAACCAACCCCGGCGGACAGCAGGAAGCCACCAAAGTGGAAACCGGCAATGGCCTGTCCAATTGCGCCCACCAAGGCCGAGATGATCAACAACACGATGAATTCAAGTAAGGTCATTTTTACCTCTTTTCGTTAGTGAGTAGCGTTAGTGGTGGTTATGTTCAATTGTTGTGTTGGGCTTTGATGCTCAGTTGTGCGACCCAATCTGGAATGGGTTCTGTTTCAACGTTCGCGGTGTGGACTTCCGCCGCTCCGGCACTCTTAAAAATGGTCCGCGCGATCTCGGTGTAATCTTCATCTACCGCGATCGTGAGCGACTGTTTGTCATTGATTTCCTGTGTAGATGGCTCCAGGTCGAGCTTGAGGATATCGGCAGCTTTCAATGCTTCCACAGCTTCATCGACTTGGTTTTCATTTGTGAAAATAGCGGTAATATTTCGCATGTTTGCTCCTTTCTATTTTTTTCTGATTTTAGTTTAATGGGGCAAGTTGTATATCACTATGGGGAGAAACCCCATAATGGGGTAGGAAAACCCCTACCCTAGCCGGACTCGTGGAGCGGGTCGCTTTTTACTAGAGCTGTATGGGAAGATACTTAAAAGAAAAAGCCAGGAGTCTGGCTTGTAGGGTGTCGCGTTCGCTGTGCTTAGAGGGTATTTGCGATTGGCTCGCTTAGAAAGGTTTCTCCTTCCTGTACTTTTTGGACGGCTGCGATCAAATCGGCCGCGGCCCGGTTCTTAAGCACATAGCCGTGCGCACCTTTCTTGAAAGCTGTTCGCACAATTGCTGGGTCCGCATAGATCGAGAAAATGATCGGCTTGACGTCCAGTTCCAACGCATTGAGCCGGGATAAGACTTGCAGGCCATTCAATTTGGGCATGTCAATATCCAGGATCAGCACATCCGGGCGGATGGTGTCGAGCAACTTCACGGCCTTTTCCCCATTTTCGGCGGTAGCGACTACTTCAATATCCTCTGCATGATCAAACAAAGACAGTATGCTTCTTAAAATATTTTGATGGTCGTCTGCCAGAATTACCTTGATCGTCTTATTCATGATTACAGCAGTTGCGTTTATTGGAATGCATCATACCCACATCTTTTCAGATTTTGCCGCGTTTGTTAATGGGGATTTTCCCTACCTGCGAAGCTTAAAATTTTTTTAGACGCATCATTTCATAAAAATCAAGTTATGTTTGAGGGCTTTGCGGATCAGGGCGGGCAAATTGTCGACGTTTAGTTTCGACATCAGGTTGGCGCGGTGTTTTTCCACGGTCTTGACGCTGATCCCCAGCGTGTGGGCGGTGGATTGGTTGGTGTGTCCTTCGGCGACCAATTGCAAGACTTCGCGTTCACGCGGCGTGAGCAATTCCCCTAAGCTGTCCGGCACTTCATCGGGGTCGTTACCCAACAGCAGCGGCATGACATCTTCGGACACGGTGGGACTCAAATAGGTCTTACGTTGTACAGCCGAATCAACCGCGAAGATCAACTCTTCGGTCAGCGCGTCCTTCTTTAAATAGCCTTTGACACCGATCTTCAACAATTGGTGGACGATGGTCGGGTCGGAGTGGATCGACAAGATGATGATCTGGGTGTTCAATCCCAGCCCCAGGATTTTTTCTGAGGCCTGCAAGCCGTCCAGCCGCGGCATAGAGAGGTCGAGGATGGCGATGTCCGGCTGCATTTCTGTTACTTTTTCTACTGCCTCGGCGCCATCGGAAGCTTCGTAGATCACTTCGATCTTTCCACTTTCTTCCAGCAGCGAGCGAATGCCTTTGCGAACTAGATTGTGATCGTCGGCGATCAATACGCGAATCATGTTGTCTCCTGCCTGGCCTGCAAGGGAAGACGCGCAGACAGGCGTGTGCCCTGGCCTGGAGCGGATTGCACTTCCAAATTCCCTTTGATGTTTTTCAAGCGTTCCTCCATACTTGCCAATCCCATCCCATCCAATTCGGCCTGATCCAGATCGAGGGGATTGTGCTGCATGCCTTTGCCGTTATCGGCGATGTAAATGTTCAAAATACCGGTTTGGATTTCCAGCCAGACCTGCACTTCGGTGGCTTCGGCGTGTTTGGCAATATTGGTCAGCGCCTCCTGCACAAAGCGGTACAATGTGATCTCGTGTGAATTTGCCAGCGGCGGAAGCTCGACACTTTTGCAGCTGACCTGGATGTTGGTCATCGCTTCAAAATTCTCGCATAGTCCTTCCAGCGCCAGGACCAAGCCCAGGCGGTCCAATGCCGCCGGATGCAGGTTGTGCGAGATCAGCCGTAAATTTTCCAGGGTTTGCCCGGCCAATTCGGCCGCGTTTTCCAGGGTGGCGCGCTCCGCTTGCATATCTTCGGATAAGCCGTTGGCGAGCATTTCGAGTGATATCTTCAAAGCAGTCAGGGACTGCCCGGCTTCATCATGGAGTTCCTGGGCAATGCGCTTGCGTTCTGCTTCTTGGGCGTTCACCATGCGGCGGGTCAGTTGGCGTAGGCGTTCGCGTTGTAGCTGGGCGATCCGGCGGCCGCGCTCGGCGTTCTCATAGAGGCGGGTATTTTCAATTGCCAGGCCGGCTTGCCGCGCCAATGTGGTCAGCAAATATTCATCATCTGCTGTAAATTGACCGGGGGTGGAAGATTGTAGCGTAATTGTCCCTATCGTCATGCTATCACGGTTTTTGATTGGGGCTACCAGCAAGGCGCGCGCCCCGGAATGGCGCGGCAAGCTGGCAACGCGGTCATCTGTGCTCACATCGCTGACGTTGACCAATGCGCCCGATTTCAACACCAATCCGGCAATGCCCTCGCCGAAACTGAGCGTGTAATCTTCAGGGGAAACGCTGATCCCGGTAACGGCTTCCAGGCGGAGCAGGCTGTTCAGTTCATCTTGCAAATGAATGGCGGCCCAATCCACGGCGGGGATGATGCTCTTGCTGGCCTCTACGATCTGTTGCAAGACGGCTTTCAAGCTCAGGCTGGCGCTGAGGATTTCTTTGAGCAGCTTTGCGATAACGTCTAATTCAACCAGGCGTTGTTGTGGTAAATCATCGTGAGTAGATGGCATGGATTAGTTCCGGATAATGAGTAATGATTTCTATTAAAGGTACGCGAATCGTTTGCTTGTCTATACATGAATATGAGTTTACACGCGATTGGGAACCATTAGGAAGGTGCAAAGGTACTAAGCTTGTTTCATTATAACGCTCAAACTGTGTGAGCGATGGCGCTTTTTTATTCCTTTCGGTGCCTGGAGCAATGCGGCACTAAGGTTTGAGTAGATTTTGGCGGTGAAAACCATCCTGATTTGCACCGCGCCGGGTGGGGAATACCCTACTATCCCGTCAGAAAAGTCCCAATTGTTGATTCTAGGCTGGCCACTTATGATTAACGGCAGATATTCAAACTATTCTGAGAAAAGGAACAGGTTTATATGACAACACATACACAAACGAAAACGCAAGTATTATCGGCAACGACCTTGATTGGTGACACCGTTCGTAATCCCCAGGGCGAAGAATTAGGCACACTGGAAGAAATCATGTTCGAACTGGATTCCGGCCGGATCGCCTATGCCGTACTTTCTTTTGGCGGCTTCTTGGGTTTGGGCGATAAATTGTTCGCCATTCCCTGGCAGGCATTGTCCGTCGACACCGAGGATGAAGAAGTTGTTCTGAACGTTTCCAAAGAACAATTGGAAGACGCCCCCGGTTTTGATAAAGACGACTGGCCCAGCACATTCGACCGCAACTGGGTTGCAGAAGTCCATACTTATTACGGTTATCAACCTTACTGGATGTAATTCAATCTAACATTTTATTGTCTTATCAACTCACGAACGAAAGGAGCAAATTATGAATATTCTTCTTTGGATTATCTTTGGTGCTTTGGCTGGATGGATTGCCAGCTTGATCATGCGGGCCGATGGCCAGATGGGCGCACTTGCTAATATCATCGTTGGCATCTTGGGTGGCGTGATCGGTGGCTTCCTGATGAATCAGTTTGGCGCGGCCGGAGCGACCGGCTTCAACCTCTACAGCCTGCTGGTTGCCGTGCTCGGTTCCGTCGTACTGATTTTCCTGGTGCGTGTTTTCCGCCGGGCAGTATAACCAGCGCGAACTGAACGCAGAGCGGAGGAATGCGTAAAGCATTCCTCCGCTTTTTGTATTAATCCAAGGGGGATTCGCAAACCTAAAAACGAATATCAGAATCCAAAATGAATTTCCGAATAAAATAAACCTACATCACGTTCTATAGGTAAGAAAGGACATCAATTACGTGAGGAACCCGGTTGCATCTCCGCTGGATGCAGAGCTAGACCTGATCTTAGCAGCGCAAAAAGGCGATCGACAGGCCTTTGGCGAACTGGTTCGCATCCATCGGGAAGGTGTTGTGAATGTTGTGTATCGTATGTGTTCAGATGCAGAGCTGGCCGAAGACGCCGCCCAGGAAGCATTTATGCGTGCCTGGCATCACCTGCCGCGCTACCAGCCACGCACACCTTTCCGCAACTGGGTCTACCGCATTGCTACCAATGCCGCCCTGGATGTTCTGCGCCGGGACAAACCGACTGTGGATATCGACGAGCTGCCCCTCGCCGCCCAGCACAGAAGTCCAGAAGCTGCTGTGGAAGCCAACGAACAGACTGATACGGTGCAGCAAGCGGTGATGATGCTCCCTCCGGCCAGCCGGACGGTGCTGGTCTTACGAGAATACCAGGAGTTGTCTTATAAAGAAATCGCCGATGTGCTCGATATCCCCATCGGCACGGTGATGTCCCGCCTGAACTACGCCCGCAAGGCGTTGCTGGAAACTTTGAAACCAATGCTGGAGGCACAATGAACGAACACGTGCATACATGGTTACAGGCCTACTACGATGGCGAACTCAAAGGTGTCCGCCTGCGCAGGGTCGAAGAACACCTGGAAAGCTGTGCTGCCTGCCGGGCAGAACTGGAACAGATGCAAAGTCTATCTGCTTTGCTCCAGGGCAGCCCGCTGCCGGAATTCACTCCGGGGGATCGTTTTGTGGCGCAGGTCGCTTTGCGCCTGCCGCACAAAGCCCCGGAATCCGGCTGGCAGCGCACGCTTCGGTTGGGCTGGCAAATAATACCCTTCGGCCTGGTTGGCGCATGGGCTTTCGCTCAGGCCGCCTTCCTCATGGTCACCATCCTGGTATTGGTGGACCAGTTCTGTACCGTCTGCCGGGATTATCTGGCCTGGCTGTCGCTTAGCAGCAATACGATCTGGTGGGCGGTCGGCTTGAACCTGGTAGTGAGCATTCTACTCGGATTGATGTACAGCAGTTGGTTGGCTGGTTGGTGGGTAAGCCGCCAGCATGCGCAAGTCAGCCCGCAAAATGGTTTGTCGCATAGCGCATAATGTTCAAAAAGTTAGCAAAGGAACTGGTCATCATAAACAAAGTGAACACGATAGAAACAAACGGTCAGTTCCCAGCAAGGAGAAAATGAGTAATGGAAAGTCAAAAAATCAAACCCAGTCGCTGGTATTTTGCGCTCGCCGCGGGGATCTTCCTCGCCGGGATCGTGATTGCTTCAATAGTAATGGGAATCGGCGCTGAAGATTTTATCGCTCTGTTCAAAGATTTTGACAGTGACACGGGAGAGGTCTTGCAGCGCGTGATCGTTCCAGGTTCGGGTGAATTGAATCTATCAGAGGCCGGCGAATATACGATCTTCTACGAGTATCGCAGCGAAGTCAATGGCGTTGAATATCATACCGGCAGCAACTTGCCCGATATGGATTGCAGCCTGACGGCCGGAGAAACCGAAGTGTCGATTTTGCCTTCGTTTACACATGCAAATTACCAATTTGATCTGCAAGACCGAGCTGGTGTGGCGGTAATGAAATTCGAAATCGACCGCCCGGGGACCTACACGCTGACTTGTGCGTACGCGGATGGCAGTGAGCGCCCCGAAATCGTGCTGGCCGTAATGAAAGAATTTTTCAAAGAATTCATACTGCCGATCTTCGAGTTTACCGGCAGCCTGATGCTTGGCATGGGCCTGGTATGTGGATCCTCCCTCGCCGCCGTGATCATGTTCGTCTTTGTAGCTGTCAAGCGCAGCAGCGCCAAACGCCAGTTGCAGGCACCCGGCGACATAGAACAATCATAATAACCTGAATTATAAGGAGAAATCATATGGATCACATGAAAGTATTGAAACGAGCCTGGCACATCCTTTGGCAATACAAGACGCTCTGGGTGTTCGGCATCATTCTGGCCCTGACCACGGCAACTGCCTCATCGAGTGGCAGCGCTAGCCCTGGCAGCGGAAGCAGCAACAACAACAATCAGAACCCACCAGAAGAATTCCAACCCTTCGATGGCGGAGAATTCAGCTTCCAAGAGAATTTCGAAGAAGAAATGGAAGAGTTCGGCCGGGTAACGGTAGAAACCATCGAAGAATATAAAGGCGTTATCATTACCGTCGCCGTGATGGCCGCCTGCTTCCTCTTTCTGCTGATGATAGCCGGTACCGTACTGCGCTATGTGAGTGAAGTTGCCCTCATCCGCATGGTCGATGATTATGAAGAGACAGAAGTGAAGCGTACTTTTCGGGAAGGTTGGCGCATGGGCTGGTCATTAGCGGCCTGGCGGCTGTTCCTCATCGACCTGCTGCTCTTCGTGGTGCTCTTCCCGGCATTCGTGCTGCTCGGTTTCCTGGTTGCCCTGCCGGCGATCATCACACTGGCGATTGGTGGCGGGTTAGCAGTCTTCGGCGTGGTTGTTACCGTCGGCCTTGCTTTCCTGCTCATCCTCTTTGGGATCGTCATCGCTGTAGCCATGGCTATGTTGATCGAGTTCTTCCGCCGCACGTGTGTGCTCGAAGGCCTGACCGTGATCGAGTCTCTTCGGCGCGGCTTCGCCTTCGTGCGTCAGAACCTCAAGGATATCGGCTTGATGTGGTTGATCGTCTTGGGTATAAAACTGGTCACTCCACTGGCGATGTTCCCCATCGTGGTGGCGGCAGGCGGCTTGGGGTTGGTTATGAGCGGTTTCCTCGGTCTGGTGGCCGGGGGCCTGACCGGACTGTTTGTCGGACCGGGCGCGGCCATCATCGTTGCCATTTTCGTCGGCTTGCCGGTTTTCATCTTACTCGTTGCAATCCCCGTCACTTTTGTGAAGGGCCTCAAGGAAACCTACCTTTCCACTTCCTGGACGCTGACTTATCGTGAGATCAATGCGCTCGGCGAATTGGAGAATGGAAATGCTTTACCGGAACCTGACGAACCAGCACTTCAACCTGCATAATTACCGGTTCCTCACGAAGACGGCGGCTCCATGATGGAGCCGCCGTCGGTTTTTAAATCGACATGCGCTCCAATATATCTGAACCGGAATGCCGATTTGGGAGTAGGGAAGATATAAATCGGATAAATTCCATCTTGACAGTCTAGAATATGCGTTCTATACTTGAGTTGATTGCCAATTTCAACATAATTTCAAAATCCAACTGACAAAGTAGCGTACAAAAAATCTGAACCAATGATCTATCATCTGACTGATAGGAGTTCTGATGACCACACAAATTCAAACCGAAGATTTCACCAACGCTTTGTATCTGCTGCTCGACGAGACTTTCGACAACGTGCAGGGCTTTTACCTCGACAAAGGCACCTCGATGTTCGAAACGCTGGCGACAATTACCGCAGCCGAAGCCTCAATCCCGGTGGGCGGCAGATGCGCGACGCTGGCCGCGCAGGTCAAACATACGGCCTTCTACCTGGACGTGACCGCAGATACGTTGCGCAGCGGGGAATACCAGCGCGTCGATTGGGGTGAGATCTGGCGCACGACGAAGGAAGTGAGCCCGGAGGAATGGGAAGCGATCAAAACCGAACTGCGCGCCAGCTACGATCGTTTAAAGACGCTGATCGCCGAGACTCAAACCTGGCCCAGTGAAAAAGAAATCGGGATGGCAATGGCGATGATTGTGCATACCGCCTACCACCTGGGAGAAATCCGCCAGGCTTTATGTACGCTCAAACCGTGACTGGTTGAAAACCGGTGAGGAACACTTTATGCGCAAAGTAATCTATGCTTTGAATGTATCCCTGGATGGTTTTATCGAGGATGTGCACGGCGAGTTGGGCTGGTCTGTTCCGGACGAGGAACTGCACGCGCATTTCAACGATAAGGATCGCAGCTATGATCTCTTCTTGTATGGCCGCCGCCTTTACGAAACCATGGCAGCCTTTTGGCCGACGGCGGAAGAAGATCCGGACGCCCCCGCCTACGTGATTGATTATGCCCGCATCTGGAAGAATAAACCCAAGGTCGTATTTTCGAGAACCCTCGACCGGGTCGACTGGAATTCCAGGTTGGTGCGGGAGAATATCGCCGATGAAGTCAACAAGCTGAAAAGTCAGCCCGGAGGGGAGATGAATGTTGCTGGTGCTGAACTCGCATCCGTTTTTTCACAACTCGGCCTGATCGATGAGTATCAGCTCTACATTCACCCGGTGATCCTGGGCGGCGGAAAGCCGATGTTTGGACCATTAGAGGACAAGATCAATCTAGAGCTTATTGAAACACATACATTTGGTTCTGGCGTTGTTCTTCTCAGGTACCAATGTGCGTAACTCTTGTGAGAATATCGGATCAGAAAATCTGGTAAGAAGTAAAAGGAGTAAATGATGAGTGGAGTCCGAGTTTTAGTAGGTACGGCCAAAGGTGCTTTC
Organism: Anaerolineales bacterium; assembly: GCA_016935415.1. Taxonomy (GTDB): domain Bacteria; phylum Chloroflexota; class Anaerolineae; order Anaerolineales; family UBA11579; genus JAFGRA01. The sequence goes on from JAFGRA010000350.1 coordinate 16,052, forward strand.
ATTCTGACCTCAGACGGCAAACGCGAAAAATGGGACGTGAGCGGCCCGCATTTCGCCGGTTGGGAGATCTACCACATCAAAGGTTCTCCCGTTGATCCAAATCGAATTTATGCCTCACAGAGCAGCGGCTGGTTTGGCCAGGTCATGCAGCGTTCCGATGACGGGGGCCAGACCTGGGATGCAGTCGGCAATGAGTTCGTGTATGAAGGCGACCCCGGTACCCACCAGTGGTTCGACGGCACGCAGCATCCCTGGGAATTCAACCGCGTGTGGTACCTCGAACCCTCGCTGTTTGATGCCGACACGATTTATGCCGGGGTGGAAGATGCCGCAATGTTCCGTTCCAGCGATGGCGGGCAGACCTGGCAGGAACTGGCCGGGCTGCGTGAGGCCGAAGGACATAAGTGGCAGCCGGGAGCGGGTGGAATGTGCCTGCATACCATCATCCAGGACCCCAGCGACCCGCGCCGCCTGTTCATCGCCATTTCGGCGGCGGGCGCCTTCCGTACCGACGACGGCGGCGAGACCTGGCGGCCAATCAACCGGGGCTTGAAGGTCAACAATGAACTTCCCGAAGGGGAACCCGAAGTAGGTTTTTGCGTGCATAACCTGGCGATGCATCCCACCCGCCCGGGTGTGCTGTTCATGCAGAAGCACTGGGATGTGATGCGCAGCGAAGATGCCGGGGATTCCTGGGATGAAGTCAGCGGTAACCTGCCCAGCGACTTTGGCTTCCCAATTGCCGTGCACGCCCATGAGCCGGAGACCGTTTACGTGATCCCTATCAAGAGCGACTCTGAGCATTACCCCCCGGAAGGTAAACTGCGCGTCTATCGCAGCCGCTCGGGCGGCAATGAATGGGAACCGTTGACCAAGGGCCTGCCGCAAAGTAATTGCTATCACAACATCTTGCGCAGCGCTATGGCAGTCGATACCTTCGACCCCTGCGGCCTGTATTTCGGTACCACCGGTGGGCAGGTGTATGCCTCGGCCGATTCCGGGGATAGCTGGCAGGCCATCGTGAGCGATCTGCCCCGCGTGATGTCGGTCGAAGTGCAGATGCTGCCATGATCCGGGTGGTTATCCCCTATCACCTCCAGAACCTGGCGGGGGTTAGCCGTGAAGTGACCGTGCAGGTGGAAGCGCCGGTCACGTTGGCGCGGGTATTAGATACCCTGGAAGCCCAATATCCGGTGCTGCGTGGCACGATCCGCGACCACGTCACCAAAGAACGGCGCGCTTTCATTCGTTTCTTTACCTGTGGTGAGGATTGGTCACACGAATCGGTGGAGATGCCCTTGCCTGCTGAGGTCACTTCCGGCGCGGAACCGCTGCGCATCGTGGGGGCGATCGCGGGTGGCTAAATCAACCTAAGCGCAGCCAACAATTTTATAGGGTATCATTTGGTAAACGTAAACCACCATCGACGGCCGTCGATGGTGGTTTGATATCAATTCCAGCACGATTGGATCGAAATGAATGAACCAGAGAGAAAGCAGCGTTTTATGAAACTGACCCTGATCGCGGTTGGCTCGCGCGGGGATGTGCAGCCTATTATCGCCCTGGGCAAAGGCTTGCAGCAGGCCGGTTATGCGGTCCGGCTGGTGACGCTCGCCAGTTTTGAGGGTTTTGTGGGCGGCCACGGACTGGACTTCTCTCCCGTGCGGGGCGATGCCCAGCAGTTGGTGCAGGAGATGATGGCCAAACGGGGTGGCAACACCAATTTGTTGAAGATGTACCGCGGTATCATGCGCACGTTTGGGGCGATCACCGACAGCTATATTGAGGCTTTCTCGGCGGAGGCGCTGCGCGATTCAGATGCCATCCTCAGCCAGCTCCCCGGCGGCTTTTTCGGTTACGACCTGGCGCAGGCCCTGGACGTGCCTTATCTGGCGTTGTCCGTGATCCCTCAGCAGTCTACCGCCAGCTACCCCTATGCGCTGCTGCCCGGCCAGATTTCCTTGGGGCGTTGGTGGAACCGGCGCAGTTATGACCTCGCTGCCCAGTTGGTCTGGCCGCCTTTCCGCAAACCGATCAACCAATTCCGCCGCCGCTTGGGTTTGCCGCGAGCCTCGTTCTGGTGGGGCAGCACTCGCGCGGTCTACCCGGTTTTACAGGGATTTAGTGAGCACGTTGTGCCTACTGAACCGGATTGGGGGGCGCATATGCATACCACCGGCTACTGGCTGCTGGACGAGTCAGACTGGGAACCTTCAGCCGAATTGGAGCAATTCCTCGCCGCCGGAGAACCGCCTGTTTTCATCGGTTTTGGCAGCATGCCGGTGCCCGATTCCGCCAAGACCACACAGATCATTTTGGATGCATTAGCGGAAACGGGGCAGCGCGCTGTGCTCTCGGCGGGTTGGGCCGGATTGGGCGCACAGCGTCTGCCGGAGCACGTGTTCCTGTTGGACTACGCGCCTTATACCTGGCTGTTTCCTAAAATGCGGGGGATCGTTCATCATGGCGGTTCGGGCACGACAGGGCTGGCGCTGCGTTCCGGCGCGCCCTCGGTCGTGATCCCATTCACGGCAGACCAGCCTTTTTGGGGGGAGCGCACGCGGGCATTAGGCGTTGGCCCAGCCCCTGTTCTCTTCCAAAACCTCAGCGTGCCAAACCTTGCTGTTGCTATCCAGACCATGTTGACAGATAAAGCGATGCAGCAGCGCGCCGGTGAGATGCGGCAGAAATTGCTGGCAGAGGATGGTGTGAAAACTGCCGTGAAGATCGTCCAGTCTATCTTGGCGTAGGCATCAATTTTTTGGGTGTATAGTATCTTCCTCGATCTCTGAATAACTGCGATAAGTATTCCCTGAAATCTTGGCGGCATACATGGCCTTGTCTGCTTGCTTGAAGAGCGTTTCGGCGTTATTGCCATCCTGGGGGTAGAGACTGATACCAATACTGGCCTTGACCGAAACGCGGTGTTTCCCCAAATCAAAGGGGTTCGAAAAAACGTTGAGGATTTTCTTTGCCAGGAGGGTAGAGTCTCGGTAGCCGTTCACATTTTCAAAGATCAGGACAAATTCATCTCCGCCCAGGCGAGCTACCGTATCGCTTCTGCGGATCCGCTTCTGGAGCCGTTGGGCAATCGATTGTAATAAGAGATCGCCGATGGCGTGCCCCAGCGTGTCATTGACACTTTTAAAATTGTCCAGATCGATCATCAGTACACCAATTTCCCATTGGATCGCGTCATCATCCTTATGCCTGGCCGAACGATTGAGGGCGTGTTCCAGGCGGTCCCGGAGCAGTGTCCGGTTAGGTAAGTTAGTCAATGGGTCGTGGGTAGCCAGGTGGGCGAGCTGTTCTTCCATGCGCTTACGCTCACTGATGTCGGTGTAAATAGCAACGCCGCCAACAAATTCGTCATCCAAAATAATCGGTGCGCCCGCCAGGATCACGTTGATTGCTGAGCCATCTTTGTGGTACCGAACGGTTTCGATAGGACGGATTTCTTCTCCGAGCATTACCCGTTGGGTCAAGTCAAGAGACTCGACAATGCACTCCGGGTTTGAGATGAGATGATCGATATCTAGGCCGATCACTTCCGCTCGAGTGTATCCAAACAGCCGCTCTGCACCCAAATTCCATTCTACAATGTGATGCTTCTCATTCATGGTGATGATGGCATCAGGCGCGGCTCCAAGTACGCCTTCGAGGTATTGCCGCCGCTTTTCAATTTCGCGCTTGCTGCGTTCACGTTCGGTGATGTCTTCCCCGGAACTGAGCGTGCCAATTACATTGCCGTCATTATCGTGTAAGAGCGTATTGTGCCAGGAAATTAGTTTTTCTTCACCGTTCCTGGTTAGTACAAGTCCTGCCGCGTATTCCATGTCAGTGGCTTCCCCCGCGATCAACCGGTAAAAATATGTTTGCACATCTTCCCTGATGCGTTCCGGCAAAAAATTGTCAAACCAATTTTTCCCGATGATCTTGTCTTTATCGCATCCCAATGTTTCGCAACCGCGTTTATTGATCAGGGTGACGTTCTGGTTGAGGTCAAGCGTCAGGATGATCGCCCTGGCAATATCCAGATATTGCTGAATCTTATCTTTCTCTGCGAGCGTTGCTTTCTCGCTTTGTCGTATCTGGCGGACAGTTAGACCGGCCAGCAGCGCAGTGATGTTTAGCGTGATTAGTACGACCGCCAAATCGATTGGTGAAGGTGAGGAGTTGATTGTGGTGATCAGCAGACCATTGATTTCTGCCCAATAGGCGGCCGCGAAGGTTAGGGAGGCCAGGAGGGTGAACAAGATCAGGGTGCTTTGGCTGAGGATTAGGCTGGTGATCACAATGGCGGCGTAGCAGCCGGTAATGGTGACGTCTCGAATGCCATCGAAGGTGAACATGGGAACGGTAAAGAGCATCCAAACCGATAGGGACAACAGCGTACCCGATAATTGCACGTATCCTCGATGCAGCAGTAGCTTTAAGATCGAAGTGATCATAAGCATGATCAGGGGAAGCGAGACAGCTAATCGCGTGGCTATCCCTGCGCTCCTTGAGAAAATCAGGAAAAGTACTGCGCCTGCTGCGATCATCAGCAACATGCCATTGATCAAATCAGCAATACGAGTCTTTTCTTCATCTTCGAAGATCGGGGATTTTAAGAATCGTGTGATCCGTGAGGGCTTGCTCATTTGCTGGTGACCTTAGAATATGAATCTGTCTCCGACCAATATGGCCAGAATCGCTTTCGCTTTATTAGGACATTAGTAAAAAGAATATGACATGGCCCGAAAACGATATCCTGTTAAAGGAGGTCGTTCATCGCATGCCTGGGATCGTGCAAATATTATACTCGTGATCGAGTTCGTGTAATTGGAGAATTACTTACAATTTAATTAGTCTAGAATTTAAAGCGAAAATGATCTCTTGACGGTCGAGAAACCTCACCATCAAAAAATTATTCGAGCAATTCCACCTCGAGTTCGATTTCCAGACCACAGCGCAAGAGGTTGGAGACCGGGCAGCCCGCGTCGGCCAACTCGGCAATTTCTTCGAAAGTGTCTTCATCGATTTCAGCTACCTGGCCGCGCACACTAAGCTGCATTTTGGTGATCTCGAAACCGCCACCTGTTTTAGGGGCTAATGTACAAACTGAATTGGTCTCGATGCGCTCCGGCTCATATCCGTTTTTCTTGAGTGTGCTGGCAAATGCCATGCTGAAGCAGGCCGCGTGCGCTGCCGCAATCAGTTCTTCCGGGTTGGTGCCGGGTTGGTTTTCAAAACGGGTTGCAAATGAGTATGGTTTTTCGAGCAGCGCCTTGCTCTCGGTATTGATTGTGCCTTCACCATTGCGTAAATTCCCTTCCCAAACTGCATTTGCCTTGCGCAAAATCTCTTTCGCCATCATGAACTCCTTCTTTGATTGATTTAATGATTTTGAACACCAAACAACGGCATTAGGCCGCTGTTTAGTGTTGTTACTGTAATTATGTTGAGGTCAGGCTTCCAGCCGACGACCAAAAAGCAGAGAAAGCACGAATAGCACCAGGAAGATGAAAAATAGAACCTGGGCGATATTGGTTGCTGCCCCGGCGATTCCGCCGAAGCCCAAGACGCCTGCGATAATGGCGACTACGAGTAAAATCAGTGTCCAGCGTAACATTAATTGATTTTCCTTTCTGATGGTTTGGTAAAAGACCCTTAGATTCAAGTCTGAAGTGCAACTTTGACGGTCGAAAGGAGGTAAGCTGCGGTAAGATAAACCTCCAAGACCTGACAAGTCAAA
>JAFGRA010000351.1 GCA_016935415.1 Anaerolineales bacterium
CGCCGCTTTTGCGCCACAGGCTAACGCCCACCAGCAACCTTAACTCCCCTCCATTATCGCCGCTTTTGCGCCACAGGCTAACGCCCACCAGCAACCTTAACTCCCCTCCATTATCGCCGCTTTTGCGATAATGGAGGGGCCGGGGGAGGTCTCTTTTCCCGCCGCCCAGCCGCGCCGCCGCCAGCCTTACCCCCCCTCCATTCCCGCCGCTTTTGCACCACAGGCCAGCCCGCCGCCAACCTTAACTCCCCTCCATTATCGCCGCACTTGCGATAATGGAGGGGCCGGGGGAGGTTAAAACTCCGGCCCCGAGTACGGGATGACCATCTCCTGGATCACCTTGCGCAGGTGTTTGCGGTAGGAGCGCAGGTGCGCCAGCTGGCGCTGCTGGGCGCCTTCGGCGTCGTGCGCCCTGATCGCCGCGGCGATGCGCTTGTTTTCCGCCACGCCCCTGGCCAGCCGGCCTTCGATGTTGATCCCCTTCGGGTAGACCCGGCTGAGCCGTTCGTTGAGGTTGGTCGAATACCTGACCAGGTATGCGTTGCGGGAGGCGCGGTTCATCAGGTCGTGAAACCTGTCGTTGATATAGTGAAATTCCTCGTAGTCGTTATGCTGGAGGGAGCCTTCCATCTCGGCGATGATCTGGTCCATCTCGGCGATCTCGCCCTCGGTGATGTTCTTCGCCGCGTAGTACGCCACGCTGCTATCGACCGTTTCGCGCGCGTCAAAAATCTTCTCAATTTCCTCCAGCGTCAGGGTATAAATATACCAGACCCGCTCCGAGGTACGCACCACCAGTCCCTCGTATTCCAGGCGGCGCAGCGCATCGCGCACCGGCGTGCGGCTGATCCCCAGGCGTTCGGCCCATTCCGCATAAGAGACACGCGTCCCGGGCTTGATTTCTTTATGTTGGATGGCAGATTTGATCTCCTTGTAAACCTGGGTTTCAAGGGTATCCTCATTCGCTTCGATTTCTGGATGGTTTTTCACCGCGAGCTGGACCATTGGCGCTCCTTACTCACAAGACTATTTATAGTATACGATAATTTGGTGATAATATGCAAGCCAATTTGCCAATAAGTCCCTACTAATTTTGGGATAAACTCGCATTAAAAGAGCGATTATCATATTGACAATTTCCCAAAACACCGTATACTAAATATGAGTGATCCTCAAGACTTATTGGTAAACTTACTGCCCACATACCTTACCGTTATTCCATCTACCAGAGAATCCCCGACCAAACATACCTGTCCTGAAAGGAGGCATGCAGTTTCTTTGTTTGCCTGTAGTTTCTGGTTGCTGATTGCCAAGCAACATGACCAAAACCTTTCCATTTTATCAGATTTTGCACGTCTTCAGGTTCCGTAAGGAGGATTAGGTGAAACAACGCAATGTATCCCGACGAACATTCCTGCGGTTGACTGCGCTTTCCGGGGCAGCCGTAGTCGCCGCCTGCTCGCCAGTTCCGGCGACCCAGGTTGCAGCCCCCGCTGATGAGCAGCAGCCCGCCGCAGCCGCTACCAGCACCCCCGCCCCAACCGAAGCCGCGGTCGCCGATAATACCGCCACCCCGGTTCCCACCGTCGATACTTCGGTCGTCGCCTACAAAGAGTCACCCGTACTGGCTGAGCTGGTCAAAGCCGGCACGCTGCCCCCGGTGGAAGAACGCCTGCCGGTTAACCCGGTCGTCGTCCAGCCGCTCGAGTCGATCGGCAAGTACGGCGGCACCTGGCGCACCGGCACCATCGAGAAGAACGGCAACGACCTGCGCCGCAACATCGGCTATGAGCAGCTCCTGCGCTGGGCCCCCATGTGGGATGGGATCGTCCCGAACGTGGCCGAGTCCTATGAAGCCAGCGATGACGCCACCACCTACACCTTCTACCTGCGCAAAGGCCTGCGCTGGTCAGACGGCGAGCCCTTCACCGCGGACGATGTCGTCTTCTGGTACGAAGACGTGGTGATGAACGAGAAAATCACCCCGAACGCGCCCTCCCGCAAGTACGTCGTCAGCAAGATCGACGATTACACCGTCGAGTGGAAATTCGAGAAACCGAATGGCCTGTTCATCAAAGAGCTGACCCAGATCGATAATGAGAAGGCTACCTCGTGCCCCAAGCACTACATGCAGCAGTTCCACGAGAAGTACAACCCCAACGTGCAGGAGCTGGTGGACAAGTTCAGCCAGCCCTCCTGGTTCGACCTGTTCAACCTGATGTTCCTGGAGCAGAGCAACGCCGAGAAGCCGTCCTTGTGGGCCTGGAAACCCGAAGTTTCCTTTGGCGACGCGACCACCCAGATCAGCGCCAAGCGCAATCCCTACTACTTCAAAGTGGACCCGGAAGGCAACCAGCTGCCCTACATTGACGATTACGTTCAGGTGATCGCCTCCAACAATGAAGTCCTCGTCCTGCAGGGCCTGAACGGCGAGCTCGACCTCCAGGAGCAGTGGATCAACGCCCCCACCAACAAGCCCGCCTTCTTCGACGGGCAGGAAAAGGGCAATTTCCACCTGTACGAGCTGACCCCCACCACCGTCAACGAAATGAATATCCAGTTCAACATGAACTGCACCGACCCGGTCATCCGCGAGATCGTCAGCAACAAAGACTTCCGCATTGGCCTGTCGCACGCGATTGACCGCCAGGAAATCATCGATGTGGTCCACGTCAGCCGGGGACAGGCACACCAGTGCGCGCCGCGCCCCGAATCGCGCTTCTACCACGAGCGCCTGGCGACGCAGTACACCGAGTACAACCCCGACCTGGCCAACGAATATCTCGACAAAACCGGTTGGACCACGCGCGACGCGGAAGGCTTCCGCATCGGGCCGGATGGCAAGCGCATCTCGATCATCCTCGAGATCGACTCGGGCCGCACCACCTACATCGACGCGCTCGAGCTGATCAAACCCACCTGGGCAGCCGTCGGCGTGGAAGTCATCATCAAGACCATGGACCGCGCCCTGTGGGAAGAGCGCTGCCGGGGCCGCAGCCTGGAATTCCACGGCTCAGCCCATCGTTTCGGCGGCGGTTCGGGCGATGCAGTCATCCTCGACCAGCGCTATTGGGTCCCGGTCGACCGCGGCAGCTCGATGTACGCGAAGGGCTGGGTCTACTGGTACTACGACAAGGAAGATGAGCTGGCGTCTGAGCCCCCGGATGCGGTCAAGCAGGCCCTGGAGTACTACGATCAGATCCGCACCACCGCGGACGACAATGAGCACCTCGATCTGATGAAGAAGATCCTCGACATCGCCGCGGACGAATTCTACGCCATCGGCACCGTGCTCGAGCCGAACAGCTACGGAATTGCCACCAACCGCCTGAAGAACACCTACCCGGTGATGCCTGCTTCATGGATCTACCCATCGCCGGCGCCGACCAATCCCTGCCAGTACTACATTGACGAAACGGCCTGAGCCACC
>JAFGRA010000352.1 GCA_016935415.1 Anaerolineales bacterium
CCAACTATTCCAAAGATTACACCGGCCACGTTCTGCTGCACACCATTCACGAACAGGCGCTGCGTCACGGCGTCAAGTTCTACAGCGAGTGGTACTGCATGGACCTGATCGTTGAGGACAACGTGTGCAAGGGCGTGGTCGCCATCGACGTGCTGACTGGCGAACTGCACATGATGCGCGCCAAGGCGGTCATGTTCGGTACCGGCGGCTATGGGCGCGCTTTCAAGATCACCTCCAACGCCTACGCCAACACCGGCGACGGTGTGGCCATCGCTTACAACGCCGGGGTGCCGCTGATGGACATGGAGTTCGTCCAGTTCCACCCCACCGGCCTGTACCGCCACGGTATCCTTATGTCGGAGGCCTGCCGCGGCGAAGGTGGCTACCTGACCAACAAGGACGGCGAGCGCTTCATGGAAAAATACGCGCCGGACAAGATGGAACTGGCGCCGCGCGACCTGGTCAGTCGTTCGGAGCAAACCGAGATCAACGAAGGCCGCGGCGGTGGCCCGGATGGGCAGGGCGTCTACCTGGACATGCGCCACCTCGGCCGCGAGAAAATCCTCGCCCGCCTGCCGCAGGTGCGCGACCTGGCGATGGAATTCGTCGGCGTCGACCCCATCGACGAACCGGTACCCATTCAACCCACGGCGCATTACAGCATGGGCGGCATCCCCGCCACCGTGGACGGTGAAGTGCTGGCCGATGCCGACGGCAACCTGGTGACCGGCTTCTACGCCGCCGGGGAATGTGCCTGCGTCAGCGTGCATGGCGCCAACCGCCTGGGCACCAACAGCTTGCTGGGCGCGTCGGTGTTTGGCCGCCGCTCCGGGAATGCCATCGCCGAATTCATCAAGGGCGGCGCGCAACTGGCCGACCTGAACAGCAACCCGTGTGATCGCAACGTGCAGCGCGTGCAGGATTTGATGGACGCCCGCAGTGATGAGAATATCGAAGACATCGCCCAGGAACTCAAGACCACGATGACGGCGAACTGCGGCATCTACCGCCAGCAAGACCAGATGCAGCAGGCCCTGGACGACATCAAGGCCTTGCAGGCGCGCTTCAAACAGGCTGGCGTGCGCGATCAAAGCAAACGCTTCAACACCGATTTGCTGGCGGCGCTCGAAACCCAGCACCTCTTGGAGTTCAGCGAGGTGATCGTGGCTTCGGCGCTGGCGCGCACCGAAAGCCGCGGCGCACATTACCGCACCGATCATCCCAGGCGCGACGACGACAACTGGATCAAACACACCCTGGCGCACAAGCGCGACGCTGATGAAGGTCCGGCCCTGAGCTACAAGTCGGTCTACATCGACTACGACCGCTACCCGCCCCAGGAACGCAAATATTAGGCGCACGAGAGGAGTTTAGGATTATGTCTACAAATACTTCAAACACTGCCATCGTGCGAGTACAGCGCTTCAATCCAGACGACGATAAGAAGCCTTACATCCAGGAATACTCGCTGGCTGTCACGCGTGACACCACCATCCTGGATGCCTTGCACGAGATCAAGACCCACCAGGACGGGGGCCTGACCTTCAGGCGTTCCTGCCGCCATGCGATTTGTGGCAGTTGCGCCATGAACGTCAATGGCAAGAATATGCTGGTCTGCAACACGCCGATCAACCACCACCTGGACGGCAAGGGGCGCGTCACCATCCGCCCGCTGCCCTACCTGCCGGTCATCAAAGACCTGGTTGTCGACCGCACCAGCTTCTGGGAGCAGTACCTGCGCGTCAAGCCCTGGCTGATCCCGCTGGAAAACGTCCCCGACAAAGAATACCGCATGAGTCCCGCCGAGGTAGCTGCGCTCAATGATGCCGAGAAATGTATCATGTGCGGGGCGTGCTATTCGGCCTGCACGGTGGTGGGCACCAACAAGAAGTACATTGGCCCACACGCCTTGCTCAAGGCTTTCCTGCGCGTGCTCGACCCGCGCGACGCCGGGGTGGACGAACGCCTGCAAGAGGTTGGCACTGGCGAGGGCGTGTATCGCTGTCATACGATCTTCAACTGCATCGATGCCTGCCCTAAGAACCTCGACCCGACCAAAGCCATCGAGACGCTGCGTGGACTGGCCGCCAAACGCCAGGCCTATGAAGCCAGCAAGCAGGCCCGTCAGCAGACCTTGACCGAACCCGTTCCGGTGAAAGAGTAGTGGAGGTGTAACGTATGTATAAAACCACTGGATTTTTGAGCTTCGCACTGCGCCGCATTTCCGGGCTGGCGTTGGTGTTCTATCTCTTCACCCACATCTGGGTAATCAGCTCGGCGTTGGGTGGCCCGGAGACTTTCGATGCCCGCCTCAACCTGGTGCAGACACCGTTCTTTAAGCTGGCCGAGATTGCCCTGCTGGCGGCGGTCGTCTACCATGCCTTCGACGGCGTGCGCCTGCTGATCATCAACTGGTTCAAGGTCACCGACCGGCGCAAGGCCATGTTCTACGCCGTGTTTGTGATCTCATTCCTGATGGTGGTCGCCGGTGGCGTGCCGATCTTGCTCTTCATGCTGCAGGGATAGGTAGGGTTTGTTCTAGAACAAACCCTAAAACGAGTTCTTGCAGAACTCTGGAGGTAAACATGCGAGTATTTCAAATGCAAAGACTGACGGCGGTGGCGCTGCTGTTCTTCCTGACGCTGCACATGATCGTCGTGCACTACCCGCCGTTCCACATTGACTTCGAGATCATCCTGGAGCGCATGGTCAACCCGGTTTGGAAGGTGATCGAAATCTTGTTCCTGTTCACCGTGCTGATCCATGCCCTGGCCGGAGCCTATGCCGTGCTGACCGATTACGAGCAGGTGGCGCGCTTTAAGCAGGCGCTGGCCTGGGTGGCGGTTGTGGCCGGCGTGGCCTTCTTCATTTGGGGCGCGCTGACCATCTGGTCGTGGCAGCCGCCGGTATAATATTGGTAAACCGTTGTGGATGATTGGGTTGGTGGCAGTGGTTATTTCGGCGACTAAAGTCGCAACAACGTATTGGTCTTTACAAAGTAAATGAGCAATACAGCAGACTTATTCCTACGTAAGATCGACACGTAGGGGCGCAGCATGCTGCGCCCCTACAAAAAAACGAGATCATCAACCCGACGATTGCCTGATTTCTCGGTGCCTAATCACTGAGTGTCTGGATAATAAGTGCCTAGAGAGGAGTTTTTATGAAAGACCTCACCCAAGATATTCTGGAACTGGTGCGTCTGACCGCTACCAGCTTACCCCCGGATGTGGAGAAGGGGCTGCGTGATGCCCTAGGGCAGGAAGAACCCGGCTCGGCCGCGCACAGTTCCCTGCAAACCATCTTGAAGAACGTCGAGATGGCGCGCGCTAATTCCACGCCAATCTGCCAGGACACCGGCACGCCGATCTTTTACGTGCATTATCCGACTGGCTGGAGCACGATCAGGCTGCGCGCGCAGATCAAAACCGCCGTGGCCGAAGCCACCCGTCTGACCTACCTGCGCCCCAACGCGGTCGACTCGCTGACCGGTAAGAATACGGGTGACAACATCGGTGATGAACACTATCCCACCATCCACTTCTTTGAAACCGAGGATGACGAGTTGGTCTTCGACCTGATGCTAAAGGGCGGCGGCTGCGAGAACGTCGGCGCGCAGTACAAGCTGCCCGACAGCAAGCTCGAGGCCGGGCGTAACCTGGAAGGCGTGCGCCGCGTGGCATTGGACGCCGTTTACCAGGCGCAGGGCAAGGGCTGTGCGCCCGGTATCCTGGGCGTGGCCGTCGGTGGCGACCGTGGCTCGTCCTTCCTGGCCTCAAAAGAAACCCTCTTCCGCCAACTAGACGACACCAACGAAGTCGAAGAATTGGCTGAATTGGAGGAGCGCATCACCGAAGAAGCCAACCAGTTGGGCATCGGCCCGATGGGCTTTGGCGGCCAGACCACCGTGTTGGGCACCAAGATCAAGACCGCCCACCGTCTCCCGGCCAGCTACTTCGTGTCGGTTTCGTACATGTGCTGGGCCTACCGCCGCCGCAAGATGACCGTTAAGGGCGACACAGTGAAGTATGAATAGGAGGAGCGCAGCATGAAAAAGTTGACCATTCCCATTTCTGACGAAGAAATCCGCGACCTAAAATTGGGCGACTCGGTCGGCCTGACCGGCGTAATGTTGACCGGCCGCGACGCCGTGCATACCTGGATGATCTACAATTTCATCCGCAAGACCGAGCAGCCCAGCGCCGAAGACCTGGAAGTATACGAAAAGATCAAACCGCTGTTGGACGGCGGTGTGATCTACCACTGCGGCCCTGTGGTCGGCGGCCTGGAAAGCGGCGATTACACTTTTGTGGCCGCCGGACCAACCACCAGCATCCGCGAGGAACCCTACCAGGCCGAGGTGATGGCGCACTTCAACATCAAAGGTGTGATCGGTAAGGGCGGTATGGGGCCGAAAACCCTACAAGGCTGCCAGGATGTGCCCGGTGTGTACTTCCACGCCGTGGGCGGCGCGGCGACGCTGATCGCTCAATCCGTCAAGCAGGTCAAGACTGTTTATAAACTCGATTTCGGCGTGCCCGAAGCGATGTGGGTGATCGAAGTCGAGGATTTCCCCGTGGTGGTCACCATGGACGCCCACGGCAACAGCTTGCACCAGACCGTGGAAGAAAAATCCAAGGCCGCGCTGGTTGACCTGCTGGGGTAGCACGTATACGTTTGTTAAAGAGGAGGGCGCAGAGCGAGTTCCAACGTTCTGATCAAACCCTCCTCTTTTTCTATCCAAATTTCACCACCGAGATGCAGAGGCGCGGAGATTATTTACCGTTACGGGCAACTTCAGTTGCCGGTTCCATTCACTGACTATAGAGTTGTATCGCTTCCATGGATTTCATGCGATAATAAAGCAACATTGATAGTTGAGCGACAACAGGATGGAAAATCATGAAACCAAACTCAAATTGGCGGACAATCCTTTGGGTCATAGCAGGCTTGCTCTTTATTGCCGGTATTCTTCCCCTTGTACTGGGAATGATCACCCAATATAAAGAAAATCCGCGGGCATCCTTTGGGGCGGAATTGCTGATTTTACCGGTGATTGCTTTCTTTATTGTGGTTTTGCTTGTTCTGGGTCAATATTCAGCAAAATTATCGGTTTTCAATTTCTTCGAATATGACTTTTCATCCCCCAGGCACAAACGCGAGCGTCAGGCGTTGATCGATTACGTTAGAGAGGATTGGGTCAAGGGTGTCTATGAAGAGTCGCTCTACAATTTTGCGCGCTGCGAATTGGGTTTAAGAACCGAACCACATGCCTTTGATCGCCCAAAAACATTCCGGCCCGCCATGGGAAAAAGCCGAAAATTATCATTGAATACAAACATGTACCAAGTCTACCGCGCGGCAAACCGATATTTACTTATCCTCGGTGAGCCAGGTTCTGGTAAAACAACCATGCTCTTGGAATTAGCCCAGGAGTTGTTGGATAAAGCCGAGTTGGATGACAGCCTACCTATCCCGGTGGTTTTGAGCTTGGCATCCTGGACTGAAAAATATGCCAATTTGTCAGAGTGGATTATTGATAAGCTTGGTAGTGAATATGGCATCAATCGTCGCATAGGAGAAAAATGGATATTCAACAGCCATCTGCTTGTCTTGCTGGATGGCCTTGACGAAGTCCAACCTAACTGTCGCTCTGCGTGTGTGCAGGCGATCAATGCCTACATAGCAGAGTACGAGCAAAACGGCCTGGTCGTATGCGGACGGATAAGTGAATATAGCGAGTTGCTCCGAAAACTAGACCTGGACGCGGAGATCGAGCTGCTGCCTTTGGAGATTGAACAAATCGAGCATTATTTGCGCGCTGGGGATGTTGATATGCGCGGCTTGCTGGAAGCGATCCGACAGACACCGGCGCTTCTGGAAATGGCCCAAACTCCATTGATGCTCAATATTATGGCGCTGGCTTTTCGGGGCCAACCGGCCGATAAGATCGTCCTGGCTGATGAAAGGGCGATCTACGCAAACGTATTTAGCCAGTATGTAGATCAGATGTTTGCGCGTAATCTGCGGAATGATGGCGATTTATTCTCACAAACTGATACGGAGCATTATTTGTCCTGGTTAGCTCGCCAACTTGTCCAGATGAATTTGACCGAATTCGATTTTGGAGCGCTGCACCAATCCTGGCTGGAAACCAAAAAACAATATCGTTTATTCAATAGCTTATATCTATATTTGGCGTTCTCTGTGGTCCTGCTCGGTATAATCTGGAAGGCATCCGGCATAGAAATTCAGGGGTGGGATGGGTGGCCGGTTGTAGGTTTGTTATTGCTCTATTACTATTACAAACGATTCTCTCGTCACCTTGCAGAGGATGCTTCAGCTAGTAAGAAATTATTTACCTGGAAGGAAATGGGCAAAAAGCTGCTGCCTGTTCTGTTGAGCGGTATATTTTTATGGATAAGTACACCTTTGATGCTTTGGTTTTTGTATATGCACTCAGGTTGGACATCCTACGCATTGCCGATTTTGGTTTTTATCGGAATAGTTAGCGGACTCATGATCGGCGCAGGCCTTATTTTTCTAGCCAGTATTTTCCCTTTTCTGGATTATGTCCGCCTGACAACCACGCATTACATCCTGAGATATGCCCTTTCGAGTGATGGACAGATTCCCTGGAAGTTCAACCGTTTCCTGGACTATGCCGCCGAACGCACCCTGCTGCGCAAGAAGGGTGGAGGTTACATTTTCATCCATCGTATGTTAATGGAGTATTTTGCCGAGCTCGATCTATAAATTCCCCATTGAAATCTTTACTTAAAAGACAAACGCCCAGGTGAGGGGGGCACCCGAACGTCTGTCAATTTCATTATACAAAAATACCCATCGAAATTCAAGAGATGAAATCTTAGAATTCCAACAGGTAAATGGTTATAGGCATTTGTCTATATCGACATAAATAGTCTGTAATCGTTGCTTAAATGATAAACGCTCAGGTGAGGGGGGCACCCGAACGTTTATCTTCTATATTATACAGGGTTTTGATAAAAAATCAAGCTCTTTTCTTGTGAATTTGCTGTGAAAAATATTAAAAAATTCCACTTTCAAAATTCCCCTAAAAAAATTTTGCCATAGACAATTGTCTATGGCGCGTCTTTGGAAAAGCTCGTTAAAATGACAAATGCTCAGGTGAGGGGGGCACCCGAACATTTGTCGATGGTGATTATACATCATGAGACGCAAGTGTCAAGGGATATTGATTAAGGGAACATTAGAGTTGTCTGACATATGGAAAATCCAAGGGCGTTTACCCTTGGATTTTCTCTTGTGGCAAAAGCAAAGCTTTTGCCACGCTGCTAAGTTGCACTGTAAAACTTCAACGCCCAACTTCGTAGGCCAGGTGGCGCAGTTCCGGAGCAACCAGCTTTTCCCAGGCCAATTCGACTGCTTTTGGGGAGCCGGGTGTGGAGACCACGACTTTACCTTTATATACCCCGGCCGTGGCGCGTGAGAACATGGCCGCCGAGCCGATTTGCTCGTAACTGAGCATGCGGAAGATTTCGCCAAAACCGGGTAGTGTCTTTTCCAGCTTGCGGCTGAGGGCGTCGAAGGTGTTGTCGCGTTTGGAGATGCCCGTGCCGCCGTTGAACAGGATCACCTGGGCGGGGCTGGAGGCGGCCTCTTCTAATACAGCCTCGACCTGGGTTGGTTCGTCTTTGATGATTTCGTACAGTGCCAATTCGTGGCCCAGTTCGGCAATTTGTGATTGCAGATATTTGCCGTTCACGTCAGTGTCTTTGGTGCGTGTATCGCTTACCGTGATGATCGCCAGGGTGATAGTCTGGTGCTGCTCGGCAGCTTTTTGCTTGTGCTCGTGGCTGGAGGATTCGGTCATCATAACTTTTCCTTTTCTATGAGGTGTTCGATCTCCTGTACGTTCAATATAGAGTATTATATCCAATGCCGTAAGCGAATGGTCTGAATTTCCAAGGTAGGAGATGTATGTCAAAGGAAGAAACCCCAAACATCGACTGGAAAGCAGAAAGTGATCGCTTCGATGGCGTCGCCGAACGTTACGACCAGCATCGCCCAAGTTATCCGGCTGCGTTGGTCGAGGGGGCGATTGAAGTTGCCGGTCTCCGTCCGGGCGATCGTATCCTCGAAATTGGCTGCGGGCCGGGCAAGGCCACGCGCTTGTTTGTTGAAGCAGGCTTTCAATTGCATTGTATCGAACCCGGGGCCAATTTACTGGCAATTGCCAAACAGCATTTCAGCAGCTATCCGGTTACCTTTGAGTGCGCCCGTTTCGAAGAATGGGAGGAAACTCAAACTGATTTTGATTTAGTGATGTCGGCGCAGGCCTTCCATTGGGTGCCGGAAGAGATCGGCTATGCCAAGACGGCGCGCGCCTTGCGCCCGGGCGGGCACATCGCCCTGATCTGGAACATGTATCCAGGGCCGAAGAACCACATCTTCCAGGATATCGACGTTGTATATCGTGAATATGCCCCTGAAATCGTTCGCCCCGACGATGACTTTGAGCGCGGTATTGTCAAACGAAAGCAAAGTATCCTTGACAGCAAACTTTTTGAGGGCTTGCAGGTTTTACGTTATCCCTGGTCGGAAATCTGCGATGTCGATCATTACTTAGGATTATTGGACACTTATTCCGATCATCTGCGACTGCCGGAAGACCGCCGCCAACGGCTATATGATGGTGTTGCCGAAGTGATCGAAAGCCACGGAGGGACGATCGAGAAACCGTACGTGGCGGTGTTGTTCATCGCCAAAGTGAAAAAGTGAGGTGCATGTTGAGTGAGGAGCAAATGACCAAAGCCAAACTGTTGGAACTGATCCAGACCGAACGTCAAGCGCTGGAAGCGGTATTGGCAAAGCTGGATGAAGAGCAAATGATTGCTCCCCTGCTGGAGGCGGCCTGGTCGGTGAAAGACACCCTGGCGCATATCGTTGCCTGGGAGCAGCACATGACCCAGTGGACCAAGGCTTCTTTACAAGACGAGCCAACCGATCCTCCACCTTATGATCTTCCCGACGCAGAACTGGATGCAATCAATATGCGCATCTTTGTGGAGAACAAAGACCGACCGCTGGCAGACGTGCAAAAAGAATTTACGGCATCGTACCAGGAGGTGCTCAAACTGGTGCAAACCCTGACGGAGGAAGACTTGCTCGACCCGGAGTGCTTAGCCTGGCGGGAGGGCCACCCGCTGTGGGAATTGGTCGGGGCGAATACGTTCTGGCATTACGCCGAGCACCGCGCGGCCATCGAGAAATTGCTTGCAGCTTGATCCCTGGTTGGATGAACGAAAATGCCCCGGCTTCATACCGGGGCATTTTGTGTAATGTGGAAGCGGATGACTATTGGTCGCTGGCTTCGCCTAGTGTGATCGTGAATTCCACGGTCTGGTTGCCGCGGGCGACTTCGACCTGTACCTGGTCTCCCGGTTGGTAATCGAACAAGGCGTTGATGAACGAAATTTCTTCATCTAAATGATTATCGCCAATGCTCAAGATGATGTCATCTGCTTTGAGGCCGGCTTTGGCCGCCGGGGAGCCGTCCACCACTTCGAAGACGTAAGCGCCCCACTCTTCAGAGAGATCGTAGCGGGTGGCAATGCTTGGGTTGATCGCCTGCCAGCGGATACCGAGATAAGGCCGGGCGAAATAGCCCTGGGTAATGATCTGATTGGCGATGATCTTGATTGTGTTGGCGGGGATGGCGAAACCCAAACCTTCGGCTACGGCAGAACCATAACCGGCGCCGCGTACGACCAGCGTGTTGAGGCCGACGATTTCACCGGCCAGGTTGACCAGCGGTCCACCCGAGTTGCCTTGGTTGATGGCTGCGTCGGTCTGGATCAGGTCTTCCATCTGGTAACCGTTGCTGGTATCGATCGTCCGTCCGGTAGCGCTGACTACGCCGACGGTCACCGTATTTTTAAAATCGCCTAATGGCGAGCCAATGGCGATCACGGTTTCGCCGGGATCGAGGTTGTCGGAGTCGCCCAACGGGGCGGTGGCAGGCATTTCACCTTCGGCTTTGAGCACGGCCAGATCGGCGTAAGTGTCGGTGTTGATCACTTCGGCGGGGAGTTCGGTGCCATCCGACAGGATCACGGAGACGGATTTGGTGCCTTCGACGACATGGTTGTTGGTTAGGATATAGCCGTCTGTAGAAATGATCACACCGCTGCCACTGACTTCCCCTTCGGGCATCTGGCCGAAAAAGGAGGTCTGCCCCTCAACAGTGCCAACCACGGTGACCACGGCCGGGCCAACCCGGTCGACGACATCGATAATGGCGGTTTGGACGTCGGTGTCACTGATCGTCAGGATTTGCTCTTCGGGGGCATCCGATAGACTGATGGGCACAGCTTGCGTTTGGGGCGAAGCGGCGGTGTTCTGGTCGGCAAGTTGGTAAACGGCGAAACCACCGGCCAACGCACCAAACAGCCCGCTGCCACCAGCGACAACGAAGACCACAAAAATGTAAAGAACCTTGGTCCAGGAAGAAGATTGCTTTCTTTGTTCCATCACATACCTCTTAATGTGTTTTAAAGATTGTATTTTTTAGTGTGATTATGATAAGCCTCCATTATTAA
Organism: Anaerolineales bacterium; assembly: GCA_016935415.1. Lineage (GTDB taxonomy): Bacteria > Chloroflexota > Anaerolineae > Anaerolineales > UBA11579 > JAFGRA01. Next base: position 10,584 of record JAFGRA010000352.1, read on the forward strand.
GAAAATAATAGAATTAGATTTGTAGAGGATTAAGGTTTTGGAAGAGGGAATTGGGATTCAAAAAAGCTCCCACGACGGGAGCCTTTTTGAATCTACAGATAATGTAGCGATCTTGCTCGATTGTTAGAAGATGCCGCGCAGTATGAGCAAGAATCCGAACAAGATCAGGGGGATGCCGATCACGGCACCAACGACGGTGACCGTCAGGATGATCCCAACAATCATCATCACCAGCCCGAGTATGGCAGCCACCAGGCGGCCGGTGACTTCGACGATGGCGGCGATCAGCCGCCACAGGGCGACGAACGGCCACAGGAACCACGGGGTTTTCGTTTTTTCTTGAGTCATGATTACCTCTCATTCTGATTGCTAAAATGGTTTTCACCTTAAGTATACGAATTTGGTGCATTTGGGTTGCAAAGTTTCGGAGCTCTGCTTCCGATGGCGATCGGTTACAATGGACGGAATATTGGCGCACACATGGTAGGAGAAAAATGGCTTCCGAAAATAAGGTTAAAACGAAATTGCTGGCGGGGCAGCCTACGTTGGGATGTTGGAACCTGATCGGCCATCCGGTGGTGGCCGAGATCCTGGCCCAGGCCGGGTTCGATTGGTTGGCTCTGGACGTCGAGCATGGCGTGATGGACTGGCCGCAGGTGGTGGCGCAGATGCAGGCTATGCAGGGCACGGCTTGTGTACCATTCGTGCGCATCCCGGCCAACCGGCCCGAATATTTCAAATGGGCCTTGGACGGTGGCGCAATGGGCGTGATCGTGCCTATGGTGGGAACAGAAGCGGAAGCCCGTCAGGCTGTGACCCAGGCCAAATACCCGCCGCAAGGCACGCGTGGTGTGGCCCTGGCGCGCGCCCAGGCATACGGCGCGGATTTTGATGCCTACGTGCAAACCGCTAACCAGCAAACCCTGGTCGTGGTAATGATCGAGCAGGCCGCAGGTGTCGAG
>JAFGRA010000353.1 GCA_016935415.1 Anaerolineales bacterium
GGCTCCAACATCCACCTGGGCGGGCCGGAGACGATCACCGGATATTTTGGCGGGGTGGGGCAACCCAACGACCACGCCCTGATGTGGCTGGACGAATTCCTGTATTACTACACCAACTACGGCGTGCGCCAGGTGCTCAATATCAACCCCGGCACGGTTTTGCTCGGCTACCTGCTGCACCGCCTGGGCGTGGATAACGAGTTCAAGATTTCGGTTTTCATGGGCAACGACAACCCCTATGCCGCCTTCTGGACGTTGATTGGCGCCAAGCTGTTCGCTCGCGATGACGGCACCTCGCCGTTGATCGGCTTCAACTGGAGCAACTCGGTCGACAATGAGTCGATGGAGATCACCGCCCAGTTCCGCAAGCAATTGGGCTTCGAGGACGTGGTGCGCTTCGAGCATCACATCACCGAAACTTACAAGAGCATCGTCTGCCAACCGTACATCCGCCGCGAAGAGTTGGTGGAACTGGCCGACCATGTCGCCAATATCTCCGCCAAGCACGAAGGCGGCGACCCTCAGCTTGATATGCAGCGCGCCCATCCCTCCGATATCCTCGATTACTTCCGCGATAAGGATGAGATCATCGAATCCGGTGACTGGGACGCAGTGTCGTTGAACTTTATGGACAAGTTCGACGCCCTCAACCACACCGCCCGGGTCTTGACGGAAGAAGGCCTGTCCTTCATCGCCGCCGAAAAACTGCATCACGTGTAAAACTGCAACCCCATCCCCAACCCTTCCCCTTTTTCAAGGGGAAGGGAGTTATAAAGCAGCCAGAAAAGTTGAGGGTTACTTTTTCTGAATCGCTCCCCACCACCATCTGTAAACTGAATACTGCATACTTCGCCCTGCATCCTACCATCTTCCTATCGAGTCCTACCGCATTTGTGCTAAAATAGATCGTTGAAGGAAACATTCTGGCAACAGGCGATCTAGGGGGATGGCAACGGGTATCCCTTCTCTATAAAAACATTGAGGCGAATAATAAGGTGTTTGTCAATTTGTTGGCTGTTAACAGAGGAGTGTGATCATGGCTGAGATCGGTGAAGTTCGCAGCGCGAAAAGCGCCAATAAAAAAGAATTATTGAATAAACCCAACGTTGTCGGGGTGGCGACCGGCTACAAGATAACCGACGGGGAGCGCACCGACCAGCTTTCGGTCGTGGTGATGGTGCGCGAGAAGAAGGATGTCTTGGCCCCAGAAGACCTCGTGCCGCGCCAGGTAAATGGCGTGGTCACCGATGTGCTTCAGGTGGGCGAGTTGCGTGCTTTCCAGAACCCGACCGATAAATTCAGACCGGCGCCGGGTGGGGTGAGCATCGGGCATGTGCGCGTCACTGCCGGAACGTTGGGGGCGGTGGTGCGCGACCGCACGACCGGCGAGCGTTTGATCCTTTCCAACAATCACGTGCTGGCCAACAGCAATGATGCCGAGATTGGCGATGTGATCTTGCAGCCGGGTACCGCGGACGGCGGTTCCAACCCGCGTGACCAGATCGGCACGCTGGCGCGTTTTGTGCCCATCGATTTTGGTGAATCGCCGGGCGTGTGTGGGCTGGCCGGGGCATATGCTGCGATTGGGAATATCCTCGCCATCTTGGTAGGCTCCAAACATCGCGTGCAGACCATCCGCATCAACCAGGCCGCCACCAATTACGTGGACTGCGCCCTGGCGCGCCCGCTCAACGACGCCGACGTGCTCGACGAAATTCTCAACATTGGCGAGGTCAACGGTATAGCGGAGGCTTACCTGGGCATGCCGGTGCGCAAGTCCGGGCGTACGACCGGTTTTACGACCGGCGAGATACAACTGATGGATGCCACGGTGAGTGTGAGCTATGGTGTGGGCCAGACTGCCCAGTTCGAGGATCAACTGATTGCCGGGCCGATGTCGCAGGGCGGCGACTCGGGTTCGCTGGTGGTGGCCGGGGATTCGCAGCAGGCGGTTGGTTTGCTGTTTGCCGGTTCCAACCAGACTACGATCCTCAACCCAATCCAGCACGTCCTGGATGCCCTCAATATTGAGATTTAGATGTTGCGGAAACTGGTGACCAGGGAGGAGGCAGCAGCTTTCCCTGGTCACCGGGTACCCAATCACTCGGTGACTGTGTGATGAATTACGATCCGGAAGAATACCAAAAAATTGTGACGGTCAAAGACCGCTATAAAGACCAGTTGTTGAAGAAGGCCAACGTGGTTGGGGTGGGTGTGGGGCGGCGTAAGGTCACCGGCGAGTTGACCAACCGGTTGGTGCTGGTCGTGATGGTAGAGAAGAAAGTGCCGGTGGCGCAGCTTGACCCGCAAGATGTGCTGCCCAAAGAACTCGAGGGGGTGTCTGTGGATGTGCAGGAGATGGGGAAGATCAAGGCGCAGACGTAAGAGTTGGCAGTATGTAGTTGACAGTAATTTTGGCCCACTGTACGCCCAGAGGGAACCTGGTGAAGGTGGAAATATATGCTGAGTAATTGTACGAGATATTCCCGGAGGTGCGCAGCATGCTGCGCACCCAACGATTTGTGTCTGGTATTATCCATCCGTATTTAATGGAATAGTTGGGCGCTACGATTCCTAATTCCAGTCCAGCTCACTTCTAATCCCCCAATATTCTTTCGGCGTTTCTACCAGGCCGCTCAACCGGTCTTCCAGTTCGGCATTCCAATTGATATCCAGCGCTTTGAGATTGGAGGCCAGGTGTTCGGTCGTTGCCACCCCGCTGAGCACTACGTCCACCCACGGCTGGGCGAGCACCGCCGCCAGGGCCAGCGCGTCGATGGTGGTATCTAGTTCCTGAGCGATTTCTGTCAGCACGGCGCGCTTTTTGGCGAATTCGGGGCGCTGGTTGCGCGGCGTCAGGCGGCCGTTGGCGACCGCTTCTTTGACGATCACCCCCAGCCCGGCATCGTGGGCTGCCGCCAAAGTTTCCCCGGCAGAGCGTTCTAATAAATTCCAGGTGGCCTGCACGCTGGCGAAAAGCGGGCGGCCGTCAAATTCGATCTCCAGGGCCTGCACCAATGTGGCCGCCTGGCCTTCCCCACTCAACGACAACCCGATCTTGAGACCGGCATCACGCAGGCACGCCAACGCCAATAACACGGCCTGGTTTTCCAATACGCCGCTGGCCTGCGTGGCGGAGTGGATCTGGTAGAGGTCGAGATAGTCGCCCAGGTTGGCGCGCGTCTCCTTGATCTGGCGCTGCAAGACGGCCAGCGAATGTTCTTTGACTTCGTGGACATCGGCGTCTACCTGCCAATCGGCGGTGTACGTGTAGCCCCATTTGGAACCGATAGTCACTTCAGTGGAGGAGATGTTGCGTGCCCTGAGCCAGTTGCCCAGGAATTCCTCAGCCCGGCCGTAAGAGCGCGCTGCGTCGAAGTAGCGGATTCCCGCTTCCCAGGCTGTATCCAATACCTTGAAAGCGCGCGCCTGCATTTCCTTTATGGAATAATCCTGGTCCAGGTCGGCGGCGTGTCCCAGGTTGATGTAGCCTGGGCGGCCCAGGGCAGCCAAGCCCAATCCGAAAGGGGTCACAGTGAGATCGGTGTTTCCAAATGCGCGGCTTTTCATAAGGCTATTGTACCTTGTTATATGCGTATAGCAAAATGGTTATTGACAAGCTCTTGATATTAATTGTATAATCAAATAGTTGTATAATGCAACTAATAATCTGATTGTGAGGTGACCCATGCCGCTTGCGCCGGAACAATATTTGAAGATCAACCAGGCTATCTTTAGCCTAGCCAATGCCTACAACAGCCGCATGCTGAAAGATGAAGAGCAGATACAATCTGGGCTGCAATTGTCGGACCGTTCGGTCTTGATGGTAATGCGCGAACTGGCCCCGCTCAATTCGCGCCAGTTGGCAGAAGCGATGGATATCAACCCGGGTACGATATCGCTGTACGTCCAGCGCCTGGTCGAACGCGGGCTGGTGGAACGCGAACGCGACCAGCAAGACCGGCGCAATTGGTGGCTGCATCTTACTATTGAGGGCATCAATGCAGCCGACGAAACTGTGGCGGGCACGGTGCTGTATACCCAGGATTTCCTCTCCATGCTTGATGATGCCGAGCAGCGGCAACTGCACGATTTGCTGCAGCGCGTCGCGCATGGCCTGGGCCATGAATGGCAGTAAGGGGCACATGTTATGAAACGTAAACTGGTTTTGGTCAATCCGGTCAACCCGATTCGTACGGGGCTAACCGTCAATAAAAGTTCACGCTTCCCGCCGCTGGGGTTGGGGATCGTGGCTGCGCTCACGCCCGCTGATTGGGAAATCGAATTGATCGATGAGAATTGGCAGCCGTTTAGGTATCAGCAGGCCGACCTGGTTGGGATCACTGCCTTCACGGCGGCGGCCAACCGGGCCTACGAGATCGCCGCCATTTACCGTCGTCAGGGCGTACCGGTGGTGATGGGTGGTATCCACGCTTCGATGTGTACTGAAGAGGCGCTGCGTTATGTCGATACGGTCGTGGTTGGCGAAGCTGAGGCAATCTGGCCGCAGGTGATTGCCGACTTTGAAGCCGGGCAGCTTGAGCGCGTATATCAAGGGCAGTGGGGGAGTCTGGCCGGGCAGCCCATGCCGCGCCGCGATCTTTTCCACCCCGACTATATGTTCGCCTCGGTGCAGACCTCGCGCGGCTGCCCCATGGACTGCGATTTCTGTTCGGTGACGGCCTTCAATGGGCGGCGCTATCGCCGCCGTCTGGCGGAGGAAGTGCTGGCCGAATTGGAACAAATTCCCCAGAAGTTCATCTTCATGGTGGATGACAACATCATTGGCTACGGCAGCAGAAGCCGGGAGCAATCCCTGGAGCTTTTCAAAGGCATGGTGGCTCGCAAACTGCATAAATGGTGGTTTTGCCAGGCCTCGCTGAATTTCGCCGATGATGAGGAAGTGCTGTATTGGGCTGCCAAAGCGGGGTGCAAGATGGTCTTCCTGGGGTTGGAAGCTGAAGACGTGGCGGTGCTTGATGAAGTCAACAAGCGCCTCAACCTCAAGATGGGCATCGACGCCTACGCGGGTGCCTTTCAGCGCATCCACCGCGCCGGGATTTCTGTCTTGGGCGCTTTCATTTTTGGCATGGATGAGGATACTCCGGCGCGCTTGTGGCGGCGTACGAATTACATGATCCAAAGCGACATCGACGTGATGCAGGCCACCTTACTGACGCCTCTGCCGGGAACGCGCTTGTTCGAGCGTTTCAAAGCGCAGGGCCGGCTATGGTACACGAACTTTCCCCAGGACTGGGATCGCTTCGACATGGGCGAAGTGGTTTACCAGCCAAAGAATATTGGCCTGACCCAGCTTGCCGAAATCGCGGGGGCTTGCCGAAAACGTATGTATGCTTGGCCGGTGTTGCTGCGCAAAGCCTTCAGGACCGGCTGGCAAACCCGCGACATGATGACCACCATGTTTGCCTGGCAGTCTAATATCAACTATCGCAATGTTTCACTGGGGGAATAGAAGCTAAAGAAATTCAAAATTGATTGGCGTGCGCCATTCCTGCCCCGCGGTTATAATGAAAGTAAGTCGTTGTGAAAGGATATAGGTGTACGTATGCAGATATTAGGCATAGATGTTGGCGGATCGGGGATCAAAGGGGCGGTGGTAGACACGCAAACCGGCGAACTGGTGACCGAGCGCCATCGTATTCCCACTCCCAAACCTTCTAAGCCCCAGGCTGTTGCCGGTGTATTTGGCAAGATCATCGACCATTTTGAATGGCAAGGTCCGATTGGGGTGGGGTTTCCGGCCCCAATCCTGAACGGATACACCAAAATGGCAGCCAACGTGGACGATGAATGGCTCGATTTCCGGGCCGAGGAATACCTGAGTGGGCAAACCGGCTGCGCGGTCACGATGATTAACGATGCTGACGCCGCCGGGCTGGCCGAGATGCGCTTTGGCGCAGGCCAGGACCAACCGGGCATCGTTGTGGTGATCACCATCGGAACCGGGCTGGGAACGGTGCTGTTCTCCAATGGTGTATTGGTGCCGAATACCGAGTTTGGGCATATTGAGGTGCGTGGCAAGGATGCCGAAGTGCGCGCCTCGGACGCGGCCCGCAAACGCCGGGCGATGTCCTGGAAGAAGTGGGGCAAGCATTTCGACGAATACTTGAATACCCTGGAAAAGCTGCTCTGGCCGGACATGTTCATTCTGGGTGGCGGGGGCAGCAAAAAACTGCATAAGTTCAAGAAATACCTGACCGTACAGGCCAAGGTCGTCCCTGCCGAGTTCCTCAATGAGGCCGGGATCGTGGGCGCGGCGTTGGCGGCAAAGGAAAAACCTTTGGCGTAATGCATGCGTTGCAGGCAGAAAAAGCCTGTTCTAAGACTATTACGTTTTTGCCATAGTATTTGAATACAGGTTATGCTATATTGTAGGTGGTACATCGCAGCACGTTGCGCCCGCGGGTAACTGGCACGGGGGTTGCAATCATCATAGCAGTATATTATTGATGGTTTGAGCGCCGACGACGGGATTTTGTCCCGGGAAATGCAACATTTATGGAAGATGATGCTTTACAACGCTCGATCGTAATGATCAAATCCGGCGATTATGAAGGGGGCGCCGATATTCTCTACAGCCTGGTAGACCTGGAGCCGGAAAACGAATTGGCCTGGTTGTGGCTGGCTGCCTGTATTGAGAATACGGATGAGAAGATCGTTTGCTTGAACCAGGTTTTGGCGATCAACCCGGAGAACGAAGTCGCTCAAGAAGCCCTGGAACAATTGATGCTTTCCCCGGACGTGGATAACATCGTTGCCGGCCAGCCTGCCGCTGACGGTCGGGGAAATGCCGCTGCCCGCCCGCGCAGACCCCGGCCACGCCCCAAGAAAAAGCAAAAAATCAATCCCCGCACATTGATCATCGGTGCAGTCGTTATCCTGGTGGTGGGCTGTATTGCCGTCGCCGGACTAGGCGCGGCCGGTTGGTACCTCTGGACGAATTTTTAGCGCGGGTTCGTGGGGGTGTTTTGAGCTAGACAATTCTTTTGCTATAATTGACTAATGAAAGATCAACTCTAATTTGCAATCTATAATTTACAATTTGAATGTGTAATTCATAATTTCTAATTCCTCATTGATCATCATGCCCCTCTTCTGGCTCTCACTGGCGTTCATCATCGGCATCTTGCTGGCTGCGGCTTTGCCCTGGGCTGCCCTGACCTGGCTGTGGCTGGCCGGGGGTGCATTGCTGCTGCTGGTGTTTTTGCTGCTTTCGCCGCGCTGGTTCCAATGGCTCTCCAACCGGCTGCCCTTGCGTTTCGCCCAACGACTTTCCCAGGAACTGATCGTCAATACTTCCCCGCGCCCCGCCACACCATCCCTAAAAATCCTGATCGCGCTCAGTTTGCTGACGCTGTGCCTGGGCGGCTGGCGTTATACGGCCGCACTGCCGCAGTACAGCCCTGATTTCATCGCTACCTATAACGATACCGACGTCAAGCTGGCCGTGGTGGGGGTGGTGAGTGAACCGCCAGACGGGCGCGATACCTACACCAATCTGCGCATCCGCACCGAGACACTGCGCTTGGAAGACGATATCAACCATTTTGCCGTGCACGGCTTGCTGTTGGCGCGCGTCCCCAACGGGGAAACTTGGCACTACGGCGACCGCGTGATTTTGACGGGCTACCTGGAAACGCCTCCCGAAGACGAAGCCTTCTCTTACCGCGATTACCTTGCTCGCCAGGGCGTGTACAGCATGATGCGTTACGGGCAGCCCGCCTTGCTCGAATCGGGGGGCGGTAATCGCCTGGTCGGTTGGGTGTATACCTTCAAGGAACAAGCCCTGGCGATGGTCTACCGCCTGTTCCCCGACCCGGAAGCCTCGCTGATGGCCGGAATCTTGCTGGGCGTGGAGAGTGGCATACCTGAAAATGTGCGTGGTGCCTTCAACGATACCGGCACCTCGCATGTGATTGCCATTTCGGGCTTCAATATCACCATCATTGCCGGGATTTTTATGACCTTTTTCAGCCGTTGGCTGGGGCGCTGGCGCGGCGCCGTAGTTGCCGTGATCGGCATCGCGATCTATACATTCCTGGTAGGGGCTGACGCGGCTGTAGTGCGTGCTGCCCTGATGGGCGGTTTGGCGCTGTTTGCGCAGCAAGTTGGGCGGCGGCAGCTGGGTTTGAACAGCCTGGCTTTCGTGGCTGCCGTCATGGCGATTTTCAATCCGCAAGTGCCCTGGGACGTCGGTTTCCAGCTTTCGTTCGCCGCTACGCTGGGACTGGTGCTGTATGCCGGGCCGCTCGGTGAATGGTTCGTGCGTTTCGCTTCCCGGCACCTGCCCAATGAAACTGTGGAGCGCATCGCCGGGCCGGTGGGGGAGTACTTCCTGTACACGCTGGCGGCGCAGATCACCACGCTGCCGATCATCATCTATCACTTCCAACGCTTCTCGATCAGTTCGTTCCCCGCCAACGTCTTCATCCTGCCCGCCCAACCGCCGGTCATGATCCTGGGTGGGGTGGCCGTGCTGCTCGGGTTGCTCGTGCGGCCGGTCGGGCAGTTGTTCGCCTACCTGACCTGGCCGTTCGTGGCTTACACCATCCGCATGGTGGAGTGGTTCGCCCAGTTCAAGGGCGGCGTGTACGTGACCGGGCAGGTTGGTTTGTGGGCGGTGGTTGGATTCTACGCGGCCCTGTTCGCCGCCACGTTGTGGTGGGATAAACTTCAAGAACGAACTGCCGCGCTGCGCCCGGCCACGATCTTTGTCTCGCTGGCGTTGTTCGCCAGCCTGACCTGGCAGGCCGCGCTCACCGCCCCAGACGGTATGCTGCATCTGACCGTGCTCGATGTGGGCACCGGTGACGGCTTACTGATCCAGACCCCGGAGGGGCGCTACGTGCTCGTCGACGGCGGGCCGAGCGCCACGCGTTTATCGGATGCATTGGGGCGGCGCTTGCCGCTTTTCCACCGCCAACTGGACGTCCTGGTGGTAGCTGGTCCGCGTGAGGAACAAATCGCCGCCCTGCCCAGCGTGGTCGAGCGTTTCCCACCGGGGGAGGTGTTGTGGGCCGGGCCGTTGGATGCCTCCGACGCGGCGCGCTATTTGCAGCGCGGACTGGCTCCCGCAGAAATTCCGATTACCTCAGCTGAAAATGGACATGCGCTGGAATTGGGGCAGGGTGCCCGCCTGGAAGTGCTCTCGGTCAGTGAGCGCGGCATGATCTTGCTGTTGCAATGGGAGCATTTCCGTGCCCTGCTGCCGCTGGGAGCAGATTTCGCTGCCCTGGAAGAACTGCGCATGGGGAAGGAGATCGGCCCGGTTACGGCCTTGCTGCTGGCCGACAATGGCTACGCTCCGCTCAACCCGCCGCAGTGGATCGCTAACCTCAACCCGGGGGTAGTCTTGCTCAGCGTGGAAGCGGGTGATTACGACGGCCTGCCTTCGCCGGAAACGCTCGAAACCGTGGCCGCCTACAACCTATTGCGCACCGACCAGAACGGCTGGCTGCACTTGAGCACCGATGGAGAGCAGTTGTGGGTAGAGGTGGAGCGAGGCACTTCTTCAAATGCGCGATAACCTGTCGATAATCTACAATCCGTTTTAGGAGGATAAATCATGGAGAATTTTCTTGTCCCATATCCTAGTTTACTGTTCTTCGTTTTGGTTGCTATAGTACTCGGTGTATTGGTCAATTTCATGATTCTCAGGCGGAGGGTGCGGTCCGATACCCGTGCTAAAAAAGTAATCATCAACCGCATCAAATATTTAGAGCAAGAGCTAAAATTGAATGAACGCATGCGAGCAGAGCCGACTTTTGCAGTCGCTGCGTTTGTGAATGTCACCCTGCTCGCCTTGTTCGAATTGCTGCTTTCCGGTTTGCTTTTTACGCTTGTGCTTGGTGGACTGCATGCAATCTCAGTCGATTTGACGGAGTTGTCGAACTTGAGAAATGTGGTTATCGCAATCATTTTGTTAACCGGATTTGGATACTTTGCAACGCGCAAGTTTATGCGATTGTTTTTAATGTCACAACGAATCGAAAGACACATCAGTTGGGAAGCTGATACGCAAAAGGAAATAGATCGATTACGAAATAATTTGGTGAAATAATAATGTACACTGACCAAAACGGCTGGCTGCACCTGAGCACAGATGGGAAGCACTTATGGGGCGAGGTGGAGCGGGGGAAGTGAGAGGATTCTATAAGGAAATGGGTAAACGGTTATGATCCCACGAAATCTGCATTGGGCGTTTAGAGAGGGGTACAGGGTACGTACTCCGGCCGGGGCAGGAAGGATGCAGCGCTTGCGTCTGGCCGATCTGGTCTTGCCAACGGGGAAGATCGTCGCTGGCTGCCTGGATAATACTGCTCATCAGTGCCCAGAATTTCAGCCTGGCGTTGCACCTGGAGGCTATCCCGTCTATATCAATATTGTAAAAAAGAAATCCGGTTTTGGTGCATTTGCCTTCGTCTCTGTGATCTTTGCAGATGCCAAGACCGTCGAGTGGAACCAGGCCGGTAGTTTCTTTACCGACAGTGGAGACGGCTGTATCTACGATGAAAGTGTTGCCAGCTTACTGAGGGAAACACGGCAGAAGTTTACCCAAGCGGAATGGGCAGAATTGAAATCGGGTGCATATACCGGTAAGTGTGGGAATTTGATCTTGGAACCGGAAACGGGGGCGAATGCTATCGTCTTCCGGACTTGCGATTGGGATTACCCGTGCTATTTTGGGCAAGCTGAGGATGGGCGGCTAACTTGCTTTGTGATCGATGGTCGATTACCCTGAACGAAAATAGTTGCCTAATGCCTTCGATACCTGGCGTTGATGTGTTCAATGAAGGGGATGTGGTCGGCGGAGTTGGGCGGGAACATGAAACCCACGCTGTAAATGGCCGGGTTGACGGCGTTTGTGCACCACACACATTCGGCCTCGACCTCCAGATAGTAATGCCCCTGGTAGGCTTCTTCGAGCGGAATGCGGAATAGATAGGACAGGTCGGGTTCAAAGGGTGTGGCGCTGTTTACCAGCATGCCGCCAAAGGACAGGTTGACGATCCTGCCCACCAGTTCCCCCGTATCCTTGACGCGTACGCGCAGGTTGCCAATCTCCAGGCGTTCGGATTGCCGTCTGTCGGCTGCTGAAAGCGGGCGCATTTCCAAATTTCCTTTCAACTTTCCATTTGTTCCAAGCATATTTTAGCCTCAAATCTCCATTCACGCATCTTCATCTTGGGGTGCAAGATCGGTTCCAGCTAAACTGCCGGTGACCAAGTTATGGGTGGTCAGCTTTTGCGGGCCGTCGAGGATGAAGATCATCGGGAAGCTGCCCAGCCGGATATGGAATTGCGAAGCAATTCTTTAGCAAAGCACGAAGTGCTTTGCCGATGTCTCTGGTCTTGAGCGCCTTTTTGTTGATGTGGATGTTGTTTACAAACGTGCCCTTGGTGGAATTCAGATCGTAGAGCACGAATGACCCATTTTCCTGGCGGATTTCGGCGTGCCGGCGCGATACGGGCAGGTCGTCGATTACGCAGTCGTTTTCGAACTGCCGCCCAAATTTGGTCACCGCCGATTTCAAGCGATAGACGTGATGGTTCAAGACCAGTCATGCAGTAAGCTCCCAACTTATCGGTAGAGTCGCTAAATCGTGTTCAATTGGTGTGATGGAAGTGGAGTGATGGAACAGAGGATCGCAATGCTTTACGTCGATCATACTGGATGGGTCTTTGTAAACTCTTTGCAAATGCTGATTAAGGAGAAAGAACCACGGCAAAAGTGGCTCTTTCTGTTGTATGCACTTAAACGAGCTTATTCCCCTTTTGCTCTACCCTGCATACAGCTTAATTATGCAGACATGCTATAAACAATCCTATGAACGCGGGCGGGGAAAATCCGAGTTAATCTATGTTTGAGTGGTGGCTATTCTGCCAACGGGTGTTCGCTGCTTTCAAATCCGGTAATGAAGCACTCGTTCGAGAAAGGGTCGGTGATGTTGACGGTGAACTCAAAGACGCTGCCATCCTCCAGACGCAACAACAGCCACTCGTCGGAATCAAGCACTGGTTCGGCGTCGCGGTAGGAGAAATTCCCGGTTATTCTACCCGCATGGGACGCGCTGTTTTCCAGGATCAGTAAAGAATAGATGACTTCGGCGAGGAATTGATCTTCATTGTAAACTTTGCCGACGCCTCGCACGGGTTGCTTACTCAACATGGCAAATCACTCCGGAGGAACTGACCGTTTATACTCGTCGAATAAGTGCTAGATATAAATGATCAGTTGCCTATCAGCCTACAATCATCTATAGTATACAGAAAAAAGTGCGCCTTGTCGATTAGGAATTATGCGCTTGTGGAAAAGGTAGCTTCAGGAAAGGGTAGGGAGATCAGGTCAGCATGCCGGTGCTCATGCTATCGAACTGCTCGTCCACATCGGCATACACGAACATGATCGGAAATTTCCCCAACAGGATCACGTCCCCGGAGCGTAGGGGCTGCCTTTGCACCTTGGCATTATTGATAAACGTCCCCCCGCTGGAATTTAAATCGTAGATCACGTAAATACCGTCTTCGCGGCAAATTTTAGCGTGGACGCGCGAAACGGTCAGGTCGTTGATGACAAAGTCGTTTTCCAGCTTGCGCCCAATCGTGGTGGTTTTCTTGTTGAGTGGAATAATGTTTAAATTGGCGACCAAACAGCCGCGGCCTTCGACCACGTCTAATCGCTCGAGTTCACCTGTCATTTTGAGGTCTCTCTTTTTTGCCTACTGACTTACCAGTAATATGCCTACAACCCAGTTATTGTAAGACTTTCGTTCTGGGGTCGCAATCAACCTGTAGTACTAGAGTGCTAGATCATTGATCGGCTGTGGCGAAATGCTTATCATTAAAAATGATGACCATTTCGGCTCAGTATTTTTTAGGCTATATACGATCAGTTGCTTGGTTGTGATACCTGGAATGGCGGTGTTTAGAAAACGTGATCGATTTTTCCCCTGAAACCAGATACGGATTTCATGTACAATACACGTACACCAGTGTTGAGAAAGCTGGTGTATTCTCGCTACCGCCCCTGTGAAAGCAAGGGCGGTATTTTGTTGGCGTGGTTTAGGGCGCGGCGGGTTTGATCGGATGCCGCAGGACAACCTTGTTCTTGGCGGGATCGACCTTGCGGAAATCGCTCAAGTAGATCTCGTGGTGCTTGCCGGTGAGTGTGTAGCCCTGCTCTGCGGCAAAGGCGTGCATGTTTTCGGCGGTGGGGCCTTCATCCTCAAAGGGGCCAATGTGCATGATCTGCACACTGAGACCTTCTTCCAGGGTTTCGAAGCGCACTTTGTCGATGGCCGGGGGTTGCTTGCTCTCTTTGACGCTGGCAATTGTTTCCAGCACCATTTCCGCGCTGATAAAATCCGGCACCATCATTAATGAAGTCCAGGACCACAGTGCCTTGTCGGTTGCGCTGAAGCGCGTCTGGCCTTTGGGCGTCCCCCACCACAGGCCTTCCAAGGGCGGTACAACGTAGTCTTTTCCCAGTGTTTTCTTGCTGGCAAATTTGAGCGCGTACGATACGGGGAACAAAGTCTCGATGGCATCCTGGTATGCTTGGGAGGTGTTGGGGTTGCCTTTGCCGTCGATCATCAAGAAGTTGAGTGGGGGCACCTCGACGATGACGGGCTTTTTGGCGGAAGGCCGGTAAAGGTGCTGCGCCTTTTAACAATGTCCTCTCCATTGGGGACATGCTGGGAACGAGTTGGGGTGGCACACGTTAGAAATCGCCAGAACGAGTATTCTCTTGTTATTGTGCCCCAAGAAGATTAAGAGCGCGTCAAGAATTGGATTAGCGCGTGTCAAGGATTTGTAAGCGTATGGTTAATGGGGTGCAATTATGGGGGGATAGTATGATCGGGCAGTCCCGCCGGGATTAGATCAGGATGAAGAAGATCACCAGCACGTAGACCGCAAAGGAAAGCAAGGGTGCCAGGATCACTACGGTCCAGGAGAGTGGCTGTTTGACTTCCTCGATGGGGGGCAGCTCTTCCAGGTCCATGATCGGGATGGTGGGGGCGCGATGAACCGCACTGCGTTGGCGGCGTTTTGCGCGGCGTTCGCCCAGCTTCCTTACCAGCAGCAAAATGAGGAAAAGTGCTCCGGCGACCCCTAGGCCGATCAAGATCAGGAGGGTATTTAGAGTAAGTTCCATAGGTTATACCAGTAGTTTATCATACTCCGATTTTATCCCGACAGCCAATTGATTCAACCCTACAATCGTCCTATTTGTGAAATGGATGTGCCGGGTAGCACAAACGCCGGATTTATTGGTAGATCTCTTCGCAATCTTTGGTGCTGATATTGTCGTTTCCATCCTGTCCATAGCATAGATCGTAATCCTGGTCACCGTCGAGATCATCGTCGCCGGCCCCGCCCAACAGGATGTCGTTGTCTTGCCCACCCTTGATGCGGTCATCACCATCACCCCCAACGATGCAGTCATCTCCCTTTTTGCCGTTCATGTTATCGTTTCCGGCTGTACCCAGGATCAGGTCATTGCCGTTGGTGCCGTTTCCATCAACGACAATCGTGGTCAGATCAAGCGCGTCGCATTCAGATGGCTTCATTTCATTGGCCGTCGGCGCGTGATTGCTCTGGCTGGCCGAAGAAGAAGCAACTAAATTGGTTGCCGTGAGGGCGAAAACGGCGCTGGATAGGATCAGGATTAGTGAACCGGGGACGATGAAGCGCATGAAACGTGTTGTAATCATGTCAATACCTTCGTAACGAAAGTGTCTTTAAATATTGTGAAGTGTTAATAAACTTCTTCACAATTAAACGGCCAGGCACCGCCGTCTTCTCCATAACAAATATCATAGCCGCCCCCACCAAAAATAAAATCAAAACCAGGGCCGCCCAGGATAATGTCATCGCCGCCGCCGCCATCGAGGGCATCGAGCGTCCCGCCGCCAAGGATGCAATCATCCCCATTTCCTCCCCCGATATTATCGTAATTGCTTGTGCCCAAGATCAGATCGTTGCCTCCGCTGTTGCCCCCGCCCACGTAAACCGAACCCAGATCGAGCGATGCACATTCCGGCGGCTTCAGTTGATTGGCTGTAGCGGTATGGTAACTCTCTCCGGCGGAGGATGGGGCGACTGTGTTCGTCGCCGCCATCGCAAAGGCCGCGCTGGAGAGGATTAGGATCAGAAAGGCCGGGATGCAGAACCGGATCAGGCGGGATAGCATCGAGTTATTCCTTGGTCTTATCCTGGTCGAATGATTTGCGCATGGCATCATCAAGCGAATTAATATCTTCTTCGGTAATGGTTTCATCACCATTCTGCGCTTCGGAACGGCTGAATAAACGCTTGAAGAAGCCCGGGTTTTCAATGGCTTCGATTTCCGGGCTGTCTGCGGTAGGCCAATCTGCTTCCTCTGCTGGGGCCTGGACCGCATAGTGATAAACCAGGTTGTCGGATTGCACGTAGTAATGGTGCAGGTCACCCTGGCTGTGGTGCATGATGGTGGCCTGTGTGCGTTCGACTACTTTAAGCAGATCGCTAAACGAAGAGACATCTGCCACAGTTTTACCTTGCAAGAAACTTGTCAACTGGGTTGGGTTTTCCAGGGAAACGATCACCGCTTTCAGGTTGGGGTTGAGATGGGGCAGGGTGTTTTGGCCCCCGCTCTTGCGCATGCGAATGCCCAGGTAAAGCATGGGGGCCGCTGAGAGCAACAAACCAACCAGCGAAATGATCTGGGCAGTCAATACGGTCATTTCGAAGCTGATGATCTTGATCGTGTTTGGCACTACGATGCTGCGGGAAAGCATACCAACCTGGGAGAATTTCATAGTCGGCGTTTCGCCGGGTTCCTCGTTGCTCACCCGCACCACGACATCGTCAATGATGAAATTCAGGGTGGGGGTAAAAGTATCTTTAAAAGATTCTGTGCCCAATTTTCCGGTAACGTTCAAAACCGGTTGGATGGAGAGCGTATATTGGCCGCGCGTATACCCCGTGCGCGCTTCCAAGGTGTCGAGCACAGCTTGCACTTCGTCCAGGTCGACGCTGCTGGATACGGTAAAATTGGTGCCTTCGAAATCAGTTTCCGGCTCGAGCGGCAGGGTGCGTTTCCAACCGTTGGTATCCCGGATTATGGCGACCATCTCATAGCTGCCTTCGACGGTGGTAATATCCGGGGACACCAGGCGATAGGAGAAGGCCACCGTAAAGTCATCGGTTAGCTGCCGGAAAAGCGGTTCTCCGGGCTGGATGGCTTCCTGATCGTAAATATCGTCAACCGCTTCCGCAGTGTAGAAAAAGGCGCCGGTATGCTCGTAGGGAACCATTTCGGAAGTGTTTATTTGGGTCGGCCGGGTGTAGGCTGCAATTCCAAGGATCAATGAACCAATCGCGATGACGGCTAGAACAAAAAATAATTCGGTAATGCTCTCTTTGTCATTCATAGGTACTCCGGATGCTTTCGGTGTGGGCCGCCGTGAGTGCTGTTTTGTTGAATCACCGAAGAAAGAAATATAACTGATGAAACCCACTGCAATGACCAATACTGAAAAAACGAATGGTGAGCGCAGATAGACCAGGAACTTGCCCAGGGCCGGGATGTGGACCCATAAGAGGCCGATGATCTCTGCCTGAGTGGGTTCATAAGAGTCGAGGAAATCATTATTGTCACCTTGCAGGATGAAGCGTTCGCCTTGCTGTTCTACAATCCGGTGGAAAACGGGCCCAATTTCAGGATGTTGGTAGGCAACAATGTCGCCAACGCCATAGCGGTCTTTCTCCTTGACCAACACCAGATCGCCTAGTTTGAACCTCGGCAGCATGCTTGTGCCTGCGACGATGATATAAGAAGTGTCGCCGCCGAATTGGGTCGGTGCAAAGATCATCCAGGCGATGATAACGAGGATGAAAGAAACCGTGGTAAGTGCTAACTTGATAAATTTGGGACCGGCGTTCATCCTTTTCATTATATAACAAAGGGCACGGTTACATTATGTGCAACCGTGCCTCTTTCAGATTTGTTAGCAAATTATTTTGTTGGTTATTGGGCAGCGACAACACGCAGTTCGGTGAAGCTGGTGCCAACCGGCACGGTTGCGCTGGTGGTGTCACAGGTGGCGCTGGTGCCGCTCATCGTGCAGGTGAACCAACCCACGTAGCTGTCCATCTGAATGTAGACGGTTTGGGCAGCCGAAGCGCCGGTCATGTCGAAGCTGACACCGTCGATGTCGGTGGGATCAGTGGCGTCCAGGGTGTAGTGGATGTTGTCGATGTCGTACCCACTGACGGTGCCGGCGCCGTCACCGGCGGAGCTGACGGCAACGGTGTTGGTGGCTGCGAAACCGTAGGCTACAGCGGCCAGGACCAGCAGCATGATTACGACCAGGAAATTGCGGGGGCGGAAAGCTTTCTTAGACATTTTGTTGAACCTCCATGTTCAATGTGATAAATTAGATTAAGCCTTCTAAACGAATGGCTAAATGATTTTGATATATAATACTCATGTATCCTTTGTAGAATCTTTGTCAGGGAACTGATTCCCCTAACGATCGTGAAAGGATGTCGCCGAAAACTTGCAAGATAGTAAGAATCCCGGTTTTTTTAGTGGAATCAGCTCGGTATGGGCTTAAATATGGCAGAAAATTGCCAGGATATGCTTGTAAAACGGGATATTTGCTTCACTATCGTTGGTTTGAAATATTATTATGGTGCATCAAGTTAAAATTAACTTACTTGGGCCGGTTACGGTTGAGAGAGACGGCGAACCCGTAGATGGGTTTAAATCTCGAAAAGTATTGGTTCTCCTCAGCTATCTCGCTTACCAATCCCAACCGAACAATCGCAGCCGCCTGGCTGCCTTGTTGTGGATCGATAAGGATGAATCCCGCGGCCGGGCAAACCTGAGTTGGGCGTTAAATAACCTCAACCAGTTGCTTCCAGGCATCATTCAGAGCGATCGCGACTCGGTTGAATTGCACATGGAGAGCGAGGAAACAGTTTGTTGGGTCGATACCGCTCGTTTTGAGGAACTGGCTTCCCAAGGGGATTCAACTTCGCTGATCGCCGCGGCCGAACTTTACCGGGGGAGTTTCATGGATGGCGTCATTCTGGATGATTGTCCGGAGATCGATAATTGGATTGCCGGGAACCAGCAATATTGGCGGCAAAAGATTCTCCAGGTATTTTCCGAATTGATCGATTATTACGTCAGCCGAGGGGATTTCATCCAGGGCATGCATTATGCCACGCGCTTGCTGGCGATCGAGCCCTGGCGTGAGGACGTGCATCGCCGGGTGATGGTGATGCTGGCGCGCAGTGGGCAGCGCAATGCGGCCTTGGCCCAATTGGATACCCTGAAACGCATATTAAAGGAACAATTCAACATCGAGCCGGAAGAAGAAACCCTGGCACTCTACGATGACATCCGCGAAGGGCGTTTGCTGCCGGGCCAAGAAGACCTGACTACGATCCTGCAGGAGCATACTGCCCCGGCGGCACAAAAAGGCACCACCTCGAACCTGACCAAGTTCGCCCAACTTCCGCCTTTTGTGGGGCGTATGTCCGAGTTGTCGCAGATTTCGGAATGGCTGCGCAACCCGGAATGCCGCCTGATCACCGTCATTGGTCCGGGCGGGATCGGCAAGACCCGCCTGGCGATCCAGGCCGCAGTTGGACACTCGCAAGACACCTTTTCAGAAGTGTTCTTCATTCCACTCTCCAACCTCAGTTCGCCAAATTCTATATTTGGAGCGATTCTGGCCGAGATTGGGATTGTTACCCAAGAGAACGCCAATGGGATGGAGCAGCTCCTGCACTACATTGGTCGGAAACGCATTCTGTTCGTGCTCGATAATTTCGAGCACCTGATCGATGGCGCTGAGATCATCAACCGGATTGCCATCCAGGCCCCAGGCGTCAAATTCCTGATTACTTCGCGCGAGCCGCTCAATCTGCGCACAGAAATGCGCCTGCCCCTGGGTGGGTTACCCTACCCACCTTTGGAAGCAACCTTCAGCACCAGTGGGACAACCGGCATGTTGATCGCGCCTGACCAACCCGGGCGCTTGTGGAAAATGGGTGACTATAGTGCGGCGCAGTTGTTCGTGCAAAGTGCGCGGCGAGTAAAACCGGATTTTAGTCTGGACTCGGATACTGAAAAAAATGTGATCCGCATTTGTCAGTTATTGGAAGGCATGCCGTTGGGGATCGAACTGGCAGCCTCCTGGGTGCGGGTGATGAGCTGCAACCAGGTTGCCAGAGAGATCGCGGATAATATTGATTTCCTGGAAACCAATCTGCGCGATGTGCCGGCCCGGCATCGCAGCATGCGCGGTGTGTTCAACCACACCTGGATGCTGCTCAATGACGCCGAACAGGTTGTGTTGCGCCGCCTGTCCATCTTCCCAGGACGGTTCACGCTGGAGGCGGCCAAGGCCGTTTCCGGGGCTACCCCGGCGCAGATGGCCGCCTTGACCGATAAATCGATCCTGCGTCTGACTGCGGCCGGACATTATGACATCCACCGGGCGATCAGCCAGTTTGCAGAAGAGAAGCTCATTCAACTACCCACCGAGCGTGACGAGATTTACGACCGCCTGAGCGCGTACTATGCTCATTTTTTGCACGATCTGGAACCAGATCTGAGCGGTGAACATCAGAAGGAGGCTTTGCAAAAAATTGCTGAAGCGATCGAGAATATTCGCATCGGTTGGGATTGGGGGGTAAAAGGGCATAAATATGCCGAACTGGACATGGCGCTGGAAGGCATCTATCGCTATTCCGAGATCCGTAGTTGGTACCAGGAAAGTGAAAACTTCTTCGCCCAGGCTGTGCAGGCGATCTTTGAGGCTAAAGAAGAAGACCTCTCCGACCAGGGCGGTATTGTGTTGCGCAACGTTCTGGTGGGCAAGCTGCTTTCCCGGCAAGGGGCGCTGTGCGGACGTATGGGTTTGTTTGGTAAGGCCGTCGACCTGCTTGAAGATGCCCTGGTCGTGCTGCGCCAATACAACGCCGAGCAGGAGATCGCCTTCGGGCTGAACGAACTCGGATACGTGATATTCCGCTTTGGTGATTTTGACCAGGCGCGCACACTTTTTGAGGAAGCGTTGGCAATAGGAAAAAACCATGACGATGCTTATATCCGGGCCAGTACGCTGACCAATCTGGGGTTGGTAGCTGAAACATTAGGTGAATACGAACAGGCTGGAGAGATTTACCGGGAGAGCCTGGCACTGTTCGAGGTGCTGGGGGATCGCCACGGCATTTCTTCGGTTTTGAATCGCATGAGTGATATTGCGCGCATGCGTGATCAATATGAAGAAGCCAAGCAGTTGATCGAGCGCGGTTTGGAGATCAGCCGGGAATTGGGTGACCGATATCGGGAAGCTTTTTCGCTGGGGACATTGGGGCAGGCCAACCTGGCGCTTGGTGACCACGAAATCGCCAAAGACCAATATCGGGAAGCTTACGAAATTCTCCGCGGATTGGGCAGTCGCAAGGGCATGGTCTTTGCTCTGCGCGACCTGGGGGTGGTGAGTACGCAGTTACAGGAATATGGGCAGGCCCACCGCCGCTTCGCAGATGCCCTGAAGATCGCCCGGGAAATCCAGGCCGTATCCCTGGGGTTGGAGACCCTGGCCGAGATCGCTTGCCTGATGATTCACGAACAGGCCGGGGAACAACTGATGGTAGCCGAATTGGTCTGTCATGTCCTGGAGCATCCGGCCAGCACTGAGCTTGCCAAGCGCAACGCCCGCCAGGTATTGGCCGAATTAGAAGCGGAGTTACGCCCGGAAAAACTCAAGTTGGCAGAAGCGGCCAGTCGGGAAAAATCCTTTTACCGCTATGTTGGGGACACGATCGAATATTTGAACCAACCGCTGATTGGCGAAGACTCTATCTAGATCGGTTAAAAGTGGATCAACAGCCAGATTGACGCCAGCCCGACGGTGATGAACAGGGCCGGCAGCCCCTTCTTCAAAAAATAAACGTAAGTGATCGGATACCCGGCGCGTTCAGAGATGCCGGAGGTGATCATATTGGCCGACGCGCCAATCAGGGAGCCATTGCCGCCCATTGCCGAACCAACCGATAGGCAGTAGAACAGCACCAGGCTTTCGGCTCCAGGGATTGTTTTGGTCAGATAACTGACTACCGGCAGCATGGCGGCGGTAAAGGGGATATTGGCAACCACGGTAGAGAGCAGCGCGCTGGCCCACACCAATACCATCATTGCCAGGACCAGGTTTTCGCCCACCATGCGGCTGATCAGGTCGGCAATCACGCTGATCAGACCGACTTCCTGAACAGCCCCAACTACGATGAACAATGTAATGAAGAACACCAACGTGGTCCAGTCAACGGCGTGGATCATTTCTTCCAGGTCGGGGCGAATCCAGACCAGCAGTGCGGTCGCGCCCATCATCGCCGTTACAGCGGGGACGAGGTGGACGTGCTCCCCGAAGATGAACAGCACCAGCATGAAAGCACCAACCACCCCGGCTTTTTTGAGGTGGTCCGGTTCGGTGATCTGGGCACGCTCTTTCAGGCGTTCCAGCAAGGCGGGGGAAATCTCACCGCTGGACTTGAGCGATTTGCGGTAAATGTATTCGCTGTATAGTATCAGACCGACCATGGCCAGTAAGACGCCGGGGGTCAGGTTGACCAGGAAATCCCCGAAGGAAATCCCCGCATAAGAACCGATCAGGATATTGGTGGGGGTACCAACCAGCGTGCTGATCCCGGCCACGTTGGAGGCAAAGACCTGCGGCATGAGCAATGCCAATGGATTGATGCCTAATGCGAGCGAAATCTGGATCGTGATCGGGGTCATCAGCAGCATGGTAGTCACGTTGTCCAGGAAGGCCGAAGCTACCCCGGCGATGACCATCAAGATCGGCAGCAAAAGCCACATGCGCCCACCGGAAACGCGGTAGGCAGCGAAGGCCAGCCACTGGAAAATGCCGGTGCCTTCGACCACGGCGATCAGCATCATCATACCCATAATCAGGAAGACCACATTCCAGTCGACGTATTCCAGCGAAGTTTTGAAGTCGAAGATATACAACTCTTCGCTGATCAATGGACCGAGGTAGCTGATCCCCAGCAACACGGCCATCCCCAGCAGCGCCGAAAGGGTGTTGTGCATCTTGCCGGTGGCGATGAAGATCAGCGCGAGGATGAAGACGATCGTGGCAATCCAGAAGGCGGCTCCAATGTGACGTTCCATTTCAACATCCGGGAGGATGATGGATGTGCCGGATTGCAGGTGCTGTATGTCTGTTGTCGAAAGCTCGACCTCGGTATCCTGGAAGTGAGGTCGAGCGATGGCAACAACCATGGTATCAGGCAGGGAGTCAGAGACGGTCAACTCGAAAGTGCCGTCCGGTTGTGTGGTGGCGGTTCCCAGTGCTTCTTTCTCCCCGGGGGCGCGCAGGCTAATCTCCGCGGCTTTGATCGCCTGGCCTTGTTTATCGAAAACGTGGCCGACGATCAGCGGTGTGTTTGGATCGGTTTGCGCCTGGACACTGGCGGCCGGTAGAGTCAATACAATACTTAGGATTAATAAAGCCAATAAGAACGGATACAAGTAAAGCGATTTTTTCACGAAGTTGCTCCCTTTGCCTGACGTAAGAGATTACCAACGTTGGTTTAAGGAATTTGTAATGGATGACGTGTCTTGCAAGCAATTATGGTTGAAATAATGGCCTAATTGTAATTTTCTCGAGCTTGCCTACATATAAGCGATCAGTTCCCAATTATAAGATATCCGGCCGCGGCTGAATAGTTCCCTTAGTACTCATCCCTGGGGCGGTAACGACGCTGCTTTTTCTTCTGGCTGTGGTGCTGTTTGGCTTCCAGGCGGCGCTGGCGGGCGGCCTTACTGGGGCGCGTTTTGAGGCGTTTTTTGGGCTTCTTGGCCGCCTGGCGCAGCAACTCGACCAATTGATCCAGGGCTTCCTGGCGGTTGCGTGCTTGCGAGCGCTCTCCTTGGGCTTCGATCAGCAGTTCGCCTTCGGTGGTGATCTGGTTCCCGACCAGCCGTTGCAGACGGGCACGTACCCCGCTGGGCAGTGCGGCACTTTCCAGGTCGAAACGCAGCCGGACCGCCGAGGACACCTTGTTGACGTTCTGCCCGCCGGGGCCGGAGGCGCGCA
>JAFGRA010000354.1 GCA_016935415.1 Anaerolineales bacterium
CGCCGAAGTATTGGCCGCGCTCCCGGAGACGCATGAAAATTGAAGATGTGATCGTGATCGGCGGCGGCCCGGCAGGCATGGCGGTGGCCATCCAGTTGAAACGTTATGGCATTACGCCACTGCTCTTCGAAAAGGGTCACCTGGGTGGGTTGCTCAAGAACGCCAACCTGGTTGAGAATTACCCTGGATTCCCTGGCGGCATCAAAGGAACAAAGCTGATCGGTCTCTTTGTCGAACAATTTACCAGCCTGGCGTTATCCCTCATCCAGGAGCAGGTCATAAACGTACACTTCGAGCAAGAACTATTTCGCGTTTACACTCCACAAGCGGATTATCGCGCTCGCGTTTTAGTCATCGCTTCCGGCACCCGGCCCCGGTCGTTCCGCGAATTGACAATACCACCCGAACTTGTTCACCGGGTGCATTACGAGGTCTATCCCTTGCAGGATGAACGCGGCAGAACCATCGCCATTATTGGCGCCGGGGACGCGGCTTTCGATTACGGCCTCAACCTGGCGCGGCATAACACCGTCTTCATCCTGAACCGCGGCCGCGTGATAAAATGTTTACCACTCTTATGGCAACGCGCGCAAGCAAACGCGCAGATCCAGTATTTCGACAACCTAAAAGTGCTGCAAATCCTCCCCGGCACTGAAAAAGCCTGCCGCCTGGTTTGCGAGCGTCCCACAGAACAACTCGATTTCCACGTTGACTACCTGATTGGCGCCATCGGCCGGGAGGCGCACACCGATTTTCTCTCAGACCCAATCCGCCAGGCGCAGGACACCCTGCAAGCCAGAGGTTTGCTCTACTTTATCGGAGATGTGACCAATGATATTTACCGCCAGACCGCCATCGCGGTGGGCGACGGCATAAAAGCAGCCATGCAAATCTATCAAAAGTTATCGGAGGCAGAACCATGAAGATTCTCGCATGTACCGGTAAGGCAGAAGTAGCCAAGGTTTACCTGGCAGAGTTCGAAGATGGTCAGTTCGTCGAGTTCGTCGAGGCCGTCCAGCCGCCCATTCCCCGAGAAGAGAAATGGGTGCTGCTGGTTTCGACCTTGTACGGCTGTCCGGTGGAATGCCTGATCTGTGATGCCGGCGGCTTCTACGCCGGGAAGGTTTCCAAAGCGCGCATCTTCGCCCAGATCGACCACATCGTCAATCAGCACTTCCCCGATGGTGTGATCCCCTGCAAACAATTCAAGATCCAGTTTTCCCGCATGGGAGAACCGGCTTTCAATAAAGATATCCTCGATGTACTGGAGGAGTTACCACAGAATTACACCGCCCCCGGTTTGATGCCTTCCATTTCGAGCATCGCACCGCGCAGCACGGAGACATTTTTCGAACGGCTTTTAGAGATCAAGCGTGCCCTATACGCGGACGGCCATTTCCAGTTCCAGTTTTCGCTGCACACTACCGATCAGGAACTGCGTGACAAATTGATTCCGGTAAAGAAGTGGGATTTTGCGCGCATGGCAGCTTACGGCGAAAGGTTCTACCAGCCCGGAGACCGCAAGATCACGCTCAACTTCGCACTCGCCAAGCAAGTGCCCGTCGATCCAGCGGTATTACTGACCCACTTCGACCCCGACAAATTCCTGATCAAGATCACCCCGCTCAACCCCACCTACAGTGCCTTGGAACACGGCCTGACTTCCTACATCGATCCCCGTGCCGAAACCGAAGGCTATCCCATCATCAACCAACTGGAAGCGGCCGGGTACCAGGTCATCGTCAGCATCGGCGAGATCGAAGAAAACGAGATCGGCAGCAACTGCGGCCAGTACGTCAAGAAACACATCAAAGCCTCGCAAAAATTAAAGGACGGCTACAGCTATGCCGTCGAAGCCGACAACCGGGAAAGCATGGGATTAGGGTTGGCTGAATAACCTTTCACCATTCTGCTTGTTATAATTACCCCTATGGCACAACATCCGCTTTTAGATTCCCCCGATTGGGAAAGCTATCGCTTATTAGACAGCGGCAACGGCCGCAAGCTGGAACGCTTTGGCGCGTATACCTTCGACCGCCCGGAGGTGAACGCCATCTGGAAACCGGCCCTGCCCGCCCAACAATGGCAGGCCGCCGATGCCAGCTACCACCCCGCCCAGCGCGGTGGCGGGGGTAAATGGACATTCCAGGCCCAGATTGAAAAACGCTACCCCCTGGCATACAAAGACCTGCACTTCTGGGTCGAAGTGACCGAGTCGCGCCATCTAGGCGTCTTCCCGGAAAACGCCGCCCACTGGGATTGGATCGGCCAGCAGATCGAAACCGCGGGCCGGGAAGTGAACGTACTCAACCTGTTCGGCTACAGCGGGTTAGCGAGCGTGGCCGCCGCTCAGGCCGGAGCCAGCGTCACCCACGTGGATGCTTCCAAACGCGCCGTGCGGCTGGCCAGCGAGAACCTGGCGCTCTCCGGGTTGGAGGATGCCCCTGTGCGCTGGATCGTGGATGACGCCCTCAAATTCACACAACGTGAAGCTCGCCGCGGCATCGCCTACGACGGCATCGCCATGGATCCGCCCAAGTACGGCCTCGGCCCGGACAAGCAGCGTTGGGAATTCGATAAACTGTTCCCAGAACTATGCCGCGCCTGCCGCGACGTACTCAGCGAACGGCCGCTTTTTGTGGTGGTCACCGCCTATGGCCTGGGCGAGCCACCAGAGGCACTGCGTCCGCCGCTTGAAGCCATGTTGCACCGCCTCGGTGGCACCCTGGAAACCGGCGAACTGGTAACAAGGGAAAAAAGCGCCGGGCGCATCCTGCCCAACGCCATCTTCGCCCGCTGGGAAGCAGGCGCATGAAAGGCGACAAGGCATCCCTGACCGCTTCCGGCCTGTCGGAACCCACCCGCCTGGATAAGGTACTAAAAACCGAGTACTCGGATTGGGGCCGCAGCGCCATCAAGTCGCTGCTCAACGGCCGCAAGGTCAGCGTGAACGGCCAGACCGTATGGCTGGGTTCCTGGAAGATCCACAACGGCGACCAGATCGAAGTCAGCGACCCACCCGAAGTGCAGGGCGAATGGTTCACCAAGTTCGATAATGTTTGGCTGGTATCCGAAGAAGCCGACTTGATCGTGGTCAACAAGCCCTTTGGCCTGCTGGTGCACGCCACGCGCGGCAAGAAGAAATATAACCTGTACGATTTCGCCCAGCAGCGCTTCGGCGACCTGACCCTCTTCCACCGTCTGGACCGCGACACCTCTGGGATCGTGCTGCTGACCCGCACGCACGCCATCAACCGCTATTTAGACAAAGCCTTCAAAGCCCACGAAGTCCAGAAAGAATACCTGGCCGTTGTCCCAGCCGACAACGACCTGCAACCAGCCGGTGTGATCGAT
This sequence comes from Anaerolineales bacterium, assembly GCA_016935415.1. Lineage (GTDB taxonomy): Bacteria > Chloroflexota > Anaerolineae > Anaerolineales > UBA11579 > JAFGRA01. The sequence goes on from JAFGRA010000354.1 coordinate 3,355, forward strand.
GCTTACCTTGGCCCGCACCCCACTCGCCGCGACCTGATGGCCGTAGTTGAACGCGGCGGCAAGCCCGCCGTCACCGCCTACGAAGCGCTGGACAACGCCGAGGGGTTACAGGTGCTGCGCCTGCGCCCCAAAACCGGCCGTATGCATCAATTGCGCGTGCACCTCGCCCACCTGAACGCCCCCATCCTGGGCGACATCCTCTACGCCCCCAAGCCCATCTACCAACAGGCCGGGCGGTTGCTGCTGCACGCCCGCCGTATCACCCTGCCGGAGAGTGCCGATTTTCCGCAACGCACCTACACTGCCCCGGTACCGGCGGATTACCTAGAGCAATTGCCAGCCGCTTTGCGGGGGAGTATAATTCACGCCTGAAATCCTCAATGGAGAGAGGCAACTTATGAAACGACGCAGCTTGCTTTTCGTTTTCGTCATCCTCGCCCTGACCTGCACATTGATTGGAATGCCGGATACGGCTCAAGCGCAGGGCACCGCCCAGGTGATCGTGCACAACCGCACCGGCGGTCTGGTTTACGTCAATTTCTTTGGCCCACAGGACTATTACCTGCAGCTGGGCACCGGCAAGCACAAGCTGGAACTGGAAATGGGCAAGTATACCTACAGCTATTGGGTGTGCAATTCCTGGCAGACCGGCAGCTTCAACCTGACCAAATTCGGCGAATCCATCGACCTGAAAAGCTGCGAGTCCGGCGGCAATACCAGCAGCACTGAAGCCGCAGCCCAGGATTTACCACAAGTCAAGCTCGACAACCAGACCGGCCAGGCCGTGCGCATTACTTTTAACGGCACCACCGATTACACCTTCACCGCAGCCACCGGTATCAGCCGCTATGAGCTGAAGAAAGGCCGCTACACCTACTCCTACTGGGGCTGCGGAGGCTGGCAAAACGGCAATCTGACTGTCACCAATTACGGCAGCAGCCTGGAACTGGCTTGTGCAACCCAGCCGAATACGACTGTGGACACATCCACGGGAAGCACGTCCACCGAAAAAACTTCCGCCTCGGCCACCAGCGAATTGATGCTCAAGAACTTTACCGACGAGACGGTTACGGTTTATATCGTAGACATCGGCAAGACCTACCATCTCAACGGCACGATCAAGATCACGCTGCCATTGGGCAACCATTCCTACATTGTCTGGGTGAGCGACGACCTGCCGGTATTCGGCTCCTTCCGCACCTACGTCGAGAAAAGTGAACTTAAATTCCTCAAGAACGGCAATATCGTCTTCAATTCTCCCTGAGAGATCACATTTATTAAAGGCGAAACTCCTGCGGTTAGATGATCGCAGGAGTTTTTTTGTGAGGGAGAATATGATATGTATTTTCACAAATTACTCAGTAATCAGTTTCTTACTCCGGCGGCTAAAGCCGCCGCGACATCATCCAATAGCCACTGTTTAGAACCTGATGTCGGTGCAGGGTAAACAAAGCTTACTAAGGCTGCCGCCGACATACAAGGGATCCCACCTACAACACTCACTCAAACGTCATATTGAACGGTTCCCATTCAGCGGGTTCGCGCAGGTCGGGGTGGGTGTGGTATAGGGTTTGCATGGCGGCGAAGTCTTCGTTTATCGCCAGCATACGCGCCGCGGCTTCATCGACTGCTTCCCGGTCGGCCTCCGTTAGCTCATCCTCATCTTTGGTAATCAAGCCCCAACCATCCCAAGGCAGGATTTCCATTTTGTTCAGCGAAGCAAGGTCGCGCAGCGCATCCCCGCGGATGAACCACATGCCGTGCATGTCGAAGATGCCGAATTTCTCGGGGTCTTCCTGCCCGGCGCGGCATACCTGCCAGGCCTTGCCACCCGTCCAGAACTGCTCTGCGGGCACGTCTAACGGGTCGAAGTCGATCTTGAGTTGTTCTTGCTGGAACTCATCCAGTTGGGCATCGACCATCACCCAGCGTTCTTCGGCCGCGTGCCAATACTCACACACCCAGTGATCTTCATAATGATCGGGCAGGAAGTAGCGCCCGAAACCGCAGCGCGCCCGCGCCGGGATACCCTTGTAGCGCAGCATGGCGCACAGCGTCACCGAGAAGTCGCGGCAGTTGCCGACCAGCTTCTTTTCCAGTGGGCGCGCCTCGGTCAGCGGGCGGTCGTCCAATTCCAGGATGCGCTCCAGCTTGTCGTTGATAGCGCGGATGTTGACTTCTTGCTTGCGGGCCTCATCCAGTTTCAAGCCGTAACGCTCCGCCCAGAAGATATGCACCAATAAGCCCTGCACCACCTTCACCAGGGCAGGGATGTCGGCGGGCAGGTCGGCGAACAGGGGCGCGCAGTCTTTGGGGTCGGTCATCACACCGAGGGTGGCATAATATGCCAGCGGGTCGATTCCAGTATTCATCGAGTTCTCCTTATCTACAACACATAAAGAACAAAGCTTTCACGGTGCAGTATAAGCTCTCCTCTAAGGTTAGAGTCAAGGATATATTCAATAAGTATCCATTGTTTCCTTCGCTTTTTTACAAAACTCTGATAAAGAATTAACATTTGTCTGGACATTCTTTACTTGCTAACCTATCCCCCGTATGATAAAATTAGAAAACTTTTTCTATAGTTTAAAGGCCAACGCCCCACTAGCTATGGCAGGCAGACGGGGCGAGGCGATGGGATAAGTCAACTCTTGTTGACTTATGAGATTGTGTTATTGTACAACACAATCCTCTTTGGTGTCAAATACTTCATCCAAGTAAAGGGGTTTGACACCAATCCCCCCATTACAACAAAATTCGTATTCTGCCTGCACAGGAGTTTGCTGTGAATAGTTTGTCTGATTACTTTGATGCGCTAAAATCCAACATTGAACCAAAACCTGAGAGAGTTGATATAGCCAAAAACTTCCATATTAAAATTCGAGAGTTTTTGGAAAAGCATGACGGAATTGCTACTGTAAAGCCTCAGTCAAGATTAGTAGGTTCTTATGCGCGTAGCACGGCAATAAAAAATATAAAGGATGTGGATTTTATATTAATTATTGATCCGTCCTACAAACACGAGGATACAAAGACTGTCTTAGACTGCCTTTACAATACTTTAGAGGATTTCCCCAAATTTCTCGAAGATTCTGGTTCAATTCGTGATGATCTAAGACACCAACGCCGATCAGTCAATATTGAATTTATAGATTACGACTTTAATTTAGACGTCGTTCCCGTCATAATGGAAAACGAAATTAATGATGTACTTCTAATTCCAGACAAAGATTGGAATGAATGGGTAAATACACAACCCGTTGGATATAACGAGGCCCTTAGTGAACTCAATCAAAAAAATGGGGGCAAGATAGTTCCCCTCATTAAGATGTTGAAACATTGGCGCGATGTTCATATGATATATATGCGCCCTAAGAGTTATTGGCTTGAGTGCATGGTTTTTAATTTCATAGACCAAGGCATAATTACAACTGAAGGCAATGGATATGCGGTTCTATTTCGAGATATACTAGCAACGATTAATAGTAAATATTCTCCATACCTTGAGAAGGATGATAAAGTTCCCGAGATTTCTGATCCTATGCTAAAGCATAATGTTGCCTTTAATTGGGAACGTTCGGATTTTGAAACTTTCATGCGAAGAATTAAGGAATCTTACAAGTGGGCAAATAATGCTTTGGAAGAACACAGGGAAGAATCCGAAGCGATAGAACTCTGGCAAAAAGTCTTCAATACAGACGAAGAAGAATGGTTCCAATCATATCTATACGACAAAATTGGAGCATCACTTGGGCAAGCAATTAGTGCAGGAACAGCTGGCGTTGATAGAAAAACTGGACGTTTAACCCCAGATCGATCAAATCAAACCACTAGAGATTATCCCACACATAATTTCTATGGGGAGGATCATGAGAATAAAAGATGAGATTATAACAATGCCAGTTCAGGTATTGGCCATTAGAAATATCTGGCCACACCTTAGGCTGATTAAGAAAAATCCTTATACTTGGTTAGGCGAATTTCGTCCATTTGATTGGGCGGATTCATTTTCTTACATAATAGAATATACATCGCCTAAAAGCCCCAAAGCAAAAGTTGTGGACCCGGAAATCATTTATCACCTTGGACTTCCACACTTATTCGAGGATAGCTCTCTCTGTCTTTATGACTTAAGAGATCCGCTCGAAAACCAATGGACAAAAAACAGGTTAATTGCAAAGACAATTATCCCCTGGACTCATGGATGGATTACTTTCTATGCAATATGGCTAAAAACAGGTAAATGGTACGGTCCAGAAGTTCCACACACTGGCGCAAAGCTAGCATGATCTTTTAGATTATGAAATCTCTATTTATATCCTACTATTCTGGCGATGAAAAAGAAGTTATAGAACTCAGTTCTCTTCTAAAATTACGGGGAATAAAAGTTTGGAGAGATCAAGAAAAAGGGCTTTTAAGTGGAGATGCCACTCAGCAAAAAATCAAAGAATTTATTGAAGGCCATTGCTTTGGATTTCTTTTCTATGCGACTCCAAAAGCATTAAGCCGTGATTTTATTAAAAAAATCGAAATAACTGAAGCAATTCGGGAATATGAAAATAACTCGTTTTTTCGCTTAATTACTATATTACGAGATTTGTCATTCAATGAATTGACCGCTTTCAGCCTGAAAGAGTTTGGTTTAAATTTTAGCAACTTTTTTGCCCTTTCAATAAATGAACCTTTTGCTAACTCATCACAAGAATGTGTTTCAGTTGCGCAATCAATTTTAGATAAAATATGCCAAGATGAAACCGAATCCATAAAAGAGTTAACTCCTCTAAAGATTCAATATTGCACCAGAGAAAAGATAAAAGATCAGCCAGACAGTGATTTCGTAATAGATGCTACTCACCTTACAGACATTCAATTTAATTCAGATGCATGGGAACTAGTTTCGGATGGTCTAAAAGATATCAAAAAATCAATCTCAAGATATTATGGACGGCCAAGATTAGAATTCAGTGGGAGCAATTACCTAACAGGTTCTTTTCTTCTAGGTCATATTTTTTCTGCTCCATCTGGTTTCAAATCAAACATTAGAACAAAGTATAATTTTTGGTCAACCGAATGTAAACCTTTGTCAGATTCTGGGTTTATTCAACGAGTTGAAACGGGTAATATCAAATCTACTGATTTATTTGTAGAAATAACTGCCACCGAGAAACCTGTACAAAGTGCTGTTCGAAGATATATCTCTAAAATAGGCAAAGAGCCTTTTCGACGCGTTCAATTTTCACCTAAAGATGGGCCAATAATTGGTGCAATACAAGACAATAGCGTCTGTACTGCGTTAGCCTTCCAAATCCGAGAAAGCATTACAGAAATCATTGAAACATATAATATAGAAAAGATACACATTTTTGGCTCAATTCCTCAAGCCTTTGCATTCATCTTGGGACACAATCTAAATGCAACTCGTCCAATCCAATTATATGAATACGATGGATGTAATTATCATCCCAGTTATTGTGTAAAATAGTTACAAAAAACCTGCGGGTGTGATGACTCGCAGGTTTTTCAATGCTTGCATCTCGATTCACGTTACTCGCTCTTCAACGTACGCAGCACCAATCTGGTTCTGATGAGCGTCCACACACCCGCGAAGGTACCGCACAGCATCGCCAGCCAGGACAGGTCGGGCATGAAGAGCATCCAGAAACCGCGCAGGTTGCTGGTCAGCACGGCCAATCCGGCCCCAACTGGGATCAGGTTGAGCAAGGTCGGCAGCACGATATGCCGCCCCCATACCCGCGCCCCTGCCGGGCGGCTGGCCGGGTCTTGCTGCCAACCGCGCAGCCGCCGGGTAGTCAGCACCACGCCGAGTACCTGCAAGACAGGCACGAGCAGCAACGCCCGCAGTACCCAGGGCAAGAAACCCAGTTCGATCGGGGCCGGTTGTTCCCCGGCCAGCAGAGCGGTCACACCGTCGCCAATCTCCGACAAGGTAAGTTCTCGGATGAAGTGGTTACCGTTGACCAGCATAACAACGCCCTTTTTCTGCTCCGGCAGCAGCGCCATGTAGGTGTAGAAATCGGGCACCATGCCGGTGTGATGCACGACCTGCATCCCTTGCTGCTCATCGACGTACCAGCCCATGGCGTAATGGCCCATCTGCACGCCCGCGCTGCTGGCTGCCACGGCGGGGTGATGCAGCTCGGCAATCCCTTCGGGCGAGAGGATTTGCACCTCGCCGTACTGCCCGCCGTTCAACTGGGCGATCACGTAATGGCCCATGTCTTCGGCGCTGGAGATGAGCTGGCCGGAGGGCAGCGATCCCACCGGCACCGGCAGGTCGGGCACAGCGACGGGGAAACCGAACCAGGTCTGGTGACCGACTGCCAGGCCATCCTGTTGAGCGGCGGCTTTTGAAGTATAGCTGTGGCGCATCTCCAGCGGGTCGAAGATATGGCGCTGGATGTAGTTGGCGTAGGTTTCGCCGCTGGCCGCTTCGATCACCAGCCCGAGCAGGTTGAAGTTCACGTTGCTGTACTCGAACGCCGCACCGGGCGCGTGGGACAATTCGAGCGTCGCCAAAGCGCGCGCCTGGCGTTCGGCAGCATCTGCGCGTTGGTCGAAATCAGCCAAGTCTTGCCAGGCCTGCGCCAGCGGGATGCCGCTGGTCTGGTTGAGCAGTTGACGCACGGTGATCTGGGCCGAGGCCTGTGGATCGGCCACCCGGAACCAGGGCAAGTAGTGCTGCACAGGAGCATCCAACTCGATCTTTCCGGCTTCGACCAACTGCATCACGGCCAAAGCGGTGAAGGATTTGGTGGTCGAGCCAATGAAAAAGGGTGTCTGCGGGATGGGCGCATCCCCACCCGGCCGCGCCTGCCCAAAGCCACGCAGGTGCACGATCTGGTCACCGTCGACGAGGGCGAGCGAGAGGCCGGGGACATTCAGGCGCTTCATCTGCGCTTCGACATAAGCATCGATGGCGTCATAAGTCAGGTTGTCGGCCGCCGATTTTGCCGCCGCAGGTTTCGCGAAACCTTGCAATAGGAGCGCCAGTCCGGTGCCCACCAGCAACGCCGGGAAAAGATATCTTTTTAGGTTCATGGTTATCACTTCCTTATTACGATTGCAGCGAGACTCAGCACAGTTGCAAGCGTACCATCACTACCGTCTCTACGGCTTTCTGTACTTCAGCGGGGTTAGGATTGCCCTGCTCATCGAAGCTGACTTCGTAATACCGGGCATCACTCGGCACGTTGCGCAGGTGGGCGGCCAGCCCGGTGGCGATGGCTTGCTTATCCTCGACGACCGTTTCCGGCAGGCCTTGCAACTCCCGGCCTTGGATGCGTAAGCTGACCGGGGTATCGTTGCGAAGGTTCTTCCACCAGGTGGCATGCGTAAAAATGGAGACCTTATCCCCTGTTTGCGAGTAGTTGACCGGGGTGGTGTAGGTCTTCCCGCTCTTGCGTCCGGTGAAGGTGATCAGCAGGATAGTTTTGCTGACCATAGCGTGCAGCGGCGAACGCAAGACGAACTTCATCGTGCGGTTGACGACTGGGGGAACCGTTGCTGATTCTGGCATTTCAATCTCCTTATTTCACAGCCTGTTCGGCCAGATGGGCCTGATATTCTTTCCAGCCCGGGCACCAGCCGGTGTGCCAGCGCCACACGCGGGCCATGAAAGACTTGGGGTTGGCTTCGGCCTTCTGCCGCATCGGGCAGGTTTCGCAGCCAAAGGTCTTTTCAACGGATGGGGTTTGGTTCGTGTTCATGATTTTCTCCTTATCACTTAATTGATTTGTATCCAAATGTTGTTAGCCGTGGAGCAGGCTTAGCGCGCCTGCTCCCGGATGGTTTGTCGAGTAGTCTGTTTGCTGGTGGCCAGCGCAAGCACAGCAACGCAAACCCACAGCGCCAGCGACCAGGCCAGGATCCACGTCACCAGGCTGCGCCCGGTCAGCGTCATGGCAGGTAAGATCAGCATACTGGCATCCAGGCTGGCGTGCATCAGGATGGCCACCAACAGGCTGTCGGTGTGATCGTAAACCCACACCATCAGCACCCGGTAGGGTGGCAGCCAGGCGAAAAGGCGCACGATCAGGAGCAGCAGCGGGAACGCGCCGGAGAAAGTGTCTGCTTCCCAGAAGGGCGGGAAGTGCCAGACGCCCCACAAAAAGCCGACGATGAGGCCGCTTGCCAGCACGCTGTAGCGTGTCCGCATGTGAGGCACAACGAACCCGATCCAGCCCAATTCCTCAAAGAAGCCAACCGCCAACCCAACCCCGATTCCGGTCAACAAGAGTGTAGCTTTCTCATCGGTCGTAAAGATCGCCGGGAGGAACTCCGGGGAGTACAACGAGAGTACCAGCAGCACCAGGGTCGCCAGCAAGGGTGTAGCCAACAGCGCCACGGCATACCAACGCCCCCCCACCCGCCACTTGAGCAGCCGGGAACCTAGTTCTCGGAACCCCACCCGGCCATCGATCAGTGCGGTCAGCAAGATGGCAGCCGCGCTCGGCCCGACCAGCATGGCTGTGTAGACCAGCGGAGCCACTGCCTCGAATCGTTCCCCCGTCAGCGGGAACCCGCCGGGGCCGGCTACCAGGGCCATGCAGCCCCAGGTGATCGCGAACGTTAGGATGAAATACAGTGTTGCGGCATGTTGCTTGAGTAAGGTCTTGAATGTGGTCATGATCTGCTCCTTTTATTCCAGAGAGGGATTGGATGGACCAATGCTGGTTACCGAGATCAATTTCAGGTTGAGGTCGCGGATGCGTTCGAGCAAACCATGCAGCGCGGCCTGGTCGGGGAGCGCACCAGCAAGCAGCGTTTGCTCGCCTTCCAGGTGCGTCAACTCCAGTCCAGCGAACCAATCCGCCCAACCCGGGTCCAGGTATCCCTTGATCTTGATCTCGTAGTATTCCGGCATCACAGCCCTCCGTGTAAGTTTGTGCCTATAGCTTAATGCGCGCCGAGCAAACCTACATCTGCCAAATGGGGTATTCGAGGGTTTATTCCTTTCCGTTTAATGGCGGGGTGAATGAAAAATCAAAGATTTTTCTTAAACAAGGCACTTTGTCATGGAAAGAAGGAATATAGAGCAATTCCGTGCGAGCACGGAATTGCCGTTTATTTATCGCTAAACCGGGAGGGGATTTTAGGAGAGAATGTTGCGTTGGCGGGCGCGCGTCACCGCTTCGGTGCGGTTGGCGACATCCAGTTTGCGGTAGATGCTGGCGGTATGGGCCTTGACCGTACCGGGGGAAATGATAAGCTGCGCGGCGACCTGTTTATTGGTGTTGCCCAGCGCCATCAGTTGCAGCACTTCCAACTCACGCTCGGAAAGCGGCTCGATCAAGCCACCTGCCGAAATCCCGACAATCTCACCAGATGCCGGGAATGCCGCCAACACTTGCCGGGCGAAAGCTTCGTGCTTTGGCGCGTCCGAGCGCAGGTAGGCGGTCAGCAATTCGCGGACAGGTTCGCCCACATCCAGAAAGACGCGCACGTATCCTTCTGGAGCGGCCCTTTCCAGGCAGGCGGCGAGCAATGCCAGCGCCTCCGGCTGGCGCTGCTGCCCGGCAACCGCAGCCGCCAGCAGCAGATCAGTTTCGATCTGCCGAGAGACCCAGCTACCCACCGGCTCCGGGGGCACCGTCCCGGCCAACATTGTTTCTACTTCGGCGTAGCGGCCTTGCGCCAGGCGGACGCGCGCCAGCACAAGCCGGTAAACATCTTCATGGCGCGTGTAATCTTCGCTAAGCCGAACCTGATCCGCCCAGCGGACCGCACTTTGCAAGTCTCCACTGGCAAGCTGCACGCGCGCCCGCAGCGTAAGCAATTCTTCACCGAACTCGTGCGGCCGGGTCGGCCCGGACAGTTTGGCTTCGAACTGCTCCACAACCTGCAGTGCCTCCGGGTAAGCACCCTGAGCTTGCAAGGTGCGGGCCAGCGCCACCAACCCAAAGCCCTCGGTCATGATGTTCTGCCAGATTTCATTGGCCTCCAGGCCATCCCGGATGTGCCGCTCGGCCGCTTCCAGGTCGTTCCATTCGTACAGCACCTCCCCCAGGTCGATCAGCATGTTACCGGCTGCATACAGCAAGCGCACACCTTCTGCCTCGACAGCTCCCAGAAATTGGCGGCACAGGGCTGCGGCAGCATGCAAGCGGCCTTGCACGATGTAGATGCGGCTGAGGAAAGGTGCCAGCGTGGGAATCGCCTCCGGCCCAAGGGATGCGCGTTCCTGCTCGATGGCGGCAAGCGCGACCTCGGCGGCGCGCGCCAGTTCCCCACGCCGCCCCAGGGTCATACCATAGAGGAAATTGGCAGCATTGCGCAGGATCGGTTCTCCGGCCGGGATCGCATCCACCATGGCATAATCAGGGAGCAGGTCAACATCGTTCGCGCCGGGCGGTGGAGCCAGGAAAGCCTGCGCCAGGAAAATGTAGGCCTGCATCCAGCCCCGTTCTGCTTTCTGATCGGCAAGTTGCTTTGCGAGTCCATCCAGCAGTGGACGAACTTCTACAATGCGCCCTTGCACGATCAGCAGCCAGGCCTGGTAGAGGCCGATCTTAGGCCGGGCGAGGATGACTTCCCCGGGCAGGCGTTCCGCACTCCGAAAAATCGAGGGGTCATTCTCGACCAGACGCGCCGGGCCGTAGCGTTCGACCAGGTCCGCGGCCCGGTCGAACGCATGTGCTGCGAAAAAGTGATGCAGCGCATCCAAAATCAAGCCTTGTTCCTCCAACCAGGCAGAAGCCCGGATATGCAGATTGGGAATCAAATCGGGGTGGGCTTGCTGTAAGCGGGCGCGCAGCAAATCGGCGAACAGGTGATGGTAACGGTACCAGATGCGGGCGTCATCCAGCGGTACAATAAAGAGATTGGTGCGTTCCAGGTGTTCCAGGATCGCGCTCGCCCCATGTTCCCCTCCCGGCTGCGTTGCTTCGGCCAGGACAGCAGCGCAGAGCGGGGCAGATAAGCGTTCCAAGATCGAGGTGCGCAGTAGAAAATCCTGTACCTCCGGCGGCTGGCTGTTCAACACTTCTTCCAATAAATAGTCGAGGATATAGCGGTGCGTGCCGGAAAAACCTTCGATAAAGCCTGCTGCATCCTCCCGGTCGCGCATCGAAAGCGCCGCCATCTGCAACCCAGCGATCCAGCCTTCCGTGCGCTGTTCGAGCGCTATCACGGCCGCCGCGTCCAGTTGCAGCCCCATCACCTCATTCAGGAATTGGGCAGTCTCGGATTCGGTAAAACGCAGGTCGGCGGCGCG
>JAFGRA010000355.1 GCA_016935415.1 Anaerolineales bacterium
GTGCGTCTTTTCTTCTTGCTCATGCTCAGCCTCCACAGCTCTATGATACTCCCTTATTGCTGTGTCCAGTTTTCCGTACGCACTACAGTAATTTTAATAACATGGCGGCAAAAGCCGCCAGCAACCAGATATGTAAAAGGAGTCCAATTTAAGATGGTCTCTTTGTTATTGATAATACGGGAGCTGTAGGAACGGATTGTTGTGCGCTCTGGGCGACCGCAGATCATTAAAATGATGACATCGCCCCTACAAAAACTTAGATGTCGCGGCGACTTTAGTCGCCAGAGCAAGGGATGTCGTTCTGCTACGGCCCGCCGCCGTTGGAGTTGATGACCTGGCCGGTGATCCAACGCGCGTCATCGCTGCACAGCCAGGCGATCAAACGGGCGGCATCATCCGGTTCGCCCCAGCGGCCCAGCGGCTCCAGGGCAACGATGGCTTCATAGAGTTCGGGCGAGGCATAGCCGGTGTCGGTTGCGCCGGGATTGACCACGTTAACGGTGATGCCGCGCGGGACCAGATGAGCGGACAGGCTGGTACCCAGGGGATGCAGGGAACCCTTCGAAGCGATATAGGCCAACTCGCCCGGCATGGGGCCGAGGTGCTGGCCGGAAGTCATCAAGATCACACGCCCACCGGGGCGGCCATCGTGCTGGGCGGCAAAAGCCTTGACCAGCAGCATGGTGGCGCGCACGTTAACGAGCAGGTGTTTGTCGATCTCGGCGGCGGTCAGGTCTTCGAGGGCGCCCATTGTGCTGTAGGCGTGGTTGGCAATCAGCATGTCGATATGGCCGAATGCGTCAACGGCGGCTTGCATGACCTCATCCGGCGCTTCGGGCTGCATGAAATCGGCCTGCACGTGCACGACCTTGCCCCCATAAGCGGCTAATTCTTCCAGCAGCGTATCCATGCCTTCCGGGCCTGCCCCCCAGGGCTGTTGGACATCGTAGGGGCGGTAAGCATGCACGCACAAATCCGCACCGTTTTCCGCCAGGCGTTTGGTAATCGCAAAACCGATCCCGATCTTGCGGCTGCACCCGGTGACCAGGGCCACACGGTTTTGCAGTGGTTTGTTTTCCATCATGTTCCTATTTTAACCGAATTACCTGTCCAGGGTGGACGACGTAGGGGTAGCCGATGTTGTTGATCGAGGCCAGCGTCTGCCAGTTCAGGCCGAAGTCACGGGCGATCTGTACCAGGTATTCGCCGCGCTGCACAGTGTATTTGTTGGGAATATCTTTGTTCTCCGGCTGCGGGTCGGGTTCGTCTTTCTTTTCAGGCTTTGGTTCTGCCGCGGTCGCGCTGCCAACGGGCAGGTTGAGCTTCTGGCCGGGGTAGAGTGTGTAAGGCGGAGCCAGGCCGTTCAGTTCGGCGATAGTGCGCCATTCCAATTTCAAGTCGCGGGCGATCTGCATGAGGTGTTCGCCCTTCTTGACGGTATAAGTATCCCCGGAGGCGACCGGTTTATCCGATTTGTCTTCCTGGGGTTTAGAATCCTCGGCCGGTTTTTCATCCTTGTCGGCCTGCTGCTGGTTCCCCTGCCCTGGGATAGTCAGTTTCTGGCCGGTATAGATGATGTAGGGGTAATAGATATTGTTGGCTGCGGCCAGGTCTTGCCAGGAGACGTTGAATTCGCGTGCGATCTGGCTGAGGTAATCGCCGCGTTTCACGGTGTAGCTGCCGGAGGTGTTCTTGGCATCGTTCTGCTTATTGTCGTTCCCTTTATCGTCTTTGTCGTCCTGTTTTTCTTCTTCTTTTTCGACCTCTTGGTCGACAATTACGGCCATGTTGCCCAGCACACCCCACGAAGCCCGGAAGTTGCTGATCGGGTGGGTGAGCGTGTAGCCGGTCCCGGCGTCGATCAGGTGGACGTTGTTCTCGTCGTAGCCGATCAGCAGCATAGTGTGTTCGTAGGGCGCGACCAGCACTTCTTCGCCGTCGCTGGCGGTATAGGTTTGCGCATCCCCAGACCACACCCCGCCGATCACCCACACGATCACCGGGCGACCGGCAGCGATCTCCTGGCGGAGTTGTTTCCAACTGAATCCGTAACGCGCTTTGGCTTCCAGGCCGTACTGGCGCAGGGTGCGCGCGATCGGAGTGGCATGCACGCCGTAGCCATTCGGCGGGGTATAGCCCCAGGCGGCGTGAACGTTGCCGACGAAACCTTTGTTGGGGTTATCCGATTTGGGCAGGTTGTTGAAGAAGTCGACTTCGTTGACGTATACCCCGAAGTAGCCCGCCAGGTCGGCAGCCGAACGTGACTCGCAGGAGAGTGAATAGGTCTGGGCATAACCAACCACGCCCGAAACGTACGCCTGTTCGGGCAACCCCTGCGCAAAGGCGCGCTGGGCCGGGACAGCGAAATTCCCGGCAAATAAAAAGAAAAGCAGGAAAATATGGATGCTAAGCTTACTTTTCATGATGTCATTTTAGCCGTAAGTAATTTTGCGAGCAAGCGGTATAATCAAGAGATATGAAAGCTCTGATCCAAGAATCCCAGGACGTTCTCGATCTGAAGATCAGTTCGGCCCAACTGGAAATGTTCCAGAAATACCACGCCGAGCTGGTCGAGTGGAACGAACAGATGAACCTGACTGCGATCCGCGACCCGGAAGGTATTCGCGTCAAGCACTTCCTGGATTCTTTGAGCTGCCTGCAAGCAATGCGCAATACACCGCTCAAGCGCCTGGTGGATGTGGGTACAGGGGCCGGGTTTCCGGGTATCCCGATCAAGCTCCTCTATCCCGAAATCCACCTGACGTTGGTCGAGTCGATTGCCAAAAAGACGGCTTTCCTGGAACATATTGTGCAAGTTCTAGGCCTGAAAGGGGTGGAAGTATTGCAAACCCGGGCTGAGACATTGGGCCAGGATGCCGCCCACCGCGAAAGTTACGATTGGGCGGTGGCGCGGGCGGTGGCCCCGCTGCCGGTCTTGATGGAATATCTGCTGCCGCTGGTGAAGATCGGCGGTAAGATGCTGGCACAGAAGGGGGAGAGCGGCCCGGCAGAGGCACACCGCGCCGAGAAAGGGTTGCATCTCCTGGGTGGGCATCTATGTGATTTGCACAAGGTCGAACTGCCGGGTGTGGCCGAGGAGCGTTACCTGGTGGTGGCGAAGAAGGTGGCCGCCACGCCGGATAAGTATCCCCGCCGAGAGGGCATCCCGGCGAAAAGGCCGTTGTAAAGTCTCTTGCTATTCAAATAAAACTTTGCGCTCTGTGGCTCTCTGTGGTTAAAATTTTTTCACCGCAGAGTCGCGGAGATTATAAATAATGAAGCATTCTTTTTTAGAGACTTCACAGGTATTTCTCGTTTCAAACCTCCGGTTTGCATGCTCGAAATGACAAAAGAGGGGGGTAATAATAACTGCTAAATATATTGCGTATAGCCGAGCCGTATTGGTTGTGCGTTGGTGTCCTTTGCTTCAATATCCCGCTAATTTCCTGCTTCTAACGTTTTTTGTGGTCATCATTTTGCACCTGCAATTGAAGTAGAAATGAGCATGTTGTGA
>JAFGRA010000356.1 GCA_016935415.1 Anaerolineales bacterium
ATGACCTCTGCTAACGGGGTGGCAATACCGCGAAAGGCGCGCCTACCGATCCAGGCAATTGTCATCGGCAGCACGAAGACGAGCAGGGCTGCAATGATCAGCACCGGGCGGGCGTTGCCATCGAAGACGCGTGAGATGATGAAGCCAATCCCGGTCAGAGTCGCCAGGAAGAGCACGGCCATGACCCCAAAGACAAAGATGAAACGGACGAACAGGAAGCGCGGGTGCCGGACTTTGCCGCGCCGCCAGGGTGGTGAGCGGAAATGCCGATGGTGGTCGCGCGGCTGCCAATGTCGCTCGGGTTTCACGCTTGTACCTCATCGTTGAATTTGTAACCGATGCCGTACACGGTCAGCACGTAGCGCGGCTCGGCCGGGTCGGCTTCGAGCTTGCGGCGCAGGTTCTTGACGTGGGCATCGATGCTGCGGTCGTAGCCATCGTAGGCCACGCCGTGCAGGCGGTCAAGCAGTTGGGCGCGCGTGAAAGCCTGCCCGGGGTGCTGCGCCAACGCGGCCAGGATGTTGAATTCCAGGCGGGTGAGATGCAGGTCTTCCCCGGCGCGCTGTACGCAGTGACCTTTCAGGTCGATCTCCAGATCCCCGGCGCGCACCATCCCGGGTTGGTGGACGCCGCCGCGCACGCGCCGCAGTACAGCGCGCACGCGCGCCACCAGGGCACGCGGTGAGAATGGCTTGGTGATGTAATCGTCGGCCCCCAATTCCAGGCCGGTGACCTGATCGGTTTCCTCGACACGGGCGGTGAGCATTACGATTGGGACGTCCGACTCGCGGCGGATCGCCCGGCACACGTCCAGGCCGTCCATGCCCGGCAGCATCAGGTCGAGCACGATCAGGTCAGGCTTTTCGGTGCGCGCCATTGCCAGGGCGGTCTGGCCGTCCCCGGCGGTCAGCACCTGGAAACCGGCCTTCTCGAGGTAATCGCGCGCCAGTTTTACGATCTTGGGTTCGTCATCGACGACAAGGATCAATTCGTTCATGGTTTACCTGATTAACGAAGTTGGGAAGTGTGTGGCGATCACACACTTCCTAATAATTGTATCAGTTCCGGCTAGGCTTCGGCTGTCTCTTCGCCTTCAGCGGCGGCCTGCGGCGGGGTTTCGGATGGTTCCCAGCCCCAACTCCAATGGCGATGCATGCCCCACGGCCCGCCTGGCCCGCGGCGACCGTGCCAGGCTTCGGCCCATTCGGGGTGTTCCTCCATCCATTTGCGCATCGAGCGGTATTGGAAGAAGCGTACGATCCCGCCGATCAGGAAGAGCAGCAAGAACCCGCCCAGGATCAGGCCGAAAAGCGGCATTCCAAAGGCGACCGGGCTGCCCCAGCCGTGCACATAAGGATGCAGGGCGTAGGTTTCAGGGAGCGTAAGCCCCTCGCCGCCGGATAACAGCGTACCCATCAGAACGCCGCGCATCATCCCCGCCCGGAAGATCGCCATCCCGCCGATTATCAGCAAGGCGATCAAAAAAAATGACGCAATGCGGTGAAAGAAAAAACCTCTAAATTTATACATTTCACTACCTCCATATAGTGTTTTGGACATTTGTGTGTGTCCGTTTGTTTATGCTGGTCGTAGTATCCCAAAACTCTGTGAAGAAAATATGAAGAAGTAGGGGAAATGTGTTGAGAATTTGCGCATTATGGCACAAAACTTGAACTACTTTGCAATACAAGCTAATAAATGAGATGATGTATACTTATACGCAAATACAACGATGAGATCGTAATGAGATGACAAAATGATTGATGACCCACTAACCCAGGCCGTTCAATTGATAAATACCGGGGAAAAACAGAAAGCACAGGTGATCTTGTCCAAGTACCTCAACAATAACCGTGATAGTGAGGAAGGTTGGTTGTTGTTGGCGCGGTGCATGGAAGAGGATGATAAAAAACGCTTTTGCCTCAACAAGGTGCTGGAAGTAAATCCCCAGAACGAAGGCGCCCTGAAAATGGTTGCCAAATTGGATGAAGCCACCGGTTCATATCCACCGGTCGAAAGCCTGGTCTCTCCCAAGGATGCCACGCTGCAAATTCCAGCCTGGGCCATGCCGGATTTCCTGGCACAAATGAGCGCCGAGGACCTCAATGTTGACAAAGAATATTTCCCGGAATTGGAGAGTGAGGAAGTCTGGGAAACAGAGAGTTGGTACCAAGAGGCCGCCGAGGAACTTGAGCCGGT
The DNA here is from genome assembly GCA_016935415.1 of Anaerolineales bacterium. Lineage (GTDB taxonomy): Bacteria > Chloroflexota > Anaerolineae > Anaerolineales > UBA11579 > JAFGRA01. The sequence continues at coordinate 2,200 of JAFGRA010000356.1, forward strand.
CGAGGAGCAGGAAGCAAGTAAGCCCGGCTGGGAAGAAGAAGTGAAGCGGCAGGCCGCTCAAAAACCACGCCCGCTGATCTACGTCCTCGTTGCCGTCGCGGCGACGGTTGGGGCGATCTTCGTCGTATTTTTCCTGGCGAACGGCACCGATGTGACTTGCCGGCGGGTTGAAGGTAATCTTATTAACTGTGTACTTACCCCGCAAGTGCTGGGATTGGTTGACCTAGGAACGGAAAATGTGGATGATGTGCGCCAGGCCAGGTTGGCAGAGGATTGTGATGATGGTTGCGCCTACCGGGTTGAATTGAATACAGCCGCGGGGATGGAACCAGTGTCGCCGATTTGGACTTCGGATTACGCACATCATAAATTCGTTGCCGATCAGATCAACGCCTTGATCACCAATCCGAGCCAGAAGATTGTGGAAATCGAAGACCCGCCGGGAGTGATTGAATGGGGTATTGTGGCCGCGGCGGCTCTGATCGGCGTGCTGGCCCCCTGGATTTCTGCCCTGATCCAGATCGGAAAATGGGTGGCTGCAGGGGAGTAAAGCGCAGTATGCTTGAATTTTTGTTGGATTTTTCTGCATTGGTTGGTGGCAGCTAAAGCTGTCACCAACTTTTTGAAAGCTGTGTGTAGGGGCGTGCAGTAGCCCTTACTAACGAAATGAAAACGAGTTCAGGAAAAAAGAAAATGTAGGAGGGCAGCATGCTGCCCTCCTACGCGGATAAGCCTCTCGTTTAAATACCAGGTAAGAACGTTTTTTTCAGAATAATCAATCACAACGTGTAAGTGACTTTATGCAAGCCGCGTGGGCTGTCGACGTCGATGCCTTTGGCGAGCGCCAGTTCCAATGCCAGCAATTGTCCCGGCACGGTTGCCACAATGGGGGCTAACCATTCCGGCAGGTGGGCGGGAAGGCGGATAACGGAATCGACTTGCTTGCAAAGCTCATCGTCGTTCGAGATCAGCACCAGGTCGGCGTCGCGTTCTTGGATCTGGGAGACCATCTCGCGCATATCGCCGATGGATTTTCCCTTGGGCGCAACCGCGATCACCGGGAAGCCGGGATCGAGGATCGCAATCGGACCGTGGCGGAAGTCGGCCGCCGAGAAAGCTTGGGCGACCACGTAGGTGCTTTCTTTGATCTTGAGGGCGATCTCATAGGTGGCGCAGTGCGTGAAGCCGCGCCCGACCACCACCATATACTCGGTTTCGGTGAAGCGTTGGGCGATCTGCTTGATGGTTTCATGCTGTTCGAGCACCTCTGCCACCAGGTCGCCCAGGCGGTTTAGTTCACCGAGCATAGCCTTGTCACCATTCCAATAAACGGACAACATGGCGATAGCGGCCATCTGGGCGGTGTAGGTCTTGCTGGCGGGCACACTTTTTTCCACCCCGGCATCCAGCAAGATAGTGTTATCACAGATCGTGTCCATCGGCGAACCGGGGATATTGGTGATCGTGATCAGCGGCGCGCCCTGCTGCTTGGCGGTTTTTAGCACGGCCATTACATCCGGGGTTTCTCCCGATTGCGAGATACCGACTACCAACCCTTTACCGGCATTCGGAGGCTGTTGGTAGAGCGTGTAGAGTGAGGGCGCGGCCAGCGCGACGGGGGTCTGGTTGAAGGCGCTGAACAGGTATTTGCCATAAGTGGCGGCGTTATCGGAGGTGCCGCGGGCGGCGATCATTACGAAGCTCGGATCATGGGCCTTGATCTGCGCTACGATGTCGGTAACTTTGGCGGCTTTATTTTCCACCAGGGCGCGCAGTACATCCGGCTGGGCGTAGATTTCGGTTTCAAAATGGGTTTTCATGGTGGTCCTTTCGATTGATAAGGTGTACGACAGTTTATGGGAAGCTGCCGATCACTTCGATTTCTTTCCAGGATACCCACGATGGGCTGGAAACGGTGACGATGCGGATGATCTGTATGTCCGTCAATGGGGAATCGGGCGTCAAGGTCAGCAAGTCGCCTTCGTCCGTGGATTGGCGGAATTCGTGCACCTGGCGCAGGTCAGCGTTGGACGGTCCTACCCAGACCTGGTGCACGGTCTCGCCCGGCGGCCATTGCCCTACCAGCAGGCGGATTTCCTCGACGGTGGCCGGTTCGCCCAGGTCGATCTCGATCCACTGCGGGGCATCGCCCCCGGAGCCCCATTGGAAACTGCTGCCGTCTACGGCATTTTCCGGCGGTTCGATATCCAAGGCGTTCGAGGCGGTCGCCGCTTTGCCGTAGGCCAGGTTGGAGATGGTCAGGTCGGTGGTGACGCAGGCGTCGGGCTGGTTGGACGGGGCGAGGGCGTTCATCATGGTGTTCTCGGCATCCTTGAACCCCCAGGTGGCATCGCCGATCGCTTCCGGGGCGCGGTACAGGCCCCAATACAGCCAGCCGTCGTAACCGTATTCGCACGAGGCAGCGATCCAGTTCTGGATGGCCGGGGCGGCGGTTTCGATGGTGGGATAAGAGTCGAGGAATGCCCCGATTTCGCCCATGATAATCGGCTTCTCATCATATCCAAGCATGCCGAAGTTCTCAACATAGGATTCCATGTCCAGCTCGACGCCGGGGTAGGCGTGGAAGTCGTAGAAATCCAGCGGGGTGCTGCCCAGCAGGGGGGCGGTTTCCACGTAACGAAAATCGCCGATGCGCGTGGGGTTGGGATAATCGGGGTGGAAGAAACCCATTGTGATCAGGGCGGTAGGGTCGGCTGCCAGGATGGTTTCCCGGACGACTTCTATATAATAGGTGATGCCCTCGATTGCCATGGCGCGCTTCTGCTCCGGGTCGGATAGGTCATAGCTGTTGCCGTTGGCGGTGGTTACGCGGCCTGTATTCAGCGAGAACGGTGGCGTGTCGTTGAAGAACCACTGCTCGTTGAGCAGCGACCAGCCCAGCAGCGCATCGAAAGGTGCATGGCGCTCGGTCAGGCCTTGCATCAGGTCGCCCCAATACAGTTGCGCCGACTGCACGCCCTTCAAGGTCAGGTAGTGGGCGTTGCGGTAGCCCTCGAAATTTTCATTCGATCCCTGATTGGAAAGGTCCCAATAGCCGCCCTGGTCGGGCAGGTCGTTGGAAGTCAGCAGCAGGTAGAGGCCGTGCTGCTTGGCGAGCTGCATGGTATCGACAATGTTGTCGAGGTATTCGGGATTGAGGCCGCGCCCGCTGGGGTTGCCGATGCAGCCGGTACCGCCGTTGCAGGTATCCAGGAAGATGCGCACCGTGTTGTAGCCCAACTCGCTCAACTGCTGGAAATCGGCTGCCACGCGCTCATGATCGTAAACGTCCACGCCGAAGAAGCGGTCCTGGAAACCGCCCGCGGCCGGGATGATGTAGAAATAGTTCACGCCGCGCGGTACGAAACGCTCGCCGCTTTGCCTGTCGTAGAATTCACCCACGCCGTCTACCACGCGAGTGCCAATGTGGTGTTCGGGGGGCACGTAAGTGGTGGGGGTGAGCGTCGGGGCAATCGTAATGTTCAGCACGGGTGTGGCGGTCTGTGTCTCCGCTGGCGGCGCGACAGCCGGGGTGGGCGTGCTGCTCAAGTTGCACGCCAGCAGCAGGAAAATGGGTACCAGTAAGAATGGGAAAACTTTTTTCATTACACCTTTACCTTATCTATGTAGAGTAAGTCTATTTTACCAAGCCAGCATTGAATATTGATGCATAATCCAATATTCAATGCTGTAAAAAAAGATGTGATTTTCCCCCTCACCCCATTTCCTTGAAACTGCGTTCCTGCGGAAATTTCCCCTCTCCCAGCGGGAGAGGGGTGGCGGCGCAGCCGACGGGGTGAGGGAGTATAGCATAAAACACTTGTATTTTTGACCAAGATAAAGGACATCTTACCAAATTGCTTTTTTCACCCTTTTAGATTATCTTGGTCTTGCATGCGTTGGCTCGCCAATTTATAATCACAGCATGACCGATAAAACCTTCACCATCGCAGACCCGGACGGCAATCCCGTAGAGGTCGTCCTGCGGCGCGACAAACGCCTGCGCAAATCTTCGCGCTGGGAACGTACGCCAGGCGGCAATATCTTGCTGCGTGTGCCTTACCGCCTGCCCAATAAACACATCCCCGGCTTGCTGGATACGATCGCCAGACGCTTGAAGCGCCAACGCCGCCAGGCCGCCAAACGTACCGACGCCGACTTGCAGCAGCGCGCGCAGTACATCAACCGCACCCATTTTGGCGGGCAGATTGAGTGGCAGGCTATCCGCTGGGTGGCCCCGATGAAGACCCGCCTGGGGTCGTGCACCAGCGGCGGCAATACGGACGGCCACATCCGCATCAGCAAGGAGATCGCCAACTGGCCGCAGTGGGTGGTCGATTACGTCATCGCCCACGAGATGGCCCACCGCGTGCACGCCAACCACAGCGCCGCCTTCTGGGAATTCCTGGAGCAGGCTTACCCGTTGACCGAGCGAGCGCGCGGTTTCATCAAGGGCGTGGGTTTTGCTAAGGGGGAAAGTTGGGAAGAGGCCGAATAAATGGCAATCCCTCCCAGAATCCTTGATTTTTCCACGCATCTTCCAGTAAGTGGGAAGGAATAAATGGGCGCGCTGGTTGCCGTGATCGGCAATTCGGGCGTGGGCAAAACCACGCTGGCGCGGCGGTTGTCTGAAGCCGGTGGGTATAAAGCCTATCTGGAAACGCACAGTGAGCGCCCCTTCCAGGCTTTATGTCAGCAAGACCTGGTGCGCTACGCCTTGCCCAACCAACTCGATTACCTGCTCTGCCGCGCCGAACAGGAAAGCGAAATTCGCAATGCGGCCGGGGTGGGGGTGGTCGACGGCGGCCTGGAACTAGATTTTCACCTGTTTACCCAATTGTTCCACCAGCGCGGCATGTTGGATGCTGCCGGATACGAACTTTGCGAACGCTTCTACACCTTCTCCCGTCAACACTTGCCACCGCCCGATCTGCTGGTTGCCCTGCACGCCCCCCTGGACGAACTGCTGCGCCGCAAACAAGCGCGCGCCCGTGAGCTGGACCTGGTCACCGCCGCCGATGATCTGGCGCAGATGGAAGAGTTGCTGGTCGCTTACCTGGCGTCCGTTCCGGCGGAACGCCTCATCACCGTGGATGCCGTGCAGGAAGATGAAAGCTACATCGGGGTGGTGGGGGAACTGGTCGACTGGATCAATCGAGTGTAATTGTCTATACAAAATAGGTACAAATGTCTATTCCTTCTGGGTAGGTGTTTGAGTAAGATGGGGATGGTATTGATGCACAGCATAGAGAAAGTAGGTCTGTATGCGATCTAGGAGGAAAAAACTTGCTTAGTGTGGTTTATAGTTTTTGTTCCCAGTAATATTTTGATGTCTTTTGAAACAATAGGTTTGGTTACTGTTCTAAAGGGTAGAGGTCTATGGATATATCAGTTCTCTCTAGATTCGCAAGGAAGATTCTCATTAACACATGGGAATTATATGAAGAGGCTAAATGGTTGAATAAATTAGGGCATTATGCACGAGCTTATGCGTTAGCGCACCTAGCTGTAGAAGAATATGCTAAATTAACCTTACTCTCTTTTGTAGCTATGGATGTATTTGAGGGAAAGGAAATTACTTCTGAGTATTTACACTCTATTTTTACAGGAAGGTTGTTTAGAGATCATAAATATAAATTGAGAATAGCTTTCTTGAAATTTCCAAGTTTCGATTATCAGACAACAATTCAATATGCAAATCAACTAAATGAATATAAAAACAAGAGTCTATATTCGGACATTATGGAAGATCATTTTTTTAAACCAAGTGATCTTTTTAATAAAGATAGATCCTCCACCATGATTGAAGTAGTAAGTAATTTGTTACAAAAATATATTAAAGAAATGGGAATAAAAACTTTAAAGAAAATCAAAAATGTTGACGAGGCAGTCTTTTTTGATTATTTCAATAGGCTGTCGAAATTATTTATGGTCAATAAAATTGCTCCTTTACCTACAAATATCAATCATGTAGATTACCTTCTAAAATCCATTAAGAACCAAGATACATATGATAATTTAAAACTTATTCTTAATGCATATAAGCAATAAGCTGATTTTAGATGTAAGTTAGATATGAATATTAAGAATTTACTTGCGCATAGTCTTGTTATCTTTGTAGTGCGTACGGAAAACTGGACACAGCAATAAGGGAGTATCATAGAGCTGTGGAGGCTGAGCATGAGCAAGAAGAAAAGACGCAC
>JAFGRA010000357.1 GCA_016935415.1 Anaerolineales bacterium
ATGGGACCGCCGCCGCGGCTCTTGCTGATCTTGCCCTGGCCGGGGGCGGCGATGCCCCAGCCGGAGATGCCCAATTCCTGCCAGGGCGGTTCCCAGCCGTGATGATGGGCTTTGACGATGGTATAGAAAGCCCAGGTGCGGATGATCTCGTGAGCCTGGGGACGCAGGCTGAAGGGGTAAACCGCGGCGTAGAGTTCCGGGTTGGACAGCCACTGCCCGGCAAGCTGCGGGGTGAGCGAGGAGGTAGCCCAGGTGTCCATCACATCGGTTTCCGGGCGGAAGTACTCGCCGCTGCAGGCCGGGCAGTGCCCACTGGGGGTGGCATTGGTTGGGTCGATGGGCAGTTGCTCTTCAGTTGCTAACACGACCTCGCCGCAGTTGACGCAGAACCAGGCCGGGAAGGGCACGCCGAAATGGCGCTGGCGCGAGATGCACCAGTCCCAGGCCAGGTTTTCCACCCAGGATTGGTAGCGAGATTGCATGTGGGGCGGGTGCCAGTCCATCTCTGCCCCGATGGTAAGCAAGTCTTCCTTATATTCGAGCACCTTGACGAACCACTGGCGGGTGACGATGTACTCAATGGGTGTGTCGCAGCGCTCGTGCACGCGCACGGTCTGGATGATGGGGCGGCGATCGAGCAGCAGCCCGGCAGCATCCAGGTCGGCTTTGATCTGCTTGCGGGCGGCAGCTACGGGTAGCCCGGTGTATTGCCCGGCGGCATCCGTCATGCGGCCCTGGCGGTCGATGGCGGCGATCAGCGGCAGGTTGTGTTCCTGCCACCAGATCACATCGGCGGCATCGCCAAAGGTGCAGCACATCACCACACCAGTGCCTTTTTTGGGGTCGGCGGCCGGGTCGGCCAGGATGGGCACCGACTGGCCAAAGAGCGGCACGGTGGCTTTTTGGCCAATCAGGTGTTGGTTACGCTGGTCTTCGGGGTGCACGAAAATGGCGACGCAGGCCGGGAGCAGTTCCGGGCGGGTGGTAGCGATTTCAAGCGTTTCCTCGTCTGCTAAGGTGAAAGCCAGGGTGATGAATTCGCTTTCACGTTCCAGGTCGTCGACCTCGGCCTGGGCGATGCCGGTGCCGCATTCGGGACACCACTGGGTGGGCGCTTCCTGGCGGTAGATCAGGCCCTTTTTGTAGAGGTCGAGGAACGACCACTGCGCTGTTTTCCGTGAAGTTGGCGAGATGGTGCGGTAGGTGTGGTTCCAGTCGATGGAAAGCCCCAGGCGCGTCCACAGTTCGCGATAGGCTTGACCGAATTCTTTACCCAGTTCCAGGCATTTCTGGGCGTATGCCTCCCGGTCAAGGCGGCGAGCTTGCTCGCCGATCGTCTTTTCCAGCAGGCGGTCGGTGGGCAAGCCGTTATCGTCAAAGCCCATCGGATAAAAGACGTTGTAGCCGTTCATGCGGAAGTAGCGCGCCATCAGGTCGGCGTGGGTGTAGGAGTAGATATGCCCCAGGTGCAGGTGCCCGCTGACGGTGGCTGGGGGTGTGTCGATGGAATAGACCGGTTTGTCAGCACCTTTCTGGAAGGCGTAGGTGCCGTTCCTTGCCCAAGATTCCAGCAGGCGGGCTTCGGTTTCATTGGCGTTAAATCGTTTCGGTAAGGTCATCATTCACCTCGTAATACCAGATAATTTGATTGTTCATTGCGGTTTTGTTTTCGTTCGTGCGGTGGGCAACCGGCCGGTCGCCCCTACATTTTTTCTACGTTCAATGTGCTTATGCGTTTAGTGGTTAAACAAAAAAACCTTTCGTCCATGAGGACGAAAGGCCAGGCTTTCGCGGTACCACCTCAATTCGCCGGGCATCGCGGCCTCGGCGCACTCATTACCCCGGCGGGTTGGGCGTGCGAACCGATCAGGGTTTCGCTGTAACGGGCTAACCCGTGCCGGTCTACTCTCGCCGGAGCGATTTCTGCGGCAGTTCTACCCAGGCGACCTTCAGCGGGGCACTACTCGGCTGGCTTTCAGCCTGCGGCCATGCCTCTCTAGAGAGCGTTTGCGCCACTTACTCCTCCTGGGGAAGGGTATTCAATTGTTGCGTAAATTATAACCAGAGGGGCGAGGGGTGTCAACATACGGAGTGACCAGTAATAAGTAACCGGTAATCAGGAGTGGGAAGTGATTCGTCTTACGAAAATCGTGAATCGTAAGTCGTGGGTTTTGGGAGTAAATTAGAAATTGCGGGATGAAGGGTGCAAAATGCCTGTACTCAGGTAAACAAGTAGACATGCGCTTGCGAATTGTTTCTCGGGTTATGGATATCGATTCTCGGCTTACGTTTCACGGTCTTTACCTCTTTGACGGGTTGCTCAGTATGCTTCATGATTCTTCGGCATCGAATCCCGTCTATAGTTTCCCGCTTACTAAACCCTGGCACGTTATATTATGTAAAGTTTTCTTGACAGTATCACCCTAATTATGATAAGCTTTGCTAGTTTTCGGGAATATGCGAAGCATTTTCCACTTGCTAACTTTTTACATAATCACTGATTAATATAGAAATGCTTGGGAGAAATGGAAAATTTTTCTTAAGCGATATTCGGAGTTTTTCGTAATGGTCCAACACGAACGTGTCGCTGATAATGTCTATATGTTCCAGAGTGAGGTATATGCTCACGTTACGTCCGGTGTGATCGCAGGGCCGGACATGGCTGTGGTAATCGATACACTGGCTTACCCGGAAGAAACCTTAGCGATTCGCGATTTTGTCGAGCAAGAACTGCAAGTCCCGGTGCGTTACGTGATCAACACGCATTATCACGCTGACCATACCTGGGGAAACTGTTTTTTCCCAGGGGCAACGATCCTTTCTTCGGCGCTTTGCCGCCAATTGCTCGAAGAGAAGGGTATTCCCGCGCTAGAAAGCGCTAAATCTGATAATGCGATCTTCAGGCAGACCAAGATCGTGCTGCCGCAGGTCACCTTTGAATCTGGTGAATTGGGGATCCAGGTCGGTAAAAAGACGCTGCGGATGTTCCCACTGCCGGGACACAGTGCGGATGGGATTGGCGTATTCGTGGAAAGCGACCGGGTGTTGTTCGCCGGGGATGTGCTGATGTCAGTGCCTTACCTGGTGGATGGCGATATCGAAGAGATGACGGAATCGTTGAAAACGATTGGCAAGATGGGCATGGAAAACGTCGTCCAGGGCCACGGAGACATCATTTTGCGTGGTGAGATCGAAGGTGTAGTCAAGAACAACCGGGATTATCTGGCCGCCATCAAGCGGGCGGTGCGCAAGGCCAACCGGCGCAAATATCCGTTGGATTTATTAGATACCGTGGATGTGGAGTCTTGCGGAAAAGGACGAGTGCTCCTGGGTGGGTTGGCCCCGGAACTGCACCGCCGCAATTTGATTGCGTTGTACCGCGCGCTTTATGAGGAAGACCCGCTGGGATCGGAAGAATATTTCGTAGAAGAATAGAAATTTATGGTTAGAAAAATAGCAGGCGCAGTTTTCATCAACTGTGCCTGTTTCGTTTAACGGATCGACTTATTTGGGGAAGCCGGATGAGCCTTGTGCTTTTCGTTTGGCACGGAAGCCGTGGAGGCGCTCATTGCCTTCGATCAGGCGCTTGATATTGCCGCGCAGTTCGTAGAGCAAGATGATCTGGGCGATCACGCCAAACAAGATGTAATGCCAGGGGGTGACCTTCAGGATGGACAAAATACTGAAAATAATAATGGATAGGAAAGCGATGCTCATCGTGGTGACCGATGCATAGCCGACGAAATAAAAGACGAATGCACCGAGTGGAAAGATGATGAAAATGCTGGGTGCCCAAAGTGCAAATGAACCGCCCAGAGTGGGGGCGCCCCCGGCGCCACCGGAGAACTCGAGCTTGCCCATGATGTTTTTATGCAGCAGGAAAATGGAATAATTATGCCCGAGGATGGCAGCGATCGGCGCCAGGATGGTTACCCAGGTGCTGTCCGGCATGATGGCGCGCGCCAGCCAGACCGTCGAAGCGCCTTTGAGCACATCCAGAATGCCGGCAACCAAACCGAACCAGAACCCCGCGGCGCGCATGGTGTTCGTGCCGCCGGTGCGGCCGCTCTGGATGGTGCGAATATCTTCGCCGGTCTTCAGTTTTACAATGATGTAGCCAAAGGGAATGGAACCGATCAGGTAGGAGAGGATGACAATACCAACGCCAATTAATATTTCCATAAGTTAATTTACTCCTTTTCTACAGTGTATGGATTATTTGCATTGGTCAGTCGGCCAAGCATGTAAAGTAGGTGGAATTGCATATTGATAACACAGTAAATATGGAGAAGTTGCTCCAGGTTAATGAAGTTTACTATTCAGATGAACTTAGGATACCATTGAATGAGGATGGATTTCAATAGGTATTTCGGTTACCTGTTGCGCTTCAATGATAAAACCACGACACTGCCAGTTTGCCTCGATTTTACTCCAAATCAAGTAAACGCTGTCCGGATAGGCAGCTTGCGCGATATCGGTACGGGAAGGTATTTCCGGCCCAGCGGGGTGGGAGTGGTAGATGGCCAGTAAATCCCAACCCTCTTTTTCGAACCGTAGAAACAGGTCGAGCTGTTCCTGGGGGGCGAAGCGGTAGGCGGTGGGGCTGTGCAGTTCGTTGGTCACCGGGAACACGGCCAGGCTTTGGTGATCCTGCCCGGCCACCAACCCGCAGGCTTCCAGGGGGGCTTCGGCGGCGACATGGCGGTGCATGGCGGCCCAATGTGTGCTGGAGATGGTGAGCGAGGCTATTGCAGCCATGCCGCCATGACCAGGAAGGCGCCCAATGTAATTAGTGGTTCGATCATCGCCTGGCGTGGGGATTGTGATTGATCGAGGTTGATGACAAAATTCGTATAAGCATAAGCCGGAGCGAGCAGTGCCAGCCCATAGGGAATGGGGCGCAAGGGGAGGTAGTGGAAAGCAGCCACGAACTGCGCGATCAGCAGGGCGGCGGTGAGTGCCTGGGGGTACTGCCAGCGGTTCAGGCGCAGGAAGATGGTGCGCAGGCAGATCAACCCGGCCGCGAGGCCGAGGGGGGGCAAACTCACCAGTAGGCGCAGGCCGATGGTACGCATACTGATCGCCAGGATCAGGAACAGGGCGTAGGACAGGGCGATCAGGGCAATGGAGGCGGCCGGGTAGCGGATATCAGCAGGATCGACCACGATGTATTCGGCGATCAATACCAGCAGCAGCAGGATACCGCCGCCGAGGAAGATCGCCCACCAGAATGGGCTGACGGGCAGATTGTTGAGGGGAACGGTGATCACCCAGGCGGTCAGGCCAGGCAGAATCCAGTGCGGCAGGGTGGACTGCTTGCCAAGTTTGCGGTGGTCGCGCAGCAGCCAGTCGGTCCCGGTGGCGGTAATGCCGGTTACGGCAATGGCAATGATGGTCTTGGCGTTGATCTGCAAGGCCAGGTAGACGCCGATGAATTGCAGGGGGATATCACGCCCGGGTAAATTGACGAAGCGGGCGATGGCGTATGCCAACAGGATGGTGGCGATCAGCACACTTAAGCGCTCGAAATTAGGCAGATTGCGGGTTGCCTGCATGGGAAGATTGTACCCCGCCAGTGGGGTGCTGGAAAGGGGCGTGGCTTCTTTATTAGATTAAAGCGAACTAATGTCCCCGTTATCCATCCCGGCCAGCACGGGAACTCCAGCGGCTGTGGGTGTTGAAAGCGTCAGTACCCCGGTGTTGAGCTGCTGCCAGGATGCACCGTTGTCTTTGGATTGGAACACTTCATCCTGACTGAGGATGAGGATGTTATCTGGTGAGCAGATAATCTGGTTGACGGCAGTCGGGATTTGGGCTGCGGCCAGGCGCATCCACTGCTTGCCGCCATCCGTAGATTGGTATAGGCCCTGTGTTTCGGTGCCGGCCAGCAGGGTTTTGTCCTGGGCGTAAGCGGGGGAAAGCGCCAGGCTGATCACCGGTTCGTAACCAATCGGCAGGTTGATTTCCTTCCAGGCGCGCCCGCCGTTGGTGCTGCAGAAAATGCCACTCTCCGTTCCGGCGAACAAGGTCTCGTCGGCGGCGAAATTGGGTGAGATCGCCAGGCAGAGCACGTTCAGATCGAGCAGGCCGAAGTTCCAGGAGTGCCAGTCCTGGCCGCGGTTGGCACAGCGAAAGACACCATCTTCCATGGTCCCGGCCAGCAGGATGCCGTCCTGAACGTAATTGGGCGAGATCACCAGCGCGCAAACCACCGGTGGCGGTGAACCAAAGGGGACGACTTGCCAGGTTTCTCCCCGATCGAAAGAATAGAGAATGCCGCCGGGCACACCGGCAAAGACCATTTTATCGTTTGCGAAGTCGGGGGAGAGCACCACATCCAGGGCGGGCAAAGCAGTTTCCAGGTTGAGCGAATCGAGAGCGTAGGCCCAGATCTGGCCGCTATCTGTGGAGCGGAACAATCCGCTGGTTTTGGCGGCGAAGCAAATTCCCGTTCCCGGGGTAGTGCCCGGCGCACAGGCAATGCGGTAGATGATTTCTTCCATGGCGTTGTTCTTGACGTTCGGCTCTGCACTCATCATAGGTGGTTGGCTTTCCTTCAATAAGGGAATGATTGTGGGAGTATTTTACACTATATTCACAATTACTCTCTTGCGGGCTGCGGCAACTAAAGTTGCCTGCAATGGTTTTGTTTATTCACTGAGTGACGAGATTGAGAATGTTGCAAGCGGCTTTAGCCGCCGAGTAACCAAATTTATGCGTGCCTTCACAGCGAAAAATATTTCGCAGCGGAGAGAAGAGTTGGGCGTAGCAGCCAAACCAAATCGTATATAATTACGGTTGCTTTACGATCACAATGACAACAATTGAAAGGGTGCGATGGACACAATAAAACCCGTATTCCAGCTAGGCGTTTATCGCCCGGTTTATTTGTGGGGGGGACCCGGCACGATCCGCATGAACCGCCTGAAATTCATGGACGAGGACGTGGATGAATTCGTGCACAACGAAGCACACACCGCGGCGGGAGCGCAGCGTGTGCGTGAGATCATGCGCTGCAACTGGGTGCACCTGATGTACGATTGGGGCTTCCCGCCGGAAGTGGAGCAGGAGGATTGGGAGTCCTTCGCCGGGGCAGCCGAAGTCTATCATGCCAGCGGGGACAAGGTTTTCGCCTATATTCAGACCTCCAACTGTGCTTACCAGGGCAGTTACAAAGAAAAAGATTGGTATGCACTGAATGAACGCGGCCAGCGCATCTTTTATTATAGCGGCCGTTATATGACCTGCCTGATGAACGCGGCATGGCGGGCACATTTGCGAGAGATGGTCGCCGGGGCAATCGAGCGCGGCGCAGACGGTATCTTCTTCGATAACATGTGGCACGGCGCACAGCCGATTTCATTGCTAAATACCTGGCTGGGCGGAGTGGGCTGCTATTGCCCTGATTGCCAGAAGGCTTATTTCGAATTTTCAGGGGAGCCTATCCCTACGCACATCGATCCGCAAGACCTCAAGCTGGCGCGCTACCTGCGCTGGCGGGCCGATCAGGTGACAGCTTTGATCGCTGAGATACGGGAATATATCCACAGCTTGCAGCCCGATACCCCGATCAGCGCCAACGACTACGACATTATGATGCGCGACTCGTATTTGATCTACGGGCAGGACTTGCGCGCCCTGGCCGACGTGCAGGAAATAACCATGATCGAGAACTTCGCCCTGCCGCGCTGGGATGCGTTGCCAAAGCCGCGCCTGGCAAATAACGCTCTGACCGTGCGCACCGCCCGCCAACGGGTCGGTGACCGGGCGCACTTGAGTATTTTGTCCTATGATGTGGGCATCGGTTTCGATGGGGTGTATCCCACCCGGCGCTACCGGCAGGGCATGGCCGAAGCTTCCGCACTAGGCGTGAGTATGACCACCAAGGGGACGGAATATCATGAAGATGGCAAACACACGCTGCTGACCGCAGCGCAGTTCGGCAACGTGCAGCGGGCGATTGGTGATTTCCACGCTTGGTTGGAAACACATACTGAGCTTTATGCCGGGCGCACGAATGCTGCTCCGGCAGCACTGCTGTATCCCGGCGAACGGTTGTGGCTGGACTGGCAACGGCTGGCACCGCTTTATCATGGTCTGGGGCAAACTTTGACGGCGGCCGGAATCCCCTGGAAGGTAGTCGAAGCAGGCGATGATCTGGCCGGGGTGGAAGTGTTGTTCAGTTTTGGAGCCGCCGTGGATGTGCCGGAAGGTGTGCAAGTGATTGATGTGTTACAGGTGTCTGGTTGGGAACTACCGGAACCGGCCTACCTGAACCGTAACCCCGTTTTGCGTGCCCTGGTGACCGGCTTTGTACACGCCCTTTTCCGCGGCTATATGGGGTCGAAACTGGTGCGTATTTTGCTGGATGCGGCCGGAATGCCCAAACTGATCACACAGAGTCCTTTGTTTTTGCTGCCCGATGCCGAGCACCGCGCCGCTATGCTGGCGCAGGTTGGGGATGCGGTTTATCCGCGCGTAGAAAGCGCCGAGCCGGTGCTGATCGAAGTCTGGGGGGGTGGGCAGGGCAGGCAGGTGCATCTGGTGAATTATGCCCAGAACGCCCAGTGCGTTGAGGTGTTATTTGGAGCAGAGACGACCGGGCGCATACTTTCGCCGGATAGCGGGGAAGAAATTGCTTTTGCGGGACAACGCGTGCCGGTCGACCTGGATGTGTATATGATCCTGCTGTGCGATTAGGCATGATGACCTGGAGGAGGTAGCATTTTGAAACGCGATTTTCGTTGGCACGACTACATTACGATCAGCATCAACTGGTTTGCATTGACCGTGCGCTCACAGGGGCTGGTGCTGATCGTGCCCCTGCTGGTGCAGCAGTTCGTCGGTGAAGAGCAGAAAGGCACTTATTTCGGCATTATCCGCCTGTGGGCTTTGATGGTTGCTTTGCTGGTGCAGGCTTTCATGGGGCTGCTCTCCGACCGCAGCACCTCACGCTGGGGCCGCCGGCGACCGTTTATTTTCATTGGCGCGCTGAGCGAGGCCATCATCATCGTGCTGATCGGCTTCACGGTCGGCATGGAGGGCATGAGCGGCTATTGGCTGCTGTTCACGCTTTATATCCTGGCGATGGTGGCTTCCAATACTTCACATGCAGCCACACAAGGTTTTATCCCCGACCTGGTGCCGGATGAGCGTAAAGGTATCTTTTCCGGGATCAAGGCCTTCCTGGAACTGCCGGCCCCGCTGTTGTTTATTTCTTTCGTAATTGGCAAGATGGTTGGGAGGGAACAGTTTTGGGCGGCCTTCATTACCCTGGCGGTGGTAGTCGTGGTCAGTGCGCTGATCACCATGTTCGTGCGCGAAGAACCCCAGGAAGAAGCTGAACCGATCAACTGGCAGCCTTTCCTGCGCCTGCTGGTGATGACGGGCGTGTTCACAGTGGTCATCCTGGGCAGCGGGCAGATCGTCAAATGGGCTTTCCAGGCCGTGGTGGGGATGGCCGAACCGGGGCGCTCGATCCTGGTGGCGGGCATCGGCGTGGCGGGGATGGGCGTGGCAATCCTGCTGGGCGTGTTGGTCAGCATCCGGGTGGGCATCGGCAAGGATTTTGGTGAGAACCGTTCCTTTGCCTGGTGGGTAGTCAGTCGTCTGGCATTCCTGGTGGGAGCCAACAACCTCGCTAGTTTCATGGTCTATTATTTTCAGGAGAAATTCCCCGAAATCCAGGGCGGCGAAGCTTCCGACCTGGTGGCTCAGGTGCTCGTTTTCGTGGGCATCGCCATCTTGCTGGCGGCTTTGCCGGGCGGCTTGCTGTCCGACCGGGTGGGTAAGAAGGCGCTAATCGCCACCAGCGGCGTACTGGCCGCGCTGGGAACATTGGTCGTAGTGCTTTCCAGCGGGATGACGATGATCTACGTCGGTGGTACGGTGATCGGTCTGGCTATCGGCCTGTTCTACGCCTCGAACTGGGCCTTGGGAACCACGATCGTGCCTAAACAAGAAGCCGCCGGATATTTGGGGCTGTCCAACCTGGCCGGGGCAGGGGCCGGGGCGATTGGGGCGTATATCGGTGGGCCGATTGGGGACGGTGCCAGCTTCACGCTCTTGATGGGCATTTTCGGGATTTTGTTCTTCTTATCCATGTTTGCCCTGTTGGGCATTAAAGAAAAGAAAACTGCTTAGAGGAAAAATAATGAATCAGTTTGAATACCCACATCGTCGTTACAATCCACTGACCGGGGAATGGATTCTGGTTTCGCCACACCGCACTAAGCGCCCGTGGCAGGGGCAGGTCGAGAAGACACCGCCGGAGGTGCGCCCGGCTTACGATCCAAATTGCTACCTGTGCCCCGGGAATGAACGGGCCGGTGGGGTGGTCAATGCCGAGTATACGGATACCTTTGTGTTTACCAATGACTTCCAGGCCATCCTGCCGGATTCGCCGAATGCTGCCGACCGGGACGATCCCTTGATGCAATTCGAGAGCGTGCAGGGCACCTGCCGGGTGTTGTGCTTTTCGCCGCGCCACGACCTGTCGTTGGCCGAAATGGACATGGCTGGGATCGGCAAGGTGATCGATTTGTGGGCCAACCAGATGCAGGAATTGGGGCAGCAGTATCGCTGGGTGCAGATCTTCGAGAATAAAGGTGCGGTGATGGGCTGCTCGAACCCGCACCCACACGGCCAGATCTGGGTGGGTGATAAGCTGCCCAACGAAGCTTATAAGGAAGACGTGCACCAGAAGGCGTATTATGAAACGCATGGCCGCCCGTTGTTGGTGGATTATGCGGCGCGTGAATCCAAGGAGCAGGCGCGTGTGGTGGTCGAAAATGAGGATTGGATCGTGGTGGTGCCGTATTGGGCGGTGTGGCCGTTCGAAACGCTGGTGCTGCCGCGTGAACACGTATTGCACTTGCCCGACTTGACCGAATCCCAACGCACCGCCTTGGCGGACGTGCTCAAGCGTTTGCTGGTCAAATACGATAACCTCTTCGAGGTCTCATTCCCATATTCAATGGGTTGGCACGGCGCGCCGTTGATTGGTGGGGATGCCAATAGCCATTGGCAGTTGCACGCCCATTATTATCCGCCGTTGCTGCGTTCGGCCACGGTCAAGAAATTCATGGTCGGGTACGAGATGCTGGGTGAACCACAGCGTGACATTACCGCCGAGCAGGCTGCCGAGCGTCTGCGGGCACTGTCTGAGGTGCATTACCGTCTGGGAGAGGAATAATCCCATTCTATTTTCACCGCGGAGACACAGAGAATACAAGAATATAAAATCAAACCTCGGCGTCCTCTGGAGTTTAAGATATAGGTATCATTAAAAAAGTTGCAGGCAACTTTAGCTGCCGATGCAATCAATGATTTTGAATCAAAAAAATGGCTATGCCGTTCTTGCGCATAGCCATTTATGTTTTTTTGTTTAGATAGAGAGCGTTCTTATTCGCTGGGCAGGTTGTAATAATTGTAAACGGCCGCCGAGAGTGAGGCGATGGTCTCTGAGACGGGATCGAAGATGGTCTGGACAGGGTGGTTGAAAAAGATCACCAGCACGTAATCGCGGCTGGGGGAGAAAACGATCCCGGCGTCGGCAATCGTGCGGATTACCCCGGCGTTGTCGCTGACCCAACCATGTTTGTGGGCAACGCGCGTGCCTTCCGGTACTCCGGCTTCGATCAGGACGCCAATCTTGTTCTGGGTCAGCAGGTTGACCATATCCTGGCATTCCGCCTGGGTGATCTCACCTGGGAAGACGGCGGTCAGGGTGCCGCCACCGGTGTCCGCACAGCGGTACAGGTCGACGAGCAGGCTGCCCATCTCGGTCAGGGTGGTCTGGTTGTAGGTATCGGGGTCGGTAGTGAGATCCTCGCGGGTGTTGCCCGGCGTTTCGTAACGTACCAACAGGGGGGCGCCTGCGTAGAAATGTCCGGCCAGGAAGGTGGATTCCAGGCCCAGCGCCTGCATATCTTCCGTGACTGCCAATGGTCCCAGGGTGGGATCGATGACCTGTTCCATCACCCAGTCCGAGGGGTCGTTGCCCGATTGGATGATCATTTCTGAGAGCAGCCGCAGTACTTCTTGGTTGGGGTTTTCATCCAGGCGGCGGTAGACGGAGACCATGATCGGAATTTTGATCATGCTGGCGGCAGTAAAAGCCACGTCCGGTTGGACGGCGATTTCTTGCCCATCCCGGATCAGGAAGTGGACTTCCTGGGCGGTTTCCAAGTCATAGAGATAAACACCGGCCAGCCCATCGAATTCGGAGATTTCGATGGTTTGCTTGAGCAGGGTTTCCAGGTTGGGTAGTGATGGCCTTTCGGGGTTGGTGCGTTCAATGGGTAAGTCGACCGAGCGTTGGGTGGGGGAGCGCAGCGCGTTTTCGATCTGGAATACAGCACCATTGATGTCGATGGTGGTGCCCTCTGAGCCGGGTTGGAAGTTGGTTGTGCCGACGATGGGCTGCGCGGCTGTAGCCGGGCGGTCGTAGCGCGGGGCAACTTCCGATTGCAGGTAGCTGCGCAACAGGGTTTCGGAATACGAAGCCGCCAAGGGGACTGCCTCGGGGGTGGTTTCCCGACCCCACATGAAGTCCCAGAATTCTGTCCAGAACTCGGCGCCGCCGGCGCGCTGCAAATCAGCGGCGGCAAGCATGCTTTCCAGGTCGAGATTGAAGTCGATCACGGAAGGGCTGAGATGGATGACGGCATCGTTGTAGTTCAATTCAACCGGCAGGGAATACACGTAGCGTAAACGTTCGGCTGCTTCCTGGCGGTCAAGGTTGCCGACCGGGACTCCGCCGATCTCCATGCCGGTGGGAAAGCGCGTTTGCATGCGGCTGAAGGCGATCAGCTCGATAGCCAGCAAGATCATGGAGACGATGACCAGGCCGACGAAAACCCAACGCAGCATTGAACCTGAGCGTCTAGAGCGCAAGGGAACCTCCTCCTTGGGAAACCTGTAAAGAGTTAATCATAAGTTCTTGGTCGTGATTCGAGAATCGTAAATCGAGAACTGTAATTTCTAATTCGCAATTCGTCATTCTAACGTACCAGCCTCACTTTGGACTGGATCATGGTTTGCAATTTGTCATTTCTAATTTGCAGCTTCACTTTGCAGCGTCATTGTATAACATCTCGATAATTTATGCTAGAATCGGGTTAGCGTACTCATAAAAAGTTAATCATCATGTTCAAGTGTGTGAGCTTACAATGAAGAGTGAGTGCAAGTTCAAAAGAATGCGAACCGTGATGATGGATGAAAATTATCCGCTCCCTCCATCTTTTCTTCCTGCAAGAAAGGCTTCTGAAATTCTATGCTCCGATCTTTGTTGATCTATCTCTCGCAAGCAGCCTGGGCGCGCCGGATCGTGACCGGTTTTGGCATCGTGCGACGCATGGCGCTGCGCTTCGTCGCCGGGGAAACGCTGGAAGACGCCGTGGCCGTAATCCAAACGTTGAATGCTCAGGGCATGATCGCCACACTCGATCACCTGGGCGAGAACGTGTACACGCCCAATAAGACCCTTGAAGCTACACAGGCGATCCTGGAATGCCTGGACGCCATCGCGGCAGCAGATTTGCAGGCCAATGTGTCGGTCAAATTGACGCAGTTGGGACTTGGATTGGATGAGACCCTCTGCGCCGAGAACATGCATACCATCCTGACGCGCGCCCAGCAGCGCAATAATTGTGTGCGAATCGATATCGAGGATTTTGGTTCGTTAGATGCTACGGTGCGCATATATCGCAAGCTGCGCGCCGATGGATTCAATAATGTGGGTATGGCGATGCAGTCTTATCTGTACTGCGCCGAGGAACTCACGGCTGAATTGCTTGAAGAGGGTACGACCTTCCGCCTGGTCAAAGGGGCTTATAAGGAACCACCGGATGTGGCTTACCCCAAGAAGGCCGATGTGGATGCCAACTTCGACCGGCTGACGGCCTTGCTGCTGGATGCTTCCAGCCAAGCGGGCGCGCCGACGCTGAGTGAAGACGGCCGTTTCCCGGCCATCCCGGCGATTGCCACCCACGATGAAGCGCGCATAGTCTTTGCCAAAGAGTATGCTGCAAAGCTCAACCTGCCGTCTGGCAAGATGGAATTCCAGATGCTGCATGGTATTCGCCGTGATCTGCAAAGCCAGCTTGTGGAGGAAGGCTACCCGGTGCGGATTTACGTGCCTTTTGGCACGGAGTGGTATCCGTATTTCATGCGCCGCCTGGCCGAACGCCCGGCCAACCTTTGGTTTATCGTTTCGAACTTTTTCCGTAAGTAGACAGGCATAGAAAAAATTGCCACAGAGCCGCGGAGACGCAGAGAACTTTTAGATAACGCTCTGCGCCTCTGTGTCTCCGCGGTAAAAAGTGTGTACCTTGACAGGCACGGCGTTTTCTGTTTTAATATACATGAATATATGAGCAAGTATTCATATGTAGGCAAGGAGTAAGACGTGTTTTCAACCGATATTACTTTAGACGAAACGACCGCTGTTGACTTGGCTCAATTATTCCAGGCGTTCAGCGATCCCAGCCGCCTGCGCATCATTTCGGCGCTCACGGATTGCGAGATGAACGTCGGCGCATTGGCCGAAGAAGTCGGCTTGAGTGAATCGGCCACCTCGCACCAACTGCGCGGCCTACGGCAGATGCGCCTGGTGCGGGCGCGCAAAGAAGGGCGGCAGGTGTTCTATTGCCTGGATGACGAGCACGTTAAGGCCATTTACCAGCTTGGCCTGGAACACGTCTTACATGGATAAAATAAATCTAGTCACCTGACAGTTTGGTGAGAAAGGAGCAATCGGCATCAATTCTGCCATAAAATGAGTTTGCGAAAACCATTTTAGAAA
>JAFGRA010000358.1 GCA_016935415.1 Anaerolineales bacterium
GCCCATTGCTACGAACTTTGTAAGCAGTACCTGGGCGCTTTTGAAGACCGCTTCGGCAGCCGCTGCTGTGGCGAACTGCTCGAAACCCGCTACGGCGGCGATAAGATCCCCTGTTCGCAGTTGGTGGCCGAATCGGTTGGCGTGTTCTTCGATTTAGTTGCGGATTGAGGCGGGTTGTGGATAACCTATAATCCATGTTTCCACTATAATTCATGTAAAATGTTTTTTAAATAGCATCTTCGTTTTCCCTCTCCTTGTCGGTGTAACCGATGGGGTGAGGGAAAACCAAAGAAATCGTAAAGATAGATTTTTTTCCAGGCTTGAAATTAATACCCTGTTGCACAGAATGTGCCGTTTATCCATTATTGGTACGCGAATTGCATCCTCTAAATCAAATGACCTATCACCGTTTTCGTAAGCCTATCACTTTGTTGGTATTCCTTGTCAGCCTGCTGGGTTTCAGCGCGCTGGCCTGTAACCTGGGTACACCCTATCCCTCTGCCGAAACGCCCTTCTCGAACAACATTACTTTTGTTGCTCCCACAGCGACTACCAATCCCTACCTACCCCCCACGCGGGACCCAAACGATCCTATCCTGACGCCTACACCGGACGCGCCGCATACCGTGCCGGGAATCCGCACTGAGGAAGTGATCTATACCGTCCAATACCAGGACACGCTGGGCACCATCTCCCAAAACTTCGGTGTGCCGCTGGACCTTATCATGCAGGTCAACGACATCGCCGACCCCAACCTGCTCTCCATCGGCCAGACTCTGTTGATCCCGCCGCCCGCACCCGCGGCCCCTGCCCCGGCCTATAAAATCATCCCCGATTCGGAATTGGTGAATGGGCCATTGAGCGCCACCTTCGACGTGGCCGGTTTTATCGCCCAGCACGCCGGCTACCTGAACAGCTATTTTGCCGAGGTGGATGGCGAGGTAATGAGTGGGGCCGAGATCGTCGAACTGGTTGCCACCAATTATTCTGTCAACCCGCGCCTGCTGCTGGCCGTGCTCGAATACCAGAGCGGCTGGGTGACCCACAGCAATCCCCCCGAAACCACGCTGACCTATCCGCTCGGCAAGGACGATGCCTGGCGCGATAACCTGTACTACCAGCTTACCTGGGCAGCCGACAACCTCAACCGCGGCTATTATTGGTGGCAGGTGGGCGCGTTGGGCAGTATTGCCACCAAAGACGGCCGTCTGATCCCCACCAACCCGCTGGTCAACGCTGGAACGGCCGGTGTGCAGTACATGTTCGGGGCGCTGCTTGAAGAAAGCGGGTGGCGGCGCGCCGTTTCCGAAGGCGGCCTGTATGCTACCTATTACAATCTATTCGGCTATTCTTTCGGTTATGCTTACGAGCCGGTTACGCCGCCCGGCCTGGCGCAGCCCGAATTCCGCCTGCCTTTCGAGGATGGCATTCCGTGGGTGTTTACCGGCGGGCCGCACGGCGGTTGGGATAACGGTTCGGCCTGGGCCGCGTTGGACTTTGCCCCGGCTTCGAATACACCCGGCTGCAACGTCAGCGATGAATGGGTGGTTGCCATGGCCGACGGCCTGATCGTGCGCGCCGAGAATGGCGCGGTCGTGCAAGACCTGGACGGTGACGGCTACGAGCAGACCGGCTGGACGATACTGTATATGCACATCGAAACCCGCGACCGCGTGCGCGTCGGCGACTATCTGCACGCCGGGGACAAGGTCGGGCACCCCTCTTGCGAAGGCGGCTATTCGACCGGTACGCATGTACACCTTGCCCGGCGTTACAATGGAGAATGGATCGCGGCCGACGGCGCGCTGCCGGTAGTGATGGACGGCTGGGTTTCTTTCGGCGGCACGTATTTGTATGACGGCTATTTGCAAAAAGGTGACCAGGTGATCGAGCCGTGTGAGTGCCGCGATCCAGAAAACATGGTCACGCGTTGATAACTCGCGGTCGGAATTCCCTGAAAAACCCGGCCGGATACGTATAATAAGTGATGATGCGCAGAAAGAACGCTTACGCTTTTTTGATGATCGGATTGATGATCGCCCTGCTGACCAGTGTATGCAGCAGCGGTTACGTTACCCCTGCCAGCCTGACGGCTACCGCTGGGGCTAACCTGACCCCGAATACACCGCTGCCGACGGCGTTCTTCTCTGAGCCGACGCTGGCACCCACCGACCCACCCCCAACTGATGAACCGGATCTGGATGCGGAAGCAAACATCAGCTTTTCGCCCACGCCGACCTTCCCACTACCCACTGTCACGCCGACGGCCACGGCTGAGATCTTCAGCCCGGAGCAGCCGCCCCTGCTGTACTATACCCAGGCCGGGGATACACTCCAAAACCTGACCATGCGCTTTGGGGTCGCCGAGCAGGAGATCGTTTCGGATGATTCTGTCCTGGAAGCGGGCTTCCTCAACCCTGACCAGATGCTGATGATCCCGCTGCGGCTGGTCAACACCACCCCTTCTGAAAAGATCATGCCGGACAGTGAAGTGGTCGACTCCCCCTCGACGATCAATTATGACCCGGTTACCTATATCAATACGATTGGCGGCTACCTGAGCACCTACCGCGAATATCTGGGTAGTTCAGGTTGGAATACCGGCGCGGAAATGGTGGAGCGCGTCGCCCTGGAAAATTCGATCAACCCGCGCCTGCTGCTCTCCTTGTTGGAATATCAAAGCGGTTGGGTTTTGGGGCAGCCGCATTCCTTCTCCTCCACCGATTACCCGCTTGGCAAGATCGACTTCGACCGCCAGGGGCTGCACAGCCAGTTGGTGTGGGCCGTCAACCAGCTTTCGATCGGTTATTACGGTTGGCGCGATGGCAGCCTGACCGATCTGACTTTTCCGGACGGTACCCACCTGCGCCTGGCGCCCGAATTGAATGCCGGGACCGTGGCGGTGATGTATTACTTCAGCCAGGTGTACAACCTGGAGCAGTGGTTCCAGGCGGTCGACCCGGCCACCGGCTTGTTGGCACTGCATACCACCATGTTCAGTGACCCGTGGGTGCGCGCTCAGACGGTCGAGCCGTTATTTCCACCCGAACTCGAACAGCCGCCCCTGATCCTGCCTTTCCTGATCGGCCAGCGTTGGAGCTATACCGGCGGGCCGCATGGCGCATGGGAGCACGATGGTGCTCAGGCGGCGCTGGATTTTGCGCCCGGCAGCATCGAGTCCGGCTGCGTGCCCTCCGACCTGTGGGTGACGGCCGTCGCACCGGGGATTGTCGTGCGTAAAGACAAGGGTGTGGTTGTGCTCGACCTGGACGGCGACGGTTACGAACAGACCGGCTGGGTAATCCTGTACTTGCATGTTACCGATACGGAGCGCGTCGAGATCGGCAGTTGGCTGGATAAGAGTGATTTTATCGGCCACCCTTCTTGTGAGGGCGGCATTTCTACGGGTACGCATGTCCACATTGCGCGCAAATATAACGGCGAGTGGATGGCTGCTGATGGCCCGATCCCCTTCGTGCTCAGCGGCTGGGAAGCCCATTCCAGCGGTGAACCGTATGAAGGTACATTGACGCGCGGCGAGGAGACGGTTCCCGCCAGCATTTACGGCACTGCCGAAACCAAGATTTTGCGCTATGAAGACGACCCGTAAACCAGGTCGATATTATTGTTTGATCGTGTTGACAGCTTTGAGCGGCATATTGGGGGCCTGCCAACCTGCCGAAGCACCTGAACCCGATTTGCCAGCCGCGGTACTTGAAACTGCGCTCCCGTCGCCGACCGCCATTCTCCCAACAGGTGCTCCCACGGCCATCGAAGCGGTTTCCTTTGAAGCTACCTCAGAACTGCCAGATATTGATGAGCTGATTTACATGAGCCAGGCCGGGGACAGCGTGGAGGGGCTGGCAGCGCGTTTTGGCGTTGCCCCCGGAGAGATCGTGTGGCTGGATGCCCCGGCAGAAACCACCCTCTGGGACAGCTATCCAGGTTTTATCGATCCCAGCTTGCGGCTGTCCATCCCGCACGTGCTTACCGCTTCCTCTCTCGCTGCACGGCTTATACCGGACAGCGAGGTGATCTTCTCGGCTACCGCGGCCGATTTTGATGTGACTGCTTACCTGGCCGGGTGCGGCGGTTTCCTGGCGAGCTACCAGGCTTCCGATTTCGTCAGTGCCCCCAAGAGCAGCGGCGAGGTGGTGCAGTTGGTTGGCCTGGAGAATTCGATCAACCCACGCTTGCTGCTGGCCATCCTGGAATACTACAGTGGCTGTGTGCAGGGCGAACTGGCCACAGGGGTTTCCAGCGATTATCTGATGGGGGTCGACGGCTGGCAGTATAAAGGCCTCTACAACCAGTTGGTCTGGCTGGTCGAGGAGCTTACGGCTGGTTATTACGGTTGGCGGG
This sequence comes from Anaerolineales bacterium, assembly GCA_016935415.1. Taxonomy (GTDB): domain Bacteria; phylum Chloroflexota; class Anaerolineae; order Anaerolineales; family UBA11579; genus JAFGRA01. Next base: position 4,363 of record JAFGRA010000358.1, read on the forward strand.
ATGGTTCGCTGACCGAGATTACGTTACAAGATGGGAGCGAAGTGCGTCTGGAACCCACGCTCAATGCCGGGACGGTGGCCGTGCAGTACGCTTTCGCCCAACTCTACGACCAAGCCAGCTGGGAACAGGCCCTCGACCCACAGACCGGCTTTGCCGCCCTGTATACTGAGCTGTTCGGCGACCCCTGGCAGCGCGCTGAGGCGGTGGAACCGCTCCTGCCGGCGGGCTTTGCCCAGCCGCCCATGGAATTGCCTTTCTTGCCTGGGCATACCTGGTCATATACCAGCGGCCCGCACTCTGCCTGGGAGCAAAACGGCGCACCGGCGGCGCTGGATTTCACTCCCAGCAGCACGGAAGTTACCTGTGCGCCGTCCTATGAATGGGTGGCGGCGGCAGCTTCCGGCGAGATTGTGCGCGTGGGGGAGGGCCTGATCGTGCAGGACCTGGACGGGGACGGCAGCGAACATACCGGCTGGGTGCTGGTGTACGTGCACGTACACCTCGACCGCTCCGATCTTTTCCAGGTGGGCACCTGGCTCGAAGCCGGACAATTGATCGGGCATCCTTCCTGCGAAGGCGGCCCCTCACAAAGCACGCACCTGCACATTGCCCGCAAATACAACGGGGAGTGGATGCTGGCAGGTGGTCCGGAGCCGTTCAATCTGGATGGTTGGCAAGCGGTTGCCGGGGCCGAACCCTACGATGGTTACCTGGTCAAAGATGGTGTGGTGATTGAAGCCAATGACATGGCCCTGCGCAATTCATACATCAAGAAACCGCGCCCCACACCGAAAGCCGGGCAATGACGCTGGCTTGTGGAAAACCTCGCCCCTAATTTTTCCAGTAGGACAAAAAAACAAAAGCTCTGGTCATATGAGCGAAATGCAGGGGCGAACGGCTGTTCGCCCCTGGTTGCTGTGTCTATAAGGGCAATTTCATCTTTGCAAGAAAACGGAGAAATGTGGTCGACTTAGATTCTATAATAACTGGATTTTTCAGACGCTGTAGGCGCGCAGTATGCTGCGCACCTACGACCTTCGATCTTGTTGTAGACTATGCTGGATATTTGGGCTTTGCTCTTATACAAGTAGAAATGTAGGGGCAACATCAATCTGCGACTGCTCGATCGGAAATACAAGATAGTATCGCTTGAAAAGATGCTGGGAAACGATTGCTTTTGGGGTATGATTAAGCTGAGCACAAATCGAAAACATTGATTAACGTTCGCTATGAAAACCGTTTGCGGCTGGCAAGCTGCGATAGAATATGCGGTTGCTGTGAAGAAACGAATGATTCAACGCGCAAGATATATCCTGTTGGCGGCGCTGGCGCTCCTGCTGGCGACCCTGGCTTGCAACGCGCCTGATCCCATGGCGGAACCAACTATAGCTTTTTATACCCAGGTGCCGACTGCCTTCCCCACCTCCACGCCGGTGATTACCCCACTGCCGACCCGCCCGGCTTATAACCCCGGTGAGTTGGTCGATTACATCGTGCAGACCGGTGATACGCTGCCCGCCCTGGCGGCGCGCTTCAATACCAGCGAAGCCGAAATCCTGGCTGCTAACGATAATATCCCCCGTGAAGTGACCACCCTGCCGCCAGGTATGCCCATGCAGATTCCGATCTATTATCTGCCCTTCTGGGGGTCGCCGTACCGTATTTTGCCGGACAGCCATTTCGTCAACGGCCCGCTGGCGACCGACTTCGATACCCAGGCTTTTGTCAACCAACACTCGGGCTGGTTAAAGGATTACAGCGATTATGTCGGCGGCAAGACCCGCACCGGCGCGCAGATCGTCGATTACGTGGCCACCAATTTCAGCGTCAGCCCGCGCGTGTTACTGGCCTTGCTGGAATATCAGGCTGGAGCGCTCAGTTCCAACATTCGCACCGGCCAACAAGTCAAATACCCGCTGGGCTACGAAAGCCGTAACCACCAGGGCGTGTATTTACAGTTGGTTTGGGCGGCCAATAAGCTCAACAACGGCTACTATGGCTGGCGGGAAGGCTCACTGCTGGAATGGCAGTTGGCCGACGGCCGTTTGGAGCGCCCGGACCCCTGGCAGAATGCCGCCAGTGTGGCCTTGCAGAATTACTTCAACATCATCATGCCGGGTAATCTCTATCCGATTGCCAGCAGCGCTGAGGGGTTTGCGCAGACTTATGTGAATTTATTCGGCGACCCGTGGAAGATCGATGAACCGCATATCCCCGTCAGCCTGGAGCAGCCCGAACTGCTGCTGCCCTGGGATCGCGGCAAGACCTGGGCTTACACAGGCGGACCGCACACCGGCTGGGGCACCGGTGAGCCGTTTGCAGCACTCGATTTTGCGCCCCAGACCACGGTGGGGGGCTGTGGGGTGAGTGAACAATGGGCCACGGCGATGGCCTCCGGCGTGGTGGTGCGTTCTGAAATTGGGATTGTGATCCTCGACCTGGATGGTGACGGCGACGAGCGCACCGGTTGGAACATCCTTTACCTGCACCTGGCGACCAAGGATCGCCCAACGGTGGGCACATATATCGAAGCGGGCGGGAATGTCGGCCACCCGTCGTGTGAAGGCGGTACTTCGACCGGGACGCACATCCATATTGCCCGCAAATATAACGGCGAATGGATCATGGCCGATGGGCCGCTGGCTTTCAATATGGAAGGTTGGGTACCGCAAAGCGGTACGGCGGCCTATAAAGGTACGCTGACGCGTTTCGAAAAGCTGGTCACGGCCAGTTCGAACGCTAATCAGGCCAGCCTGATTACCTCCCAGGGCAGCACCGATCGGCCGATTGGTCCTTAGTCCCCCGGGAAATAAGCTGATCGTCCAGTAATGGGCTAAAGAGACGGAAATCAAAACGAGTGTCGCAAGTTTGAATTTGCGACACTCGTCTGTTTATTTGAAAAGGAAGGCGTTTACTCGATCACCCGAATGAAAGTAACATCACCTACGCTGTTGAGTTGAATCACCAGGGTATCGCCCTCACACTCATACAGGAGATTTTGTGCTCGCATACTGGTTGAGAAATCCTTGGCGAAACCCATCGATTGGGCGAAATCGAGCAGGTCGTTGAGCGACAGCTTTACGGAAAGCCGGCTTTGTGCGCTGGCATCCTTGGGCGTCTTTTGCAGCACGGCATTGGCGTCATAGGCGGCGTTGGTAATCTCTAATACATAAGTGTCGTCGTCGGCATCATCATCCGCGGCATAATAAGCTGCACCTGAAGATTGGGCGATGAATGTGAAATTGGTGAAATCTGAGAAAGCACCGCTCTCTACGCCCAGGACGACCGAAAAATCGCGCGCCGACATGCCGACTGTGCCATCAGTGTTGAAAGTGATTGACAGGATTCCGGCTACACTCTTGGCAGCAAATTCATCATAGTCATAAAAAGCCATGCTGTCGTTGATGTAGTCTTTTACGCTGTTTTGATCGATTTTCCAGGTGCCCGGCAGGCAGGCTTCCCCATACGCGTTGGTGCTGGAGTCGCCTGGTGTGACCGTGGCCTCGGGGGTTGGTGGAACAAGCCAGTCATCCGTTGGGCTGGACGTGGACGCGGGCTGCTCCCCGGCTGCAGTGGTGGCAGTTGGGAAGGAAACATCAGTGATTACTGGAATGGGCGTGGCGGTTGGTGTTCCGGGGAAAATATCGGACCAACTGCACGCTAAAGTCGCTAATGCCAGCGTGGCAATGATCCAGAACAACGTAGAAATTTTCTTTAGGTTCATAATCGATCCTTTTTATGCACGCGGAATAAATCAAAAAAGAGAAAAGATTCTCGGTTGCTTATTATGGTAAATCAAAATGGGTGAAAAATGACTGACAAAATGCTTGCATCTGCATGACTAAACAGCATACGTGTTGTTTGCTAAGAGCGCATTCGTGATAAGTTCTCATTCTTTGGGTTCGAAATGATACGATTTGTCATTTCGAGCCCAGCGAGAAATACTCGGAAAGTAACGCTGAACACATACTTCTTGATTTCAAATAAGGTAAAAAATCGACCTCCCGCAGATCATTTACGGGAGGTCGTGATTTGAGCGGAAATAGGAAAGTTATTTCGCTTCGATGATTTGGTAGACAGTTTCGATTTCCACGGCCTTGTTGATCATATTCTGGGCCGGGCAGTAGCGGTCGGCGGAAAGCTGGATGGCGCGTTCGACCGCTTTGGGGTCGATGTCGTTGCCGGTGACCACGTACTCGAGTTTGACCGACGTCCACACGTGGGGATGCTCGTCGGCGCTGGTGGTGTGCAGGCGCACCTCGAAATCGGTGACGTCCTGGCGTTTCTTCTTCAGGATTGAAATCACGTCCATGGCGGTGCAGCCCACCAGACCAACACCCAGTAGTTCCATCGGGCGGAAGCCAGAGTTGTTCCCACCGACGTTGGGGTGCGCATCTAAATCGACTTCAAAACCGGTGTCGGCGCTGCCGGTGAAGGCCATATCACCGTTCCACGTTACTTTGGTTCCCATTTTTCCTCCAGGGATAAATCATTGTTTGTATGAAAACGACAATCCAATGGTTGCCGTTTTCACAATTGTATCAATATTTAGTTCAAGCCCAGCGCTTTTTGGATTTCGGAAACCATTTGTACTTCGGGTGCCGCGCCGATCACGGTGGCGGCTCCATCGTTAATGGTGGTCTGGGGCACGCCGCTGACGTTGAAGCGCGTGCTCAGTTCAGGAAATTCGGTTGCTTCGACCATCTCAGCGGTAACGAGCGGATTTTCCATTGCCATCTGGTGGGCCAGCACAACAGCCTGCGGGCAGTATGGGCAGGTAGGGGTAACGAAGACCTGCATGTGTACCGGTTCGGTGATGCCCTGCAGAAACTCACGCGTTTCCGCGCTCAACGTGGTCTGGCGCTTGGAGACATTGATGATATCGTGCACCAGCGAGGTGAACTCGTGTCCGGAAGGAACGCCGGAGTAGCGCACGCCGTAATCGGTCACTCCATCATCGTTCTTGGCGGCGATCACCAGGCCGGGGGCCTTATCGACTTTATACTGGTCGGCAATCTCACTGTCGCTTTTTAGGTCGTGGGCGGCGAAGTGCAGCAGGTCGGACAGCGCTGTGACCTCTTCGGCCAATTGGCGGGTGGTGTCACAGTAATCACAATCGGCTTCTTTGCCGAAATAGAGCACGCTGACCGGTTCTTGCAGTTCTCTAAAAACGTCGTTCAGTTGGGCGATCACATCGGCGTTCAGTAATTTTTCCATCGGTAATTCTCCTGTTTCTACCAAATAATATTCACCTTTAATTGCTTCAAGAGCTTAGACTGGCGCTCAGAAAGGTTTCTTACGGGGAATGGAAAGCACTTTGTGCTTTGTCATTGATAGAGTTTTATAAGCGTGGAAATTTAGAAAGATCAGCCGAGCAGGTTGGCCAGCAGCCCGACCAGCGCGCCGCCGATCACCAGCCAGGCGGTGTTGACCTTGAAGCGGAACAGCAGGATCGCGGCTGCCAACGCCAGCGCGATGGTCAGCGGGTCGATCAGGGCGGCGCGGCCGAGTACCAATGTAACCGCGGCCATCAATCCCAACGCGGCCACGTTGACGCCGTCCAGCAGCGCGCCCGCCCACGGCGACTGGCGCAGGCGCGGAATGATCGGGTTGCTGATCGCCACGTAAATGAACGAGGGTAGGAAGATGCCCAGTGTGCCCAACAAAGCCCCCGGCAGGCCGCCCAGGAAATAGCCGATGAAGGTCGCCGTGGTAAAAACTGGCCCCGGTGTCAGTTGTCCGATGGCGACCGCGTCGATCAACTGCTGGCTGGTCAGCCAACCCAGGCGCTCAACGAAATCGGCCTGCAGGAAGGCCAGCAACACGTAACCGCTGCCGTACAGCACCGCCCCAATTTTGAGGAAAGTAAGGAACATCACCCCCAGGCTGAAGGGCATCGCGGCCAATGCGGGCAGGCTCAACCCGAAGAGCGGCAAGAGCAAGCCCGCGGCCGCATTACCAGAGGAGATGCGCTTGAAGTTCTTGACCAGCATCACCACCAAACCGCCGCCTACCAGC
>JAFGRA010000359.1 GCA_016935415.1 Anaerolineales bacterium
AGAATATTCGTGAATACACCGGAGCAGATGCCTATGGTCGTGATGCCATGGCGGCAGTTGCATTGGCAAAAGATTGGGCCTAGGAGGTTAGGACATGTTTGTTAGACCTGATAACTGGAATGAGCTATCTCCTCTGGAGCGCCGCAAGCTCCGCCTGGATGCCTGGCAGAATGCTCCCATGGAGTTTGTCAGCCCGGAAGCAGAAGCGAACTACAAGGAACGCATCGACCGCCTGCGCAAGATCTATGACATGGAGCCGCACGACCGCCCCATAGCCGATCTTTTTATGGGCGCGAATGAATATGTCATCCGGCGTAAGGGCCTGCAGGGTAAAGACATGGTTTACAACCATGAGAAATTACGCGAACCGCTCCTGGAATTTCACAATGAATTCCAACCCGACGTTGCGGTTTCCCCGCTTCCCTATCCTGGGAAAGTAATGGATATGCTCGATTACCAGAGCTATATCTGGGGCGGCCAGAAACTACCTGATGAATTGACCATCCAGGCTGTGGAAGGTGAGTACATGACAGGTGACGAGTACAAGGAATTCGCCGCCGACCCCACCAATTTCTGGCTGAAGAAGTACCTGCCGCGCGTCATGCCCACGCTTGCGCCGCTGGCCATGCTGACCGAGCTGCCGCGCGTCTCCGAAAACGTCGACATCATCGACCTGATCGTACCGTTTGGCACGCCGCCCTTCCAGGCTATGTTGAAGACTCTAATGGAAGCCGGTGATGAATTGATGAAGATGCTGGGTGCGGTTGGACAAACCGGTGGGATGATCGCCGCCTCTGGGTTCCCCAGCATGGGCTTGAACATTGTCAAGACCCCCTTCGACTATCTGGGCGACACGGTGCGAGGCACCAAGGGCATCCTAACCGATATGTTCCGCCGCCCGAACGATTTGCTGGAAGCCTGCGAGGCCTACGTGCCGGTGCTGATCAACGCTGTCATCGCTGCTAGTGATCGCAACAGCGCCCCTGCGGCATTATACGTGCTGCACAAAGGCGCCGACAGCTTCATGTCAAGACAGCAATTTGAGAAGTTCTACTGGCCGACCTGGAAAGCGGTCATGATGGGTTTGTACGAAGAAGGCATTACCAGCTACCTGTTCATCGAAGGTTCATACAATGAACGTCTGGACTACCTGGCAGAGATGCCGGAGAAATCCCTGGTTTGCCACTTCGACCAGACGGATATGAGCCGGGTCAAGGAAGTCTTGGCTGAAAAGTATATCATTGCCGGGAACGTACCTGCCTCCTTGATGGCGACCGGCACAACCGATGAAGTGCGCGCTTACTGCGATAATCTGGTTGAGTTGTATGCCGATGCACCGGGTTATATCATGGCGCATGGCTGCTATTTCGAAAACTCTACGGACGATAAGATCCGTGCCTTCATGGATTCGGTCAAAAAGTAACCTTAGCTTCTTGGTTCCTGTGCGCCGACCGGCGCACGGGAACCATAAAAGCGACTCGTTTTCATGGCAGAAGCACCAAAGCAAATCGCGGCAAAACCGGCCGAACAGAAAGCCTCATCATCACTGGTGGAATTCATCATCATCCTCGCCATGATGATGTCCCTGACGGCTTTATCCATCGACGCCATGCTCCCGGCGTTGCCTCAAATCGCCAATGACCTGGCCGTAACTAACGAAAACGACCGCCAACTGGTCGTTTCGGTCATTTTTTTAGGCCTGGCGCTCGGACAATTATTTTTTGGGCCACTTTCCGATAAAACCGGCCGCAAGCCAGCTATCTATGCGGGCTATGCCCTGTTCATTGCCGGTTCCCTGGTCGCTTTATTTTCGATCAGTTTTCCGATGCTGCTCTTAGGGCGCAGCCTGCAGGGGCTGGGTATTTCCGCTCCGCAAGCGGTTACGTTGGCCCTGGTACGTGACCGGCTGGAAGGCCGCCAAATGGCGCGGGTCATGTCGTTCGTGATGACGATCTTCATCCTCGTGCCGATGATTGCTCCCACGATTGGACAGGGAATTCTCTCACTGGGCGGATGGCGCAGCATCTTTGGCAGTTTCCTGGTATTTGCCCTGGTTACCGTAACATGGTTTGCAGTACGCGTTCCGGAAACACTGGTGTTGGAAAATCGCGCCCCGTTTTCCTTGAAACGCATCGCAAGCGCATCCCGGGAAGTTTTTGGAATCCGATCCACGTTGGGGTACGCGCTTACGGCAGGCCTTGTAAACGGCTTCTTCCTGGGATACCTGAATTCATCCCAGCAGATCTTCGCCGATCAATATGCTTTAGGCGAAAAGTTCCCGCTATTTTTTGCCATCATTTCTTTATCTCTGGGTATGGCATCGTTTTTGAACGCCCGCCTGGTCATGCGCTACGGGATGCTAACCCTGGCCCGCTGGGCAATGCGGATCGTGTTTGCCCTGGCTATAATCTTTCTTGGGTTTTCTCTGCTGCTTGCCGGCCATCCCCCGCTGTGGTCGCTGATGACATACTTGATGATGTCTTTCTTCTGCACGGGTATCCTTTTTGGAAACCTTAACACCCTGGCAATGCAGCCCTTGGGCCACCTGGCCGGGATTGGTGCGGCAGTGATCGGCTCATTTTCCACGCTGATCTCGATGGTGTTGGGCACGATGATCGGCCGCAGTTACAACGGGACCATCCTTCCCCTGATTATCGGAATGACGATCCTGGCTGGTTTGGCGCTTATTGTCGTCCGCTGGGCTTCATCAGAATAAACCTAACTATCTGGTTGATATAATGAGTAGCTGCGGTAATTCACACTGCAACTACTCACTTTTTTCACCCATAAAGGATTCTGAATGCGTAGGCTTTAATGGAGAATAAAACAGTTCAGCAATCCTCACCGGTTGTTCCAGCGTATGCCTGGGTGATTTTGGCGATCGTATTTCTGGCCAGTGTGTGCGCGCCCTTGAACCAGAATAAAGTCCCCCCCTTGATGCCCATCTTGATGGATGCGTTCCAACTCAATTTGAGTCAAGCCGGGTCGCTGATGTCGGTTTTTGCCATCACCGGGTTGATCCTTTCCCTGCCTGCCGGGTTCATCCTGCAAAGGTTGGGCCCAAAGATCTCTGGCTTGATCGCCTTAAGCAGCCTGGGATTTGGTGCCGTGATGGGCGCCTTTGCGCACAATCTCGCCTTCCTGTTGGCCGGGCGCGTGATCGAAGGGATTGGCATGGGCTTGATCGCGGTAGTGGCTCCGGCCACAATTGCGATGTGGTTCCCCCCTGAAAAACAAGGCATCCCAATGGGATTATGGGCGACCTGGGTACCGCTCGGCAATGTGACCATGCTGCTTGTGGCCCCGGCGCTGGCAACCGCGTTTGGGTGGCAGTCCGTTTGGTGGGTTGGGGCTGGAGTGACCTTGGTTATCCTGGTGCTCTACGGATTCCTGGTCCGGGTGCCCCCGGTGAAAGCAGAAGACTTGGAGCAGCAGCATTTCCACTTGCAGTTCAAAGCGCTGATCAATCGCGACGTCTGGCTGCTGGGTTTCATGTTTGCCTGCACGACTTTTACATTCATGGGCATCAATACTTTCTATCCCACCTACTTGTCAGAAGTGCGCGGCTACAACTTGCAGCAGGCTTCCCAGATCGCCAGTATTTCCACCGGTCTGGTGTTGATTTCTGCCCCGCTGGCGGGCTGGCTGTCCGACAAAGTCGGTTCCCGAAAACTTTTCTTTACCTTCCCGTATCTGATCCTGGCATTGATGATGCTGCTTCCCTTCAATATCACCGGCTGGCAAATTTATGCTTATTTGATCGTGTTAGGTTGTCTGGCTGGGGCAGTGCCTACGGCCACCTTTGCCGCCGCCCCCGAAGTGATAGGTGACCCGCGCTTGAGTGGGCTGGCGTTGGGCATTGTCATGTTCGGGCAGAACCTGGGCATGGTTATCGGCCCGCTCGTGTTTGGTGGATTGGTTGAGAAACTGGGCTGGGCGCAGGCTGGGTATTTACTGATCCCCGTCTTGTTGCTGGGATTTATCCTCGGACGGATGGTCAATATCCGCTGAGATAAATCGCGTTTTTCCTCCCCCCTAGTGTAAACCTGCCGGGATTCCACACTGCAGCAGAATCTTGGGCAGGTTTGCCGTTTAAATGCAACTTGTTTTTATAAGAGCTGGCCGATTAGGTCGAATACGCCCAACAGTTTCAGGGCAGAGACAATGACCACGGCGATCAATAGACGATGTACCCATACCGCGCCGCGTTCTACGGCTACTTTGGTGGCTACCCAGCCGCCGAGCATATTCCCGATGGCGAGGACTAGGCCGATGATCCAATTCACTTGACCATTGTAAATAAAGACCGCTAATGCCGAGATCGTGAAGACCAGTACGATGCCCACCTTCACGGCATTGGCGCGCACCAGATTGTAGCCCACCCCCAGCACCAATCCTGCCAGCAGGAAGATGCCCACCCCGGCCTGGATGAACCCGCCGTAGATACCGATCAGGAAGAACAAGACCATCTGGAGGAACGTCGGCCAACCTTCGATCTTCTCCCGGGAGCCTTGTAGCCAGCGCTTGGGGCGCAAAAGGATCACGAACAGCATGATGACCATTATGACACCGATCACGCGCTCCATCAGAGTTTTATCCAGGTTGACGGCGATCTGCGCGCCAATTACGGACCCGATCACGGCCGGGATGCCCAGCGTTAGCACGCCCCGCAGGTCGAGCATGTCTTTATCATGGAAGCTTTTGGTGGAAACTACGTTTTGCAGTAAGATTGCCACGCGGTTGGTGCCGTTGGCAATGTTTGCAGGTAGCCCGATGAAGATCAGCAAGGGCAGCGTGATTAGCGAGCCGCTCCCCGCCAGGACGTTGATGAAACCAGCTGCAAATCCGGCCGCGATGACCACGGGAATGAGATACCATTGCATGGTGTGTGTTCCTCTCAATGTCGAATATGAGGAGGATTATAACGGATTAGCTATGGAGTTGGTGCTGGATAGTCGAGTAGTGTGGTAGTCTGATGGTCAGATAAACAGCGAATCGGATAGGTGATGGGATGGTGAAGGGGCGCAGCTTTGCAAGCTTACTTGCCCTGCGCGTTACGCAGTACGCCCCTACGATTACTTCTTGATGTGGAATTTTATATACTAGCTTCCTGTATCCTCACTGTTCATCTGTTCCAACAATTCAGCACAGGCGCTCTTGGGCATGGTGCCGAAGACGTAATCCCACAGCGGGAACGTTACCCCGAAGCGCAGGAAATCGCAGCGGCCATGATGGCGCAGGTGATGTTTGCGGATTGCAAAGAAGATGCCTTGCTTGATCTTGGAGTGGTGGATGTTGTAGTGGGTCAGGTCGTAGATCAGGTATCCGGCTGCGAATCCCGTCAGTAGCGGGTACAGCCACGTCTCTGCACTCAGCAGCTTGGCGAAGATCAGGTAGAACAGGCCATAGAAAACCACTGCTAAGGGAACGCTCAATGCTGGGGGCATGACCAGGCGCGTACGGCACATCGGTTGAGCGTGGTGTACGCCGTGCATCACGAAAAACATCTTTTTCAGCTTTTCTGTCTTGGGGTGATAGTGGAAGATGAAGCGATGCAGCATGTACTCGACGAAGGTCCAAACGAACCAGCCGATGAGGATGCCCGCTGGAATCACCAATAGCGAACTGCCTTCTTGAAGGTTGCGGAAGGAGAGAATGAAGAAAAGAATAATCAGCGGCGTCCACAGCAGGGCCACTGCCTGCGGCGTGATGTGGCTGAAGAATTCCAAAAAGTCGGATTTGAACAACCGAATTGGTTCTTCACGGTTGATAGGTTGGTCTGTATTCATCGTTTCCTCGTTACTCGCACAATAATTATGTAAAGATTATTAATCGCCACAATCATAACCCACTTACTCTAAATTATCCAGCTGGATTGACTTCAATCGGGGGAAGTGGAACTGATTTTGCCGGGCGATACCATCACCTAGCATAAAAAAAGACCCCGGTATTCATCAGGGCCTTTGACTTCATAACTACAAAACTATCTGACTATCAAACTATTCGACTAACTGACTAATTCCCCAAATGCATCGGCATAATCACGTGCAGGAAATTATCCTCGCCCAGCGGCCGGATCAGGCCGGGGGCGGCAGAGGCGGTGGTTTCCAGGGCTACGTTGGGGGTACCGACCACGTCCAGCACCTCACGCAGGAAGCGCACGTTGAAGGCGATCAGCACGGACGGGCCTTCAACGGTGGCATCCACCACGGTTTCGTTCGAGCCGGTTTCTTCGGACTGGGCGGAAATCTCCACGCTGCCCGGTTCCAGTTCGCTGCCGGGCGTGATGCTCAGGCGGGCGATGTGAGAACCGTCGCGGGCGAAGATCTCGGCCTGTTTGCAGGCTTTGAGGAAGGCTTCGGTCGACAGCACGGTACGCGTGTTGTGTGTACCGGGGATGATCTGCTGATATTCGGGGAAGTTGCCTTCGATCAATTGGGAAGTCAACTCGATATCCTTCATGCGGAAGACGACCTGCCCGCGCCCGGGTGGTAAGACCATCGTCACGGAGTCGTTGCTGTCTCCGGCGATGCGCGCCAGTTCACTGAGGGCACGGCCGGGGATGATGGCATGCAAGTTCTGTCCATTGGAATTGGAGAGTGGCGCGGTGCGCACCGAAAGGCGGAAACCGTCGGCGGCGGCCATGGTCAGTGTACCATCCTGTAAAGTGACCAGTACGCCGGTCAACACCGGGCGGGCTTCGTCGGTCGAGGCTGCAAAGACCACCTGGCGGATCATCTCTTTGAAATCTGCCACGTTGATCTCCACGCCGCCGTCCAGATCGGGGACGGGCATGGGCGGGAATTCCTGGGCGTCGATGCACTTTATGTCGGTGTTCGAGGTGCTGCAATGCACGTTGAGCGTCTGCGTGCGTACGGTCAGTTCCATGTCCACCTGGTCGTTGGGTAGTGTACCCACCAGATCGCCAAAGGTGCGCGCCGGTACGGTAGTGGAGCCTTCTTCAACGATCTTGGCCCCAATCCAACACGTGATTCCCAGTTCCAGATTGGTGGCCGAGAGGCGCAGGCGGCCTTCATCGGTTGCCACCAGCACGTTTGCCAGCACCGGCAGGGTGCTGCGCGGCGAGACGGCGCGCGATACGATATTCAATCCATGAGCGAGATTCTCTTGGAGTACAGATACCTTCATGCGTGCAAGCCCTTCCTCACAAAAATTTAAAAAAAGCGAAGCTTCGTTGAGTACTAAGAGTATACAACGTTAAGAGGAAATTTGCCAGTTCTGAGAAAGATGGTTTGATTATTTACTACGAAGATGACTTGTGGTGCGTAGGGGAGGGGGCAGACCGTAGAATAAATTCCGCGGTTCTGATACGACCCTCCCCTACTAAAATAGGAATTTATGGTGAAGTGTCATTCCTTTGGCACGAAATACACATCCGTGGGCTTGAGTTTGCTATTGCGCAGGAACTTGGGCTGCACGGGCATATCGATCCAGTCGATGGAAGCCGCCAATGGGTCGACGCCCAGCAGGCGGGTGAGCAAAAGCGTATCCACGTCCTTGAACTCGATCAACGCCAGCACAAAAGGCATCTCCGCCAGAAATTCCTCGGAGCCGAAATGGCACACGGTGAAGGCGTGCACGGCGGCAGGGCGTTCTGTGATATCGATCCAGACCGTCTCCGCCCCGGAATACATGTCGTGGCCGCGCGGGTTGGCGTAAGTGTAGCCGCTGTCCGGGGCCTGGTTTGCCAGCAGGCGCTTCTGGGTCAGCCCGGCGAACCACGGGCTGTCCTGGGCGTAGGAATGCAGGTAGGTGATCGCATATTCCTGCTCGATTTGGATCGGCGCCATGCGCTTGAGGAAAGCCAGCGCCTCTGGGTCGGTATCGACCGGGAAAGGGATGCCATGCACGATGTAGCCGCCCAGCGTTTCGGGGCGTTTGGTAGGATTCTTGGCCATGATCTACTGCTCCTTTTCCAGGATGGTGACGGTCACGCCGGTGCCGGTCCCGGCGTGGGAATGGATCGCACCGCGCTGGGCATTCTCGATCTGCAAACTGGCGTCGCCGAAATGTTTGGCGATGCGGTCTTGCAATTGCCAGGTGGCAAAGACGGCCTGCATCAGGCCGGTCGCACCGACCGGATGGCCGCAGGCGATCAGCCCGCCGGAAGGATTGACCGGGCAGGCCGGTTCGTCTGCCAGTTCCAGGCCGTAATCCAGGCCAGATACGAAAGCCTTGCCCGAGGCTGCAAAAGGCCCACCCTCGCCCAAACGGCACAGCCCCAGGTCTTCGTAGGTCTGGATTTCGCTCGA
>JAFGRA010000360.1 GCA_016935415.1 Anaerolineales bacterium
GAGTGAAGCTGTACTGCTTCGCCAGGTAGAGCGCCTGCAAAGGCTGCGAATACCCGAAATTGCCGGTCTGCTGGTAATTGCGGTACATCCAGGGCAGAATCGCCAAGGCCACACCCAACACCAATAAGCCAGCACTTTCCAGCAGGCGCTTGGGATTACGATACTGGAGCACGACAACAGCCAGCAAGAACACCGGCACGAGTACGATTGCCTGAGAACGTAACAAGAGGAAGAGGCCTAACAATCCGCCGGTGACCAGTGCCAGGGCGCGCCGTTTCTCCCAATTGCGCAGCCACAGCAAGCAAACCAGCGTGAGTAAGGCCAGCCCGAGCGCGGCCGGGAAGTCGGTCATCAGCAGCTTGGAATGTGACACACCGATCTCGCCGGACAGGGCAATCGCATTACGCTCCCGGAAGATCAGCAGTACGGCCGCGATCGCGCCCCCCAGACGCTGCTGGGCGGCACTGCCCAACAGGTAAACCAAGGCCGGGAAGAGCGCCAGCACGACGATCTGGGCGGAGACCACGTCATCATAATCATGCCCCACCAGGGCGTGCAGCCCGGCCAGGAAGACATTATAGAGCGGCTTCTCGGCAATGCGGGCGTAACCTTCGCCAATCAAAATATTCTCAGCGTTCACGTCCAGCAAGGCGGCATCCGAGAAGGGATAATATTCATAATTCGGGGCGCGCAAGGGCGGCGAGAAATAGGTCGGGGTCAGCGGCTCCCCCCACCAGGCGAACATGGCCCACAGCCAGATACCAATCACCAGCATCCAATCGAAGAGGTGGAAGCGGCCAAGTATTTCGCCGAAACGGGCAGAGCGCGCCGAGAGTACTTGCAACAGCCAGCCAACCAGCAGCACAGCCATCCCAACGCCCCAGGCCATCAGGGCTTGGGCAGGCAGCAGCGGCACGCCGATATTGTCCCAACCGCTGCGATCGGGACGTAAACCCCACCCGGTCAGCGCTATCACCGCCCCCAGCACGACCAACGCGCCAAACGCGATTCCGGCGGCCAGCAAGGGCTGGCGACCTACTTTATAGGCTTCCGAACCAAAACGCAGCAGCGGCAGCAGTACCAATGTTTGCAGGCCCAGCGCGGCCAGCCATAAGATGATCGGCAAAACACGCGTAAGCAGCGCCAGCACCTGGGCGTCGGTGAACTTGACCGAGAAGGCGTAGGCATAGATGCCAATGATGAAGGCCAACGCCGAGAACAGTAATACAGGAATGTAGACCCAGTTGCGGGCAATCGCTTTCTGAATGGTGGCGACAATGCGCTCACCCCACTGCATTTTGCGCCACAGCAACCAGGTCACTGTGCCAAACAGCGCCATACCTACCAGTACAGCCACCAACATCAGCAGACGCGAGCGCGAGAAACCCAACAGCCAGGCGTTCTTGGGATCGCGCGGCAGGGCCAGCAAGCCCATTAGCGCACCTATTCCCTCCAGGGTGGCCAGAGTGAAATAAATGCGAAAAATGAGTTGTTTGCTTTGTTCAGTAGTCTGTTTCACGGACATGTATACTCCCGCCCTAACGGCATGAACAACTCCATGCCGACCAGCTTGAAATTCTCGACCGACTCGTATTCCTGGAAGAGTGGTTCGGTCACCCACTGCACCCAGGCGTTGTTCTCTTCGGCCAGACTCTCGCCAGTTTCCTTCTCGCGGATCGCCTGGCGGTCACTGATGATCAGCGCAAAACGGTGACTCGCCAGGTCTGCGTAGAACGCTTCGAAATACGCAGCATTGCCGGAAAGGGCTTCATCCATCACCAGTTTCTTTTCGTATTCCGGCACCAACGGCACGTTCTCCACAAAGCCGAAGGTCAGCAACTGGCGCTGGTCCATGAAGAGCACCTCGCCATACTGCTGGGCGCAGGACACGTACTCGCGCGCCGCGAACAAGGCCAGGGCGGTCTTGTCCTGGGGCGGCAGCGCCAGCGGATGGGCACCCAACAGCGCGCTGAAGGCCGGTACCAGCACGATCAACGCCAGCAGAGTCTGCACCACCGGCGACGTACGCAGCAACGCGCCCAGCCGTTCGCCAATGCCTGCTTCCCAGGCCAGAGCAGCAACAAAAACCAGCGTGACCAGGAACATATCCATGTTATGCAGGTTGGTGCCGCCGCCCACTTTTACGCTGGCGACCAAGCCCACTACTAAGAAAGCCAGCAATGGACCGCTCACCACCAAGATTTGCCACAGGTTCAATTTAATGTAACGTTTAGTAACCAGATAAACGAACAAAAGCATCAACGGCAGCGTGGTTACCACCAACGCCAGCACAATCCCCATCCCGAAAGTCTCATTCGGCCACAAACGCGCCCACAAAAGCGGCTGGCGCGTAGTGGCTTCGGCAACGCCTGCGCCGCTCAACACATGCCCGGCGCCCTCAATGGTTTCAACAGTGATCTGGTCGCCCGTCCGCAGGGCTTCCATGATACGCGGCCCCATGCGCGGGATCACAAAGCTGCCCAACATCCCAGCCGCCCCCAATACACCACCACGCAGCCAGTCTTTGAAGGTAAGTTTGAAGTCCTCGATGGCCGGCTGCACCATCGCCAGGATAATGATCCAGAAAGATGGGGCAAACATCCAGGTATAGCGGCTCTGGTGGGCATAGTAACCGGCCAGCACCAGCATCGGGAGGGCCAACCATAAGGAACGCTTGCGCGCCCCGGCGACCAGGATAGCGGCCAGCACAAGCGGCGAATAGATTGGCCCCTGATTGAGGAAGGCCAACGCCCATAACCCGAACAGGAACCACCCGGCGAACTGCTCCTTACACGGCTTGAGCAGCATCCACCCCAAGATGGCATACGGAATGGTGAACAGCACGGCGCTCCACAAGCGCACGCCCACGATGGAAATCGAAGGCAGCAAGAACGGCAACCCCCACAGCGATTGACGGCCGGGATCGATGGCAGCCGGTATGGCCCGGTCGGCAGGGTAGTTGTAAAGGTCTTTGCCGTACAGCACGGAATAGTCCCACAGGCGATTGCCTTCCGACCAATACAGCGCAAAGGGATAACCGCTTACGTTGGTCAGTTCGACCGCCAGCACGAAAACACCGCCCAACAGCACGGCAGCCGACAGCAGCGCCGACCAACTAACCAGTGTGGCGGGATCGGACGTCAAGGCCCAGCCCACCACGACGATAACCACTCCAAAAACGCACAGCCGGAATGCGAAACCGGTGAAAATTGTGCCCCAGGGTGTATAAAGGAAGAACCCGACCGCCAGAAGCAGGATGCCGCCAGCCAGCAGATACCGGCCCCAGGTGGGGCGCGGGCGCAGCGCCAGGGCGCGCTGCCACAGCGGGCGGAGGCGTTCCGGCTGCCACAGCGTCAGCATTTCCAGCGTCCCCAACACCAGGCAGACCAATGCGAACCCGCCGAAAGTGAGCAGCCATTTGAGCGAAAAACGCCCAACCAGTGTACCGGAACCCCATCCGGCGCGGAAAACGTCCGCACTGGCGGTAATTAACAACGCCAGCATGAGCACCGTCCACAGGACTTTGGCGAAGGTTGAATCAGGCTTTTGGGTGTTGTTTGGCATAGATTTCCAAGAAGAGTTTTTCGTATTCCGCGCACATGCGGTCTACGGTATATTCCGATTCTATCAGTTCCCGGGCGGCCTGGCCCAGGCGTTGGCGTTCGGCCGGGTCGGCAAGCAGGCGATTGATCGAGGCGGTGATGCCATCCACATCCTTGACCGGCACCATCAGGCCGTTCTCGTCCGGCACGATCATATCCTCGACGCCCTCGACCTCAGTAACCACCACCGCCAGCCCCATGCCCATCGCTTCGAGCAGCGCCATCGGCAGGCCCTCCCACAGCGAAGGCATCACGAACACGTCTGCGGCTGCCAGCAACTCGGGCACGTCAGCGCGGTTACCCAAGAAGCGCAAAGCGTGGGCAATCCCCAGTTCTTCGGCCTTGGCCCGCATCTCGGCCTTGCGTGGCCCCTCCCCCGCCAGGGCGAAGACCGCCCCTGGGTGCTGGGCGAGCACCTGCGGGATGGCATTCAGCAGGTAGGTATGCCCCTTTTGGATGGTAAAGCGCGCCACGGTCAGCATCAAACTGCCGTCGGGTGGTACGCCCAGTTCATCCCAAATCTGGCGGCGGGCTTGCTCAACCGGTATATTCAGCTGTGGGATTTCGATCCCGTTCAGGATCACCCGCACGCGTTCCGGGCGCGCGCCCTCATCCTCAATGGCAACTTTCCGCACCCGTTTGGATACGGCCACCAGGCAGCTCGAAAGTCGCGAGTTGACCAGCCAGCCGTGCATGCGCCACAGGATGCGCGACGAACCTTCGATCATACTGTGATGGGTAGGCACGCGCACCGGCACGTTGCACAGCCAGGCCAGCGGAATGCCCAATAAGTCGCTGTGCGGCGTGAACGTTTCGACCACACTGAAACCCTCGCCACGCATCAGGCGATACAGGCGCAATAAACTGCCCGCCAGGTGGAAAATATTGGCTACTGGGCCACCCTGCGGGTCACGCGCCTGCAAGTCCAGCACCGGGAAAGGGTGTGCCGCCTGCCAAGCCGCGCCCAGGCCGTCTTTATCATAGAAGAAAGCCGCCGTGACCGGGTAGCCCTGCTTGTGGAACCAGCGCGCCTGGGTCAGCAGCACTTCCTGCGCTCCCGCCACAGTCATCTGTGTACCCAGCAGCAGAATTTTGAAATTCGCTTTCGCGTGTGAATCGAGTGTCTTTACCAAGTTGCTCTCTAAACAATCCAATATTTACCACCAAGTCACGAAGACACAAAGTGGTCTATAGATAACACGAATTGCACGAATAAAACGAATATTTTTATTGGTGTCGTTCGTGTTTATTTTTTTCACCACAAAGGCACAGAAACACAGAGAGAAAAGATAAATCTCCGTAACCCCGCCCCGGCTTTCGCCACCCTTCCCCTTTGAAAGGGCAAGGGTAGGGGATGGAGTTCATTTCTCTGCCTATCTCCACGCCCTCTGCGGTGAATCTTTTCCGACTACAAGAACCACATTATAAACGCTCCCCTATGCCTGTGAAGGCCGGTAACGCAGCTTTCGCCAAACCTTAATCAAACTCTCGCGCACGCCGGGCGGCAAAAAAGAAGCCACCCAGGCAGCATACGCCCCGGTTTCACGCGGCCAGTAACGCATCGCTTTCCAGGCGTGGGCGCGCACCAGGCGCATCTCCGGGCGGCGGCCCGCTCCCAACAGGTTTTGAGCCACGTTGGTATACATCCGCGCCAGGGCATGCCTTTTGAAGTCCTCGCTCAAATCCAGGTCTTCGGCAAAAGCCTTGTTCAGGTAGATCAGGAAAGCGTCTGCCGCTTTGGTCTTATCGCTGGACATACTGGTGGGATGTGTACGGATCTTCGCTAATGGTTCGGGAACAATATAGAACGGGTAGCGCCGGGCGATGCGCCGCCACATATCCAGGTCTTCCGCCCACCATAAGCTTTCGTCGAAATAGCCGACTTCTGCGAAAACCTCTCGCCGAGAAACCACGCACGGGGCAGCCATCAGCACCGACCATTCCAACAGCATCTGTGGGTAAATCTGCCCGCTATAAAAGGAAGTATCGCGATAGCCGAGGTCGTTCCCAGCGTTGTCGAACTTGGAGAAACCGGCATGCACCAGCATGGCATCCGGGTGAGTAGCGAATACGGCCATCTGCTTTTCGAGCTTGTCGGGTGTGAACAGGTCGTCCGAATCCAGGAAGGCCACGTATTGCCCCTCGGCTATGCGAATGCCGGTGTTGCGCGCCGCCGGTAACCCGGCGTTTTCCTGGTAGGTGTAGCGCAATTCTCCCGCCGCGGCCAACGGGGCGAGCACTGTGCGCGTGTCGTCCGTCGAGCCGTCGTCGATCACGATGATCTCGTAGTCGCGGTAGCTCTGGGCGAAAACACTTTCCAGCGTTTCCACGATCAGATCGGCCCGGTTATAAGCAGGGATGATGACGCTTACAGTTGGCATTACGCTCTCTTTTTCGCTTTTTCACCGCAGAGACGCGGAGACACAGAGATTTATTAATTTCTCCGCGCCTCTGTGGCAAAAAGATCACAGAAGGTTACTTTCTATAACTTAGATCTCACGCTTCAAATAGCGTTCTTGCAAGCGATAGATCAAGTCCAGCAGGCCTAATTTAGTGAAGGTTGTGCGCAAGATGTGGCGCAACCAACCAAACAATTTCAAGTAGCTGCGCTTGCGGCGGTAGCTTTCCACGTTTGGGAAGACCTCAACCAAAGGCAGCCATTCGCCCGCCACCTGGATTTCGTCCGGCCGGAATTGGGCAGCAGCATCCAGGTACTGCGGCCTGATTTTATCGTAAATGGCGTAACGTTGCTGAATGACGGTGCGTTCTATGGCGGCCTTAATTGAACCATCACGCGTACTCAAACCGAGTTCAGCGTTGGTGAAATAGCCAATGGTTCCTGAGGCGCGGCACATTGGCAGGCCGTTCACGGCGACGCGCACGGCATACTCGAAGTCCGGGCCAATCAGCATCTGTTCGTCGAAATAGCCAATCTGGTCGGCCAGCGTCTTGCGCCACACCAAGAAAGCGCCACCCTGCGGGAATGCCCGGCTGAAGCGGCGAGGGTCGTAGGCCGGAGTTTCGTGAAAAGCGCCTGCGGTCAGGCCATACTGCGGTACTTCCACAAAATCGCCATAGCTCATCACGCAGTCTGAGTTGGCATCCAGGCAGGCAAGCTGGCGTTCCAATCCATCGGCCGGGCGGCAGTCGTCCACGTTCCACATGGCGACGTATTCCCCTTGTGCAGCGTGCCAACCGCGGTTCCAGGACGCGCCCAACGGCTCAACCGGAGTCACTTTCAAATGCCGGATGTGCTCGGGATGCTGCCGTTCGAAGGCCGCCACCACGGCAAGCTCTTCCGGCGTGGGGTCATTGTGCACCAGCACAATCTCCAACTGTGGGAAGATGGTCTGCGCCTGCACCTGCTCGAAAAAGTCCGGCAGGTAGCGCAGTCCTTTATAGCACGAGGTAATCAAGCTCAGGCGGATCATGACGCGTGCTCCAGAATTTCCCGGAACCAGTCCAGGTAATCATCCGCCATGCGTTGCAGCCCGAACTGGACGCGCGCCTTGTCCGCCGCGTTGGCGCCCATTTTCTGACGAAGTTCGGCGTTCTCGAAAAGCTGTGCCATCTGTGCCGCCATTGCATCAGCGTCGCCAACCGGGGCCAGGAAGCCGTTTTCGCCCGCGTCGACCTGTTCAGGAATCCCGGCCACGGCCGAGGCCACGACCGGCAGGCCGCAGGCCAGCGCTTCCAGGATCGTGTTGGGAAAGGTTTCGGCGCGCGCAGCGTGCAGGTACACATCGGCGGCCTGGTAGGTACGCGCCACCTGTTGGCGGTCGTTGATGCGCCCGAGGAAACGCACGCTGGCCCGACCGATACGTTCGGTCTTGCCCTCCTCCCCCAGGCAAAGCAAGAGCAATTCATCGCTCCCCATACACTGTGCCAGCTTTGCCAGTGCAGTTTGCATGGTGGCATAATCCTTGAAGGTATCGTCGCGTTTGGCCGCACCTACGAACAGCACAATCGGCACGTCCGGCGGCAGCCCGAGTTCCCGGCGGGCAGCGATTTTGTCACCGGGCTGGAAAACCGAAAGGTCGATGCCGTTATAGATCACACGGCGGTCAACGATGCCACCCACCAGCATGGAACGCTCGATCTTGTCCATCAGCCAGCGGCAGGGCGCGGCCACGTACAGGCGGCTGCGAGCGTAAATCTCGGCCTTGATCTGCCAATTCTCGACGGTGTTATCAACCGGGATAGCCGGGTAGATATTCAGGTCGGGGCAAGCGCCGCAGCCATCCAGCCAGCGTTCGCAGCCAAAGGAATGCGAGCAATGCCCGCTCAACAGCCAGGCGTCGTGCAGCGTGAGCACAAAGGGCACCTGCTTAGAGAGATTAGGCAATTGGCGTAAATCGAAATAACCACCGTGTAGGTTGTGGGCATGCACGATCTCGGGCCGCTCCGGCGACAAATCCAGCAGATGAGCCGTGCCGGGATAATCGAAATCCTCGTAACCCGCGTTCAGACGGGCGGTGCGTTGCGGCTCTCCCCAGGCAGCCAGCGCCCGCGAGAAGCGCGGCAGCAGCGGCAGGCGCGCCTTATAACCGGCGTCGGCCACCCCGCGCCAGAAGCGCGGCCACATTCTACGGTAAGCGTTGTTGGGAATTTCGTAGACCTGCGGGTCGCGGCTGTACTTGAAGCCGACTGCCATCTCCGCTACGTGTCCCTTTTCCCGGTAGGCGCGCTGCAAAGCATCCGCCACCCAGGCCGCCCCACCGGCTTTTTGGTGAGAGGTAACCTGCAAGATGCGCATCAGGCTCGCCCTCGCAAGCGGCGGTATCCGGCCCGCGCCAGGGCCAGCGGCAGCCGCAGACTGAACCCCGGGGCTATGCGCACCAGTCGCATTAGGATACCACTCCAACCAGGTCGTAATGGGCGGCGCAAAGCTAAATCAGCTACTTCCCAGGCAACGTGCTGTTTGAGCTTACCCAGATCAGGATGATGGTGATGTTTGGCGGCAAACACCGTGAACAAATTCAAATAGTCGTTCAACAGCACAATGCGCTGCGGGTCGGGATCGTCCTCGAAGGCGGCGTGTCCGGCAGTCAAGGCGCGCAGGGCGCTTACCCGATCCGATGCAATAGAAAATCCCGGCAGAATCCGAGCAATGCTTTCCGCGGCGATGATGTCGTGGTTGCGCAACTGGGATTGGCGATGTTCGCCGGTGATGCCGTGCGAAAGGCGATACTGCAAGAGTGGCTCGGCCAGGTTCGCCCCCTGGGTATGTTCCAGCAAGCGGCACCACAGGTCGTAATCCTGGGCGGTACTGAAGCGTTCGTCATAGGACAAACTATGCTCCACCAACAATTCCCACCGGAACATCACCGTAGGGTGCAGGAAAGGATTTGCCAGCAGGCTCATCCAGCGGATCGCCAGGTCTGCCTGCGGGCGACGCGCAATTCCCTGCGATTCCCCCTCCGCGCCGATCACCTCGGCGGCCGTCCCCAGGATACCCACCTCCGGATGCTGTTCCAGGTATGTGATCTGCTTTTCCAGACGCGTTGGTAGGGCAATGTCATCGGCGTCCATGCGCGCCACGTACTTGCCCTTCGCACTCCGCAGGCCAACGTTTAATGCTGCCGTCAGCCCCAGGTTGCCTTCATTCTCGATCAATACGAAACGAGAATCGGTATATTCATGAATAATGATTTTTGAGTTATCCGGGGAAGCATCGTCGATGACGATGAATTCGAAGTCAGTGAGAGTCTGTGCCAGGATGCTGTCCAGCGCGGCATGCAAAGTAGACGCATTGTCGTACACAGACATCAGTACACTAACCAGGGGCATGAAGAACTCTCAGGAACTCAATTCCACGCGGCGCGGAGGGTTTTTCTCCAGGATCATCGCAAAGAACAGTTCAGCCTCGCGCTGGCTACCATCGCCACCGTGCCCAATCGCCGGAAGTACACGCACACCGTACCAGGCCTGCTTACGATTGTACACATCCAGCAAGCGGAAACCGTGCTCGGAGAACAAATTAACACTATCGTATTGGTGCTGCACCAGGAAGAGTGGCGGCAGCGTTTCCTGTTCCTCGGCCAAAGCACACAGGTCAGGAACGGTTTCAATGCTCTCACCCTGCAAATAGGCATAGGGATTATTGGTGTTCTGTTCACCGTAGTCGCGGACTTTGGCTTTCAGGTCGACCTGGGGAGCCATAGCGTAAATGCCGTCACAGCCGTATTTAATACCGTGGTACAGCGCCCCAAAGCCTCCCATCGAACCACCCAGCGTGAACCAGGGTTGTCCTTGATTATCCTGGCGATGCAGGTTAATCAAGTCCTGAATCAGATGCTCAACGAAATTGTCGCCTTTCTCCCCCCAGAACCAACTGCCATTGCGGTTCCAGCCGAAAGTATCCCACGGGGCCAATACGTCGAATTGTTCCCAGGCGCGCATCGGCCCCATGTGTAGAAAAGCATTGTGCCCATGGAAAAGTACCACCAGCCCCTGGCTCTCTTTGCGAGCTGGGAGGAACGCATATCTTAGGATACGATCTTCCCATTCGAAGACGTTAGGGTAAGTAGACTGCACCTGTGAAGCATCGAAGACCAATGCCGTCGCACGCATTTGCTGCTTCTCGCGAGCGCGAATTTCGGCTGGCGAGAGCGTCAAGATTGCGCTGCGGTCAGCGCGTTCCAGAGGAACTTCGCCGGAAGGTTGTAAGGCGCGGATAACCGCGATGCGCAGTGCTTTCTGCCAGCCTTCTTCCGCTGCCTTCTGCAGGAAGAAACTCCGGGCGCTGCGCACCTTCTGGGTGTAGCTCTTCCAGCGCGCCTTACGGGAAGCTTTCATTTTTTATATCCGATCATATTGCCTATGCACAAAACATCCATGCCGGTCTTCAAGAAAGTTTCCACGGCGTCATCTGGGGATTCTACAATAGGGTCGCCCATATCGTTGAAGCTGGTATTGAGCACAACCGGCACTCCGGTCAGTTCACCGAACTTGGAGATCAATTGATGGTACATCGGGTTACGGCGGCAATCCACCATCTGGATGCGTCCGGTCTGGTTGAGATGAACCACCGCCGGTACAGCGGCCTTGCCCTTCTCGGTTGCTGGGACGGTGAAAGTCATATAAGACAGGTCGGCTACGCCCTCCGGGTAGTCAAAATATTCCCCGGCAGTCTCCGCCGCCGCTGAGGGGGCAAACGGACGGAACCACTCACGGTGCTTGATGCGCTCATTGATGATGTCCTTCATCTCAGCCACGCGCGGGTCTGCGACGATGGAGCGGTTGCCCAAAGCACGCGCCCCCATCTCCGAGCGGCCCTGGAACCAGCCAATGATTTTGCCCTGAGCGACCCATTCGGCTGCTTCGGCGACAATGTCAGCGCTCTTTTCATACCGCAGGCCGCCCTTGCGCATGGCACGGGTGGCATCGCGGTCAGTGTATTCGTTGCCATAATAGACTGCATCGAGTTCAAAGAAACGCTCCACGCCCTTGATGTGGTGGATGTAGTACAGCGCCGCACCCAGGCCAATACCGCGGTCAGAAGCCATCGGCAGCGGGAAGACATGCTCAAACTCGCCGCTGTTCATCAGGTAACCGTTCAGGGATGAATTCATCACCACCCCACCGCTCAACACCAGGTCCTTTTCGCCGGTCTCACGCTTCAGGATTTGCGCCAACTGCATTACCACAGCGTGCAGCACTTGCTGGATGCTGGCCGCCAGGTTCATGTGTAAATCCGTCAACGGTTCAGGGACGATACGGCGCGGGCAGTAGGCGTTGAGGAAAGCGTTGTTCAACAATTGCGTGTTCAGGTAGCCGCCCTCTTCGGCCAGGCGGGATTCGTCGCTGCGCAATTTATCACTTAGCTTGACGATGCCATCGGACGTGATCTCGATTTCGTTCATATAATCGTCGAAAATAGTCGGCTCGCCGTAGGGGGCCAGCCCCTGGGTTTTACCCTCGGAGCCATAACCGCCCAGACCAAGGTGGATGGTAGCGCGCAGGTATTCAAGGCCGATGCTGTCATGATCGCGCACGCGCTGCAACTCCTCAATCTGGTTGCCCTTGCCGTGGGCTAGGAGCGTGCTGTAGCCGTCGCCAAACCCATCCACCGAAAGGATGGCTGCCGATAGGTAAGGGGAACTGAAAAATGCCGCCGCGGCATGTGCCAGGTGATGGTCGACGTCGACGAACTCCTTGCCGCGTAGTTCACGCTTCAAATCCTCCTTACAATCAAAATCGTCGGTGTGTCCAAAAGCGACCACGTCGATGTCACGGATGCGTACCCCCAGATCCTTGCAGACCTGTTTTATCGGTTCCAGCAGATCATCTCCCGGCTGGATCACGTGGTGCTTGCGCCGGGATAGGCGCTCAGCTTCCGTCATGGCGATACGCTTGTTCTCCACATCGACCAGCACACAATTGTAGTCGTGCATGAACCCACCAATACCTAGAACTAGCATTTGCTATACTCCTCCTAAAAATATTATTGCATTGGTTTTAGAATACTATATTTGTCGAACGTGACCACTATGTATTGTGAATCCAGTGGTTCGTATTGCGGTAGACTTCGGCTATAGATCAAGATATAGTCAGGTTTTTCTACCTGACCATCCGGTGTTTTGGCCGTATTATGAATGCCGTACAATGATTCTAACAAATAATCGTGCTCAACGCCGACGTAATAGCGATCATAATTCACCAGACTGCCGTTGGCAACAATCCAGCAATCTTCCGGGTAAGTGTGCAAGTGGTCGTAACGCATGGCCGCCGCAGTCTTGCCCTGTGCTTCCAAGTCAGCAGCGATCCAATCCCACACGGCGCGCTGCGGGTTGGGATATTCGGCTGTGGCAAACCGCTGGGTTGTATTCACCAGCTGCCCGGTGCCCTGTACCAGCAAGGCCAACAATCCGGCCAGCAAAGCCCAACGCACGTATTTCTGCTTCGTCCATTTCGGCACAGTCAATCCATAAGCGATCACCAGCATTTGCGCGCCGTAGAACATCCACGAGATCGAAGGCCGGAAGGAAGTGTGATGCGGGGTCACGTTCTGGAGCGCAGCCGGGAGCAGGTACCCCAGCAATAACAATTGTTCCGGGCGGGTGGACTGGCGCTTGTACAAGCGATAGAGCAAAACCCCCAATCCCCAGGCAAAAGCAGCAACTTCAACAAAATACAGGCCGCGCCGGAAAATCGAAGTGGAAGCACCGCGGGTCAGTGACCAGTAGAAATTGCTCTCCAGCGAGCGCACCATGCCCACCACAAACCAGAAGCCGCGCTCAACAATAGGGTATAGAAAGGGGGCATGCGCTTGCAGGTAATCCGATACCTGATCTTGCAGTCCCCCACCGCCTGTATCGGCCACCGACTCGGTCACACACAAGGCAGATAATGTACCAGGATCTACAGTGGGGAGTTCGCCGGTGAGCAGCACTTGCAGGTCGATGAAATCGCGCGTGGTTTCGAACTTGAGGAAGGGCAGCCACATCACCCCTGCCAGTACAACCCCGACCAACAAGGGAGCCAGCTTGACCGGTGGGCGATAGATCAACGCCAGCAGTACCACCACCCCGAAAAGCACAATCCCGCCCCAATGTACACCGGGGATGAATGCCGCAATCACCAACAGGCCGGTTAGGTGCCAAGGTTTCTTCCCCTCGATCCATTCGAAAAAGCTGAAGAGCATAATCACGAAGACCGGTGGCAGCAGCCCTTGCGCCCAACTTGTATGCCCGAAGTAAAAGCCCCAGCGCGAGAAGGCATAAAAATAAACCGCCACCACACCCATCGGAATATCAAAGTAGCGCTTTCCGATGCGGTAAAGCAGTAACATGGCGATCAAATGCAGGGCAAGCGCCGGGATGATCTGGAACCAAGCCGGGTTCAAGGTGAGCGCCATCCCGGGAAGGTAGAGCCAGACGAAAAAGGGCGGGTTGAAAGCGCCCTGGCTATTCATGATGCCATGGATAGGGAAAATGCCGTGCTTTACAAAGTCCAAGCCCAAATAGAAGCCCTGGGCCTTATCGAAATCGACTTCATAGCTGGGGATACCCGCCAAGTGTACCCCCGCGCCGATCAATATACCCAGCAAGAGCAAGGTCTTCCACAGGCGATCTTGCAATTGTTCCGTCATCGCTACGCGCCTACCTGTGAAATCAAATCTTGCAGCAAGGCCAATTCCCGGTCAGCAATCTTGATGAGGGCATAATGCTCCAGGGCATAGGCGCGGGCGTTTGCGCCCAGTTTGGCGCGCAAATCAGCATCGCCTAGTAACTGCTGGATAGCAGCGCGGATGTCTTCGGCCTCCATCCCACATAGCCAGCCATTTTCGCCAGATGTAATGACCTCCTGGATACCGGGAACAGCGGTGCCAATCGCGGGCAGGCCGCAAGCCATTGCCTCCACCAAGGTCTTGGGGTGGCCCTCGTAATGCGAAGGCAGCACGAAGACCCTGGCGCGCCGCAGGTAAGCGGGAACCTCATCATTGGGCAGCTTATCGATCCACTGCAAACGCCCATTCAGGTCGCCGTATTGTGCCATCAAGTCGGCGCGCAGTTCCCCATTGCCGACAATCACCAGACTACAATCCAGGGGCTGCACGGATTCCAGCAACAAACCGACGTTCTTCTGCGGGTCGATGCGCCCAATGAAGATCAGGTCGATGTCCTTCTCGACTTCTCCCGGTGCAAACGCCACTATATCGACGTAATTGGGAATTACAGTCGTTTTCTCAGCAGTTTCTGGGATGCGTTCAGCAATATCGGCCGCCATCATCGGGGTGGTGACCACCACGTGGTCGGCGGCGGCGAACACCTCTGCTTCAGCCTGCAAGACATGCTGCACGAAGGCATCATCCGCACCCAACTGGCGGATCGCAAACTCCGACCACATATACCCGCAGCGCGCCACCAGCGGCTTGCCGAATTTGCGGGCGGCTCCCAGGGCCAGGTCAGCGCCATCAGTCTGGTTGGTTTTGATAATGTCGCAGTTCCTTAGTACCCGGCGGTGCAGCCAGGACAGCCAACGCTCGTAAAGCGCACTGGGCAAATGCCAGCGGTTGCAGTAAATGTCGATGCCGGGAATCCGGTCAGCGTAGTGCAAGTCGCGATGGTCACCAAAAGTGATGAAGCTGACCTTGACACCGCGGCGCTGCAATTCCCGGTACAGCGCGACCTCGCGCCCCAACATACCGACACGCTCCCAGGTCTGCAGGGAAACGCCGCGCGTGAAGAACAGCACCAGATGAAAAACAGGAGAAACCTTCAAAATAGCTTAACCGCCTACTTCGTCTTGCGCATGTACATATACCCGCGCTGCTCGTCGACCATGAACGGTTGCCCGGTATACGTCCCATCAGCCAGGAACTCATCCACAGCCTGCACCACACCGGGGAATTGCGCCGGGGTGTAATCATCACACACCACCACGTCTCCAGATTGCTGGCGGGCGCGCACATAAGCTAATTCCATCTGCAAGGTGGTATAGTCGTGCCCGCTGTCCAGGAAGGCAAAATGTACGCGTGGCCATTCCAATTGTGATAGGGCAATGTCGGTGTAGCCACGCAGGAAGATCACGTAGCAATCCAGCAATCCCTGCCACGGTTCGAGCAATTGCAGGCGGGTCTTTTGTCCCTCGGCATCGCAGATGCAGTTCCAATACAGCGGCTTGCGGGCATGCAGCACATCCAACGTGACGATCTTCCCAGCGCGGTCGGCGTCGGCCAGGGCTTTTGCCATACACAGCGCACTGAAACCGCGCGCCGTGCCGGTCTCCAGGATATTCACCGAATACAACTCGGGATGTGCTTGCAAATAATTTCGCAGCGCGCCGTAGAGCAGGTAACCATGCATGTAAAGCAGTTGCGATTTTTTAACCACCACCTGGGTCGCCAACGCTAACTCATCAACAAAAGCCTTCTCCGGCAGAAAACCAAATTCGGCGTCCACCGCTTCCAAAAATGCTGGATACACTCGCCCTTGCACCTCGGCCGCCAGGTCCAGATAGGCCTGGCGGGAAATCTCCGCCGGGCGCACGCCGAAGGGGTTATCATCAAAATGCGTGTACCAGCTTTGCCACACCTTTTGGCGATGTTCTTGCGTATTCACGGCCACACCAAACCGATTTACGAAGGTAGCCTTTAAGTTCTTGAGCATACGTTCCTACTCCTTCAATTTATCCAATACCGGGCGGTAAACCTGATGGTAATACTGGGCTGCAATCACTGACCAGTCATAATCTTGAATAGTCTGCAAACCGTTTGTGGTCAAATCCCAGGCGAGGTCGGAGTCTGCGATCACCCGGCTGACAGTTTGCGCCAGCGCTTCCACGTCTTCCACGTCCGCCAGCAAGCCATTGTACCCGGATTGGATCACGTCCGGTGCCAGCCCTACCCTGGTGCTAACCAGCGGCACACCCGAAGCCAATGCCTCCAGCACACCCTTAGGGCCACCCTCTTCGCGTGAGGTCACCAGATACAGATCGAGCAAATCGTAATATGTGGCAACCTCCCGGAAATCATCCAGCATGACATGTGTATAAGGCACGCCGATTTTCTCCAGGCCGCGCTTGACATAGCCGCGCGCCGGAGCGGTCAGAAAGACGTGCAGTTTGTGCTGCTTGGCAAGGCGTTCGATCACATCTACGAACAGGTCTGGGCCTTTGATCAGTTTCGGTTCCAGACCCTCTTCGAAACCAACGCCATCCTTATGGAACGAGCCAATACAAAACGCGTCCGGCGGGACATCGAACTTTTTACGCAATGCCTGGCGGGTTTGCGGTGTGCCGGGGCGGAACATTTCCAGATCAATACCCAGCGGGATGCGTACGATCTTTGCTTGCGGCACAGCCCATTCCAGCAAACGCTGCTCCATGATGCGGCTGGCGGTGACGACCTTCTCGACATTATCCAGGTTATCCAGGAAACGGTTGACGCCGCGCTGGAGTTCGGGGGACGAATCTTCCAGACGATCACCGTGGAAAATGGTCACAATCAATTGGTTGCGCGCATTATGGGCAAAGTCCAGGTTATACAAGAATTCCCACAAGGAACCATAGTGCAGAATATGATCGACCAGCCAACGCGGGGAAGAGGTCAGATGCGCTTTCAGGTCGAACTGCTGGTTGATCCCCTGGATGATGTAACGTCCCACCCAATCGAGCACCCAGGCCTGGTCGCGGCCGGGCACGGTGTAGTAAAGCTGCGGCTTGCCCGGCACCCCCAGGGCGCGCCTGCCCAGACGGTAGGTCCGGCCTATGCGTCCAGTAACGCCACCCCACACACTTCGCAAATATTTAGAGGGTTTCAGATTAGCGGCACTCACAGGTCAACAGAAATTTTCTCAACGTCCAACAATCGCAAATTCGTGCCAGGCCAGCCAGATGCGTTCTTCCGGGGAAAGCGTCGGCGGGCGTTCCACCGCCTGCACCATCTCGTCCATATAACGCCCTAAGATGAAATCGGGATGGAAGGCTGTCAGGGCACGTTGGCGGGCACAAGCCGCCAACTGTTCTTGTTCGGTCATCAGGTGCGCCAATTGCTGGGGGAAGTTTTCCACCATCACCGGTAAGCCACAGTCGCCCACCACCTCGGCCATCGCACCGCTGTCAATGTACAACACCGGCAACCCGGAGGACAGGGCTTCAATGACGTGATTGGGGCAGGCTTCATTTTGCGAAAAGGTCAGCAAGGCGTCCACCGAGCGCAGCGCGGTCGCCAACTGCCGGCGGTCGAGCACACCCTGGGGATAAATATTCGGCAGATCGGGCGCATCGGGATAGCGCCCGCACAATACAAAGCCAACTTCCGGGTTCTCGCGGGCAACCTGATAGACTGAGGCCGCTCCTTTCAACGGATTCGTGCTCCAGGTCGTGCAGGCCACCAGCACATCCTGGGCGAAATCCTGCGCCAGCCGCGGCCCTTCTGGTGAGAACAATTCCCCATTGACCGGGTTATGAATGATGGGCCCATCCTGGCCGATCACCGGGAATTTCTCCCGCGTGGCGTAGCGGCAGTATGCGCTCTGAAAAATGGTCAGGTCGGCCAGACGGTTGACGGCGCGCTGGCGATCATCGGCATTGTCCTTACGGCCGTAATCCTGCGCCGCCCCATCGATGCGCTGCACAATGCGTACATTGGGGTTGTAACGTATTGCCCGCAGGATATCGATGCGGGTAACCATCCAGTGATTGGTGAACAGCAAGTCGTAATCCGCTTCTAACGCGTGCACGACTTCCCAGCCGGACGCTTCCAGGTAATCCTTCAAAAAGCGTAAGAAATAGTGCCCGCCGCCCTGCGGCTTGAACTCAATCGGAATACATACTCTCACGCGGCTGCTCCCATCCGGGCGTTGAACGCCTCGACAAAGGCGAAGAAATCGCCGCGCTTGTCGTCTTGGTTGCGGTTGGTCGTGCCGCGCCCGCGGTGGATGAAAATCACAGCGCCGTCCTCATCGAAGCTCTTGCGCCACATGGCATTGTACGGCGTTGCCAATTCAGGATAGCGCCGGGCGAATTGCTCCGCATCCGTATTCAGAGGGGCGAAATGCACCGGCGCACCGGCCGCCATCACCGCCTGTTTGGTAAAGTCATATCCGTTCAGCGGGTCGCCAAGATAGTCACCGGTGATGCCACGCGAGGCACAAATATACGCCTTTTGGCCGCGCTGGAAAGCCTCCAGTGGAATCTGCTCCCCACTGTCGATGGACGCGTAATGCGAAACCTGATCCCGGAACGGCTCCAAGCCAGGGATCACGTAATGGTTGTCTTGCTTGGGCATCCAGTCCACGGCCAGGCCGGCGAAGTTGCGTTTATCGTACAGCATCCCACCGGTAAAGGGGAAAACATGGCGCTGTGTAAAGGCTGCCACCGGCGTGTCGGCATCCATCTTGGAGAGCAAGTAAGACAAAAAGTTTTCCTTGTAACCCATCATATCGGTATGGCTGAAGAAGCCATAGCGCGCCGTACCCAGGTTCATCCCGATCTGGGCAGCAACAGAGGCCCCATTTGAGGCCCAGTTATTCCCGGCGTAACGCCTGTCAGTAGCCCGCACTTTATTTAAGATCAGTACGCGGCTGACGCGCGGGTCTTTCTTGATGCCGGTGAAGGCCCACGGGCGATGGGAGTCGTCCACCACCCAGATGTGCAGGCGGGCTTGCTTTTCAAGCGCAAGGTAGTTCTCAATCGCAGCATTGACTTCACGCGGCTGGTTGTAGGTGCCGATCACCACGTCGATGTCGGCTTCCGTATCGCATTGGTCGGCGAGCACGTAAATATTTTTCGGGATCAAATCCCCACGGTAAGTGGGGAAAAGCTCTCTGCTGCGTAATTTGATGATTTTTGGCATGTATTCGTCTACTCATTCACATGATTTTGGCTTCCCTGGAGGAAGTATGGTATGCTCGCTAAACCCAGAGCACACCTATCCCAACCGCTTGGCTTTCGCCAATAAATTCCTGATGGCGGTAGGTTTGCTTGATCTCTTCCCAAAAGCGGTCAACTTGAATATTCGCAATACCGCGCGGCAGAATATCATGAAAGACAATCATACCGCCAGGGCGTACATAGGTCTTATAGGCTTCACAATCTTGTTTCACGCCATCATACGAATGATCGCCATCGATAAACAAAAAATCCAGTTGGTCATTCCCCAACACTTGTCTAAAATTTTCAACGATGTGCCGATCATGGGAATTACCTGGAATAAAATGCAGTTGCTGCCGGTTCGATTGCGCAAACTGACGGTACAGCGCCAGGCGCGGCCATGAAAACATCGCTTCCCAGCTATGGTCACCTGGCAGGTCTATAGCGATCAACTTGGCATCCGGGCGGGCAGCCTGACACCACAGATAGAACGTCCCGCCGCGATATGTGCCGATCTCAGCCGCAAAGCGGACATTACTCGCTTTAACGAGATCGTAAAGGGCACGAATTTCCTGCAAGTTCTGCTTCGGGCGAATGGTCTTGAGAAAACCTACGCCCTCATATTCAAATGGCAGGCGAAATGTGTCGCCTTCCTTCCGCCGAAGTTTCACTTCCAGCGATTTTAGGCGCGCCCGCGAAATCATAAACTCAATCGGAAAGCGGAAGATATAGAATATCTTCCAGACCAAGCGTCTTAATTTATACATGCCACCTCTCCTCCAGATACAATTCCTCTTACTTTTAATAATCTACCTACCCAGTAGTCAAATTTTCTGATCCGAATTGCAGTTCACACAAATAGCGATACACCTCACAACGGGTGAGCAGTTCTGCATGCGTGCCAATGTCGGCGACCTTACCGGCGTCCATCACCACGATCTTATCAGCGTTCAAGATCGTCGAAAGCCGGTGGGCGATCACGATGGCAGTCGTGTCCTTGATGACCCGGTCAATCGCTTCTTGTACTAATTTTTCGGCCTGACTGTCCAACGAACTGGTGGCTTCATCCAGGATCAGGATTTGCGGCTTGCGTACCACAGCGCGCGCAATCGCAATGCGTTGGCGCTGCCCGCCCGAAAGCCGCACGCCGCGATCTCCTACCAGAGTGTCGTACCCCTGCGGCAGGTCCCGCAAAATGAATTCGTGCGCGTTGGCTATTTTGGCAGCCTCTATGATCCGTTCATACGGAAGGTCTGGTTGATTGTATGCGATATTTTCGGCAATCGTGGCATTGAACAAGAAGCTGTCCTGAGCCACTACACCGAATAAATTACGATAAGCGGTTAAATCTACTTGGTGCAGGTCAACGCCGTCGATCAAGATACGGCCTTGTTGAGGATCATAGAATCGCAGGATCAAATCCACCAGGGTCGACTTACCGCTTCCACTTACACCTACCAGAGCAACCACATTGCCGTGTGTGATCTCAAAACTGACATCTTGCAGCACGACTTCTTCCTCGTACCGGAAAGTCACATCCTGTAATTCGATTTTCTGCTCGAAATTTTCTACCTGTACCGCGCCACTTTCCACAGCCGAAGTTTGCAAGAACAACTCATGTACACGGTCAGCAGAGACCACCGTATGCTGGGCAAGCAAATAGGTACTGGACAATCTACCCAGCGGGTCAAGCATGATGCGGCCAACGTAAATATAGAGGCCAAAGCCAACCACGGAGAGGCGACCTTCGAAGAGTTCGCGCGCTGCGAAGAAAAGCACTGCCACATTGGTAGCGGCTTTAATCATCATCACCAGCGGCTCGATCAAATTATTGGTGCACAAGAAATGATAAGCCGTTTGCACATACCCAACCAGGATTTCCGCCAGACGACCGGCTTCGTACTTTTCGGCAGTAAAAGATTTGACAACCCGCGCCCCCGAAAAGATTTCCTGGTAGTAGGCCTGCAAATTGGTCAGGGCGGCCAGGAAGATTTGTTTGTTCTGCCGCAGCGGACGGCGGATCAACCAGGTCAGGCCATACTGCACAACCGCGATCAGGCCGACTACAGCCGTCAATTGGATACTGGTGCGCAGCAGTAACACCAGGTAAAAAGCCGCCAGGATCACATCGATGATCAAATTGCGAGTTACCGTCTCCAATCCCTCAACGGTCTGGCTGGTATCGGTGCGGATCTTGGTAATTAACTCACCGACTTTGCGGTTATTGAAAAAGTCCAAAGAGAGGGACATTAGATGATTGAATAAATCTTGCTGGATGTCCTGCCCCGCCTTTAAGCGCAGCCAGGCGGAAAGCACATTCGAGCCATAACTGAACAGATAGAGCACGAGAGAAATCATTAAGTAAGCCACCGACAGGTAAATGAGGATTTGCCAGGTAGTCATTTCTCCCAAATGGAGGTACTGGGCCACAAATTGGCCAATATTGTTCAGGTCTACGTCTTTCAAAGCAATCGGTCCGGTATCTGCCGGGGCAGAGAAAATCGTGCCCTCTCCCAAAACAAGATCTAGCAGCGGCGTCATGATCATCGGCTGTACGGCAGTCAGCCCGGTGACGCTGAAATAGGAGAACAACAGGGTCAATACCGCCACCCAATACGGCCGGATGTAGGTCACTAGGAAGGAAAGCAGCAAGCGATAGTCGGATGTTTTTCGTTTTTCCATAAGCTTATTCTCAACTCTAGACCGCATAAACGCCGGGGCGATACCACTGGCGGTTTGCTTTAACCCACTCGATGGTAAGCTGCAAGCCTTCTTCCAGCGTTACCCCTGGTTCCCAATGCAACAGTTCCTGCGCCAGTTGATTGTCGGCGAGCAAACGGGTAACCTCGCTTTTCGAGGGGCGCACCCGTTGGTCTTCCTGTTCGATTTTCACGTTCACACCCACCAGGTTGGCGATCAATGCTGCCAGGTCACCGATACTGATCTCGCGCCCGGAACCGACGTTGATCACTTTTCCGCATACGTTCGGGGCCAGGGCTGCCCGCATAAAACCATCCACCGTATTGCCAACGTAGTTCAGGTCACGGGTTGGATGCAGGCTGCCCAGACGAATCACAGCTTCCCCGGCCAGACACTGTGTAATGATAGTCGGGATCACAGCGCGCGCCGACTGGCGCGGACCAAAGGTATTGAATGGGCGCACAGTGACGACGGGCACATCGAACGAACTGTAAAAAGCTTCGGTCATCTTGTCGGCGCCGATCTTGCTGGCAGAATACGGCGACTGGCCTTGCAGAGGATGTTTCTCATTAATCGGCACATACACGGCGCTGCCATACACTTCGCTGGTCGAAGTATGCACCATGCGTTCCACGCCGCACTCACGGACGGCCTGGAGTACATTGGTAGTACCTTCCACATTAGTGCGGATATAGGAATAGGGAGCTTGATAGGAATAAGGGATGGCGATCAGCGCCGCCAGGTGGAAAACGATGTCCACTTCGCTCACGGCGTGCCGCACACTGTCACGGTCACTGATGTCCCCGGCGATCACTTCCATCTGTGCTTTATACGAGGAAGAATCCAACCAACCCCAGCTTCCCAGGGCATTATAATGCACCAGGGTGCGCACCTTGGCACCTTGTTCTATCAATTGCTCTGCCAGATGGCTGCCGATGAAGCCGCCTGCTCCGGTAACTAAAACTCGTTTTC
Source organism: Anaerolineales bacterium (assembly GCA_016935415.1). GTDB lineage: Bacteria > Chloroflexota > Anaerolineae > Anaerolineales > UBA11579 > JAFGRA01. The sequence goes on from JAFGRA010000360.1 coordinate 22,593, forward strand.
CATTGAAATTCATAAAGAAAATTTGCCTTTCTGAATATCCTCTTGCGCCTGGCGATAATCGGTATGCTGGCCGATGTCCAGCCAGTATTCCAAAATCGGGAAACTGACCACGGAACGCTCATGTTCGATCAGGGTAGTGATCAAGTCAGGCATATCAAATCTTTCGTGGGCCGGGAAGAATGCAAAGGCGCTGGGTTCCAGCAGATATACCCCGGCGTTGACCAGGAAACTATAGGTTGGCTTCTCGCGGACTTTGGTAACCTGTACATCATCACTCTCCACAACGCCGTAAGGCACCTGCACGGAGAACTGGCGTACGCCCACGGTCAGGTCGGCGTGGTGTTTCTGGTGGAAGGCGAACATTTCCCGGAAGTTCAACTGTGTGAGGATATCACCGTTGATCACCAGCAAGGGGCCGTCAGGCTGCCCGACCAGCCCCAATGCTCCGGCCGTGCCCAGAGGCGAGTCTTCAGTCAGATAATCGATGTTGACACCAAAGGATTCGCCGTTGCCAAAGTGGTTCTTGATGCGCTCGCCGAGATAATGCGTGGAGATGTGTATGTTGCGAATCCCGGATTGGTTCAATTGCTCCACCACCCATTCCATCAAGGGTTTGCCACCCACCGGCAGCAAAGGCTTGGGCGTGTCATCGGTGAGCGGGGATAAGCGTGTACCATAGCCGCCCGCCATGATGAGTGCATTGACCGGCAGCGCTTCTTCGGGCACCAGCGTGTCGATCGTAATTAGATCAACGACCCGGTCCTCCTCATCTAACACTGGCAGTTGGTAGATTAGATATTGCTGCAAGAGCTTGATGCGTTCTTCCTGTGGGGTATCAACGTGTACGGCAATCGGGGAAGCATACATGCCACCCGCTTTGCTCTCCAGAAGATGGGAAACACTGGTTTCCAAAGAGAGACCCGCCAACACCGCCCGGCGGATGTCACCATCTGTGATCGTGCCGATCAAATGTAGGTCAGCATCCGTCACCAATACGATCCCCAAAGCGCCTTTATCCAGCGTTTCAAGGGCAATATGAATGCTCGTTTCCGGGCGAATGCAAATGCTGGTAATGTCTTTGATCTCTTTAGATGCCACTACGATTTTTTCCTGTCTCGCTCAAGCAATGGTTGATACTTTTTAGCGGGGACACCAACCATCACCGTCTCCGGAGGAACATCCTTGACCACAACCGCGCCCGCGCCAACGATGGCATAAGCGCCAATTGTAATCCCTTGGCGTACCACCGCACCAATCCCAATGTGTACACCAGTAGCCACATGCACGTTGCCGGCCAGATGTGCGCCGGTGGCAACGTGGGCGTGGTCGGCAATACAGCATTCGTGCTCGACGATCGCACCGCTGTTGACGATCACGTTCTCACCCAACTGCGCTTCGGCTGCCACCACCGCCTGCGGGCCGACCACAATGCCTTCAGCCAATGCAGCCGAACGCGCCACCACCGCCGAGGGGTGAATGGCCGGCACGAAGGTAAAACCGGATTGCTTCACGCGGGTGTAGATTTGCTGGCGTGGCCGGTTATCACTGCTGCCCCCCACGCCCAGGAAGGCCAACGTAATACCTTGTGCCAGGAGTTCTGGCAGCAAGGTATCGTCTCCAATTACCGGAATACCCAATCGGGTTTGTTCCTTTAATGAGGCAGCGCGTTCTAGCAAGCCAACAATTTCATATTGATCTTGCAATTGCAGGATGTCGATGATCACGCCAGCGTGCCCACCGGCCCCAATGCCAATCACTTTGGACTTCATGATTGCCCGTCCCGATAGAAGCGTTTGGCAATCAATGCGACATTGATCTCCGTATTCACCAATACGCTGACAATTTTCTCGGCGGCCTTGCCATCGCCATAGGGGTTGACCATGCCCTGCAATGCTGCTTTAAATTCGAGTTGGGTCACCATCTCTACAGCTTGTATGATCGCGCTGCGTTCGGGGGCGGAGTGTACCACATTCTCGCCGTGCAAGCGGCCTTGCTGACGATTACCAATATTGACCACCGGCAGGGTGAATGAAGCCGCTTCGATGATGCCGCTGGAAGAGTTGCCAACCATCGCCAGGGCCGCGTTCAACATGCTGTAATATCCTTGCGTGCTGAAATTGGCGACCACTTGAGCCTGTGGTCTGCTTTGAACATACGCCTCGATACGCTGGATGATCGTCCGGCCTTGTGCATCGGCATTGGGATAGGTGAACACAACCGGCAAACCAAGCGTATCCAATGCTGCAAGCAATTCATTAAAATACACACCGGTCTGTTCAACTTCGCGCGTCACGGGATGGAAGGTGACCAATAAGGGTGGCGCCGCCAAATCTAAACCGAACTGCGCCTCCAATTGTTTTTTGTCGAGCAAAGGGATTGCCGCCATATTATCGAGCGCCGGTGCACCGCTGACCGTCACCCGCCAGGGTTCTTCACCCATCCGGATCACGTTCTGGGCATAGGCTTCAGTAGAAGTGAAATGCAAATGGCTGAGCTTGGTGATGGCGTGCCGGATAGATTCATCCATCGCCCCAAAGGTCAATTCGCCGCCATGCAGGTGGGCAAGCGGAATATTAAAGGGCAGGCTGGCACATGCCGCCGCAAACATTTCATAGCGATCTCCCAGCACCAGCAGTATATCCGGTTGGAAGCGCCCGAAAACCTGAGCGAAGCCAATCACCCCTAGCCCCAGCGATTTACCGATGCCTTCGGCGGTATTGCTGGAAAGCGTAAATTCGACGCGTTCCTGGATGGGGAAACCGTCCGCCTCGATAACCTGGACGGTATTACCGAATTCCGGGGACAGGTGCATCCCAGATGCAATCAAATACAAATCCAGGTCAGGATTTGCCTGGATGGCACGCAGCACCGGCAGGTAAATGCTGTAATCGGAACGCGCCACGCTAACCACGCCAATCGTCCTCATGCCAGCAGCTCCCAGGTGATCAGACTATCGACCGGAATATCAACCTTGGCAACCCGCCCAATGACGGCTGGCAGCATCCCCGGCAGCAATCCCGTACCAGGGCGTTTGGCAGTGAGCATCTGGCGTTCGATTACCGTACCGGCCGAAATATCCATCGCCGTGACCAGGCTTTTGCGCGCCACGCTGCGCACATCACTTTCGCAGTCCGCCGGACGTTTTTGCCCATCGCCCAGGGCGGCTTCTACTTTGCGAATCCCGGCAACCATCGCTCTGAATTCTTCCAGCATCACCGAGGCGCGATGGTCCGGGCCAGGCAAATCGCGATCCAACGTCAGATGCTTTTCAATCACACGCGCCCCCAAAGCCACCGCCGCCAGGGCAATCTCAATGCCCATGGTATGGTCGGAAAAGCCTACCGGCACGTCAAACGCCTGCGCCAGTGTGGACATGGCGCGCAGGTTGCTGGCTTCAGGCGGAGCAGGATATTGGCTGACGCAGTGCAGCAAAGCAATCGCCGGGTTGCCGTTCTCCCGAATCGTATCTACAGCGGTTTCCACTTCTCCCAATGTAGACATACCGGTAGAAACAATCATCGGCTTGCTCTTGCGGGCAATATGTGCCAAATACGGCAAGTTGGTGATCTCGCCGGACGGGATCTTATAAGCACGCACGCCAAGCTGCTCTAGGAAATCGGCGCTGTCCTCATCAAAAGGCGTGGAGAGGAAAAGAATTTTCCGGTCCCGGCAGTATTCCAGAACCGCTTGATGGTCAATGGGGGAAAGCTCCAACCTTTTCAGCATCTCGAACTGCGACTCTTCGCCACCGGTGGTCTGAGTCTGGTAATCAGCTTTCGCCGCCTGGCGCGTGACCAGCTTCTCCGTTTTGAAGGTCTGGAATTTAACGGCGCTGGCTCCGGAATCGGCGGCAATATCAATCAATCGGCGGGCTAGTTCGAGGTCGCCGTTATGGTTGACGCCGATCTCAGCGATGATGAACGCCGGTTGGTACTCGCCAATTGCCAATGTTTCCGTAATCTGGATCATGGGTTGACTTCCTCCCAAAGTAACTCGGCAACTTTGAATTCCCACCACTCATCGATATCCCAGGCTGCAATCCGTTCCATCACGTACCCGACCACCGGAACATCGGCAAAGTGCCGCATCTGGAAAAGCGTTTCACGTCGGATAGCGTAAACCGCCCCACAGGGTTGGTATAACTTTTGGGTGCTGACTGACGCCTCGGTGCTATCCAACATCTTACCAATCGAGGTCAAAGCACCATCGGCGGCCAGGTGGTACATCCAGGTCAAGGGGAGGTCGGCCTGCCGCACGGACAGCGCGGCCGAAGCATCGCTAGAAAGCAGCGCCTGGATCGTGCCATCGATGTGTTCTGCGCGGCGAAACGGTGAAGAAGGTTGCAACAGCACGGCAATGTCCGCCGTCCAACCCTGATTGTCCTCGTACCATTTCACGGCGTGCCGTACAACATCCCAACTGGAGGCTATATCCGAGGCCAACCCCGGCGGGCGCATAAAAGGCAACTCGGCCCCGGCCGTTCGACCCGCGGCGGCAATCTGCTCATCATCGGTCGATAAGACAATCCTGGATACCAGTTTACTTTGCTGGCCGGACTGCACGGCAAGCTCAACCAGCGATTTGCCCCCCAACTGGAGCAAATTCTTGCCGGGGATGCGCTTGGAGCCGCCCCGGGCGGTAATGATGGCAAGCACCTTTGGCGTCATCATTGCTCGTTCAACCCTTGGCCTCTGTAAGCAGTCGCTCTTGCACGGCATCCAGTACACGCTGTGATGCCTGCCCGTCCAGCGGGCCGACAAAACGATCTAAATAACGTTGACGGGCGGCTTCATCAAATCCAAAATCGCCAAATTGCTGCCGGGCAAAATTCTGCAAGAAACTGGCTAAAGGCACCCGGGTAACCGCACCGGGCGCATCCCACAAATCCGAGAAATTATGCTGCAATTCGGTATATAAAACAGCGGTATCTCGATCTGGCAGGCGCACTTCCACGTAGGGCACGGCCGCAGCCAGCGCCTCGGTCGCCACAACACTATTGAAACCCACCGCTAGGTCAGCAATCTTCAAAAGTTTGAGGATCGTGGCGGGGTAGAAGCTTACATCATAAAAAACCTGGTCGGCGGCTGCGGTCTCTTCGGCGAGTAGCGGGTATTTCGAACGCGCCTTAACGGCCATCACCGCGTTTTGGTTGGTAGCAAAATGGCGCACGCGTGCGATCAAGTTCTTGTAATTCCACCCGCGCCAGATATAAGGCAGATATTCCCAGCGTAAATGATTCTTGAACTTCCACAATTGCTTGAGACGGCTGGATACGGTGAAAATATATTGGCAGTAAACGGTCGGCTGCAAGCGCCCACAGGCATCGCTGGGCAAGAAGAGCACGACCGGGCGGTCGGCAGGGATACCCAATTCGGCCCGTACCTGGCTTTCATCAAGCTGGGGAAGCACATCCAGTTCGGGAAAGCCAACCGGCACACTGATCGCCTCCAACTGCGCTTGCGTTCCAACAGAAAGCGCCTGTCCGGAATTTTCCAGGAACTGCACATACCAGTCCACCCAATCGCTGGTGTAGGCACAAAACAGATCGGCGGTCAGAAAGTTGGCAATCTCGCGATTGGCTAAAAAGGAATCCAGGGCACGCTGCACGTGTACCCAGGGTTTTGTTTTTTCAATGCCATAATAGGCAGGCGGTGCCCCAGCGATCACGCAGTCCACCTGCTCTGCCAGGGTTTCAAGTTCTTTGAAATCTTCAATGGCAATGATCTCCGTCTGCCCGTTAGCGTAGGTCGGGATCAAATCCTGCTCAGCTTCCGAATCGAAGCGGTGCCAGCAGGTCACCTGCCAGCCGCGTCCCAAGGCCGCATCAATGATCGGGGCGAGGTGACGGTAATCGTAGATGCGCCCAATCGGAATGCCCAGGCGGACGGTACTCATCGAATCACCTCCGGTTGGGCAACGCGTGCTTCAACTGCATCAAGCACACGGCGGCTGGCCTGGTGATCGATCGGTCCGACATATTTCTCCAAGAAATTCTGGCGGGCCTGAGCGTCGATCTTGAAGGTATCCAGAGCGTAGGTGGGCAACTGCTCGATAGCATCTGGGATTGACAGCCAGCGGTTGACGCCCACGAAATTGTAAGGGCCTTGCGCTATGCTGCTCCACCAGCGCGTCGGGTAAGGCGGCCGTTCACCATATTTGGCAAAGGGGCTAGGCCGGTGGATGCACAGCGCGGGAACACCAGCGTAGGCCGCTTCGAGCGTAGCCGTGCTATAAAAGTGGATGCACAGATCAGCAATCGCCAACGCTTCAAAGATCGTGGCCGGGTCGTTTTCATCGTCGTAGAGCACCTTGTCGGCGACTGCGGCCAGCGAGGGCCGTACCGGGTCTTTCTTGCGCCCCTTGACCAGCAAGTAAGCTCCGTTGTGCTGACTGAACTGGCTCAGGACGTGATTGAGGTACGCATCGTTCCAGCCGCGCCATGCCCAGGAGAAATGCTCGAAGAACAGCGCCGGGGATTCGTGCACCCCACCCCAGAATAGTTTCTTGAGTTGTTGGGCACGCGTCTCGGCCATGAAGAACAACGACCAGTAATCGGAGAGGTTAGCAAGCGGGATCGGCAGCACCAGCACGACCGGCTGCTCGGCGGGTATTCCCCAGCGTTGGCGGACTTCCTGCGGGTCGATTTTAGCGAACTGGTCGAACTGCGGCGCGCCGGCAAAAGCGATTTTGCCTGCAACCGCTTCGCCATATTCTTCCCGCTTACCCTGCCCACTCAAGGCGTAGATTTCGGCAGAAAGATCCAACCAGTAAGGTGTATACAGGCACACTAAATCAGAGGTGCCAAAAACGCTCTGCTTGCCCGAATTAGCAAGCGTATCGACGCCGACCTGCAAGGTGACGAACAGGCTATCCGGCAGATCGGCACCAAATTTGGCGTAGTGTCCTCTTTCCTGGGTGCTGATGATCGCGTCCGGCTGCAACTGGGCAATCAACCTTTCCAAAGCGGCGTAACCGGTAAAAGGAAAACTTTCCACCTTTGTACGCAAGGCCGCGGGTAGATCAGCCTCCGTGGCATCCAGATGCGCCTTGGGGTCACCGGCGGCTGAGATTTGCCCCAGCAAGCAAAACACCTGATAGCCGCTCCGCAACGTTTCAGCGATTACCGGCGCGAGGTAACGCACCAGGTTGCCGCGGTCGATCAAGAAAGCAACCTTCACGCCTGGCTCCCTTTGCCATCCTGATGGCGATAAAGTTCATAGCCGTAACCATTGTCTTTCACACACCACTCTCGGGCTTTTTCATCAAGTGCGATACCAGCTTCGATACAGGTCAGGCGCATGATGTCCATGGTTTCACCTTTGCCGCGCAGCCATACGTGTTCAATGCCTTTAGCTTCCATATCCCGCACAATCATATTGGCTTGTTTGCGCAGGCGATTGTAGACCTTGAGTGCATCCCCAAAATAGCGCGTGGCACGCTGCGCCAACGCAGCCAGCCCTTCCGGGGTGAGGTTGTATTGCAGGCGGTTGCGATCCATGCGTGTGGCTTTGATGTAACCGATCTTGACCAGGCGCTTGATGTACCAATTCACACTGCCCACCGCAATGTCTAGTTGGGCAGCCAACCCGGCCTGGGTGACTTCTTCGTCTTCGGAGATAGCCTGTAAAAGGCGGTATTCGCGTTCCTTCATCTAATCTCTGCGCCGTTCAAACACAGGCGCTCAGTCCTCCAACGCCGCGGCCAGTTCCTGGCACACGATCTCGACCTGCGCTTCGGTCATCACACTGGAGAACGGGATAGCCAGACCGCGCTTTCCGAGGTCCTCGGTGACCGGATAATCACCTTCCTGATAGCCGAATTGTTCGACCATGAAGGGTTGTAGGTGAATGGGGGCGAAATACGGGCGGGCCGGAATGCCGCGCTCGGCCAATTTGTGGATCAGGGCATCGCGGTCGATCTCAGGCGTGACGCGAACGACATACACAAACCAACTCATGCGGGTAGTAGTGTCCAAAATCTGAGGGGTTTCCACCAGGGCGAGGTCGCCCAACCGTTGTTCGTACCACTCAGCCACCTGGGCGCGCTTGGCAAGCATTTCATCCAGGCGCGTAGCCTGGATATGCCCCAACGCGGCACTGATCTCATCCAGGCGATAATTGTAGCCCAGGTGGGTGTGCGCCAGCCAGGTATCCCCGGGGGCACGGCCCTGGTTGCGCAGGGCGCTCATAAACGCGGCCGCTTCGGCATCGTTGGTAACCACCATGCCGCCTTCACCGGTGGTCATCTGCTTGTTGGGATAAAAAGCAAATACGGCGTAATCAGCCTGCGAGCCAGCCTTGCTGCCTTTGTACTCCGCGCCAATCGCTTCGCAGGCATCCTCAATGATCTTTAGGTTGTGGTCTTCGGCCATCGCCAGCAACGGATCGAGGTCGGCCGGTTGGCCGAACACATCCACCGGCAGGATCGCCTTGAGTTCACCGGCGGCTTCTGCACCTTTACGCGGCAACCACTTGGCCGCGGCAGCGCCACCGGTCTTTAGATCATCCACAGCCTGCCGCACCTGCGCTACGTCGATATTACCGCTGGCCGGGTCAACGTCCACGAAAACGGGAATGGCGCGTTCGAACAACAGCACATTACTTGACGCCACGAATGAAAACGGGGTGGTGATCACCAGGTCACCCGGCCCGATCCCGGCAGCGCGCACGCACAGGTGCAATCCAGCCGTACCGGAATTGACCGTCAGGGCATGCTCGACGCCGGCGTAAGCGGCAATCGTGTCTTCAAAGTTTTGGGTTTCCGACCCCATGCTCAACCAGCGGCTTTGCAGCACAACGTTGACGGCTTCAACTTCCACCGCGGTAATGTCGGGCGAAGACAGGGGAACTTTATATTGTGATTCGGCAGCCAAACTCTGAGATTCTTTACGCAAGGGAGACTCCTTTGGGATAACCGGTAGCGAGAAGCATACACCGTATTAGGTATTGACAGTAGGCTTAGCATCTACATTCAGAAAATGAATTCTCGCATGGAAGTGGGGAATTGTCAAGGAGCGGGAAAGTGAGGGATTAGAAATTACAGATGGCAAATTGCAAGGTGCACGATGCAAGATGCATTTGCGAATTATGAATTAGATATACAACTTCTATCTGCCACTCAAAACACCTTGGTGCCTGAGTGCCTCGGTGTCCTATCACACTGATTGTCTAGTCGCATCCCCTCAATTCACAATTTTGTAAGCCTTGGATTTAGATCTATCCGGCGGGAGTCTACCAGAGAAAACCATGATAGAATGAACGAAGATGGCCGCACACCGAATCCTAATCGTAGACGACCAGCGTGAAGTCGCCAGAGTGTTCCGATCGGGGCTGGAAAGCCTGCAAGCCGATTTCGATATCAGCGATGTGCTCTCCGGCGAAGAAGCGTTGCTAGAATTATCCCGGGGACCAGTAGACTTGCTGGTCTCTGATGTGCGCCTGCCGGGAATCACTGGTCTGGAGTTGATGGGTAAATTCAAAGTCCTCAATCCAGAGCTGAAAGTCGTGCTGATCAGCGGCGTAACCGATCCCAAGATCCGCAGAGAAGTAGCTCAAGCCGGCGCTGATGCCTTTTTCTTCAAGCCGGTCGAATTGGCCGATTTCCTCGACGCGGTCGAACGCATCTTAGGTCTGGTCGAAACCATCCTACCCCACGAACTTGAAATCGCCCAGGAAGAAATCCTGGAAAGCGAACTCGGCACCGAGGGCTTGTCCGAGCATATTGCCCGGCTGCGCCAGGAATTGGATGCTACTGCTACCCTGCTGTTGAGCGATACCGGCCAGACCGTAGTCAGCGCCGGGAACCTGCCAGAAGCAGCCGTCAAGGCGCAACTCACCGAAAAGATCCTGCCGCTCTTCAGCGCTGGATTGCGCGTCTCGCGGGAAATCGGCAATCCGACCCCGGAAAACTTGCTCAGTTTCAAAGGCAATGGCTTCGACATCTTCTTCTCCCACGTTGGGGAAGCCTACGCCCTGCTGACCATCACCAATCACAGCGACCAGACTGACAGCCAAACCCTTGGGGAAATCGCTTCGAAAACCGGCCAAACCGCCAAAGAAATCCTCAAAGTACTCTCCAAGCTGGGCGTCTCCCTGCACGAACCGGAATCGTTAAAAGAACAGGCCCCGCCCGAACCCACCATCGAAGCAGAGGATGTTTCCATCGATCCAGAACTGGACGGCATTCTCGACACGGCCAATTTCAAGAAAGAAGAGGTCGATGCCTTCTGGGAATCGATGTCGGAGAAGAAAGTCAACGATCAGGTTTATGGTGGAGACTCCCTATCTTACGATCAGGCCCAGCAACTTGGCCTGACTCCTTCCGAAGAAGAAAAATAGTATTGTCGCAACCCTTTGCATGTGATACAATTTGCCCGCTTGGAAATCCAAGTATAAGTTTGGGGCGTGGTGCAATGGTAGCACACCGGACTTTGAATCCGTTGATCTAGGTTCGATCCCTAGCGCCCCGGCTAAGTAATGGTACGTGAGGAACGTAACAACAGTCGTGTCAGACACAGACCCTGATTTAGAAAAACGATCAAGTTCTTCCAGAACGGCGAGCCGAGTATTGCTGTTATAGCAGTGCATGGCTCGCCGTTTTGAGATTTTGGATACATTGATATTAAAGAGGTTGAGTACATGAAAATAGCCACCGTACTGCTCGCGGCCGGTGAAGGCACGCGCATGAAATCCAACACCAACAAAGTCCTCCATCCCTTGCTGGGCAAGCCGCTGGTCTGGCACAGTTTGCAAGCCGTCAAAGCCGTCACCCCCGAGTTACCGGTGGTCGTGATCGGCAACGGAGCCGAAAGCGTACGCGAAGTCGTCGGCGACGCGGCCCAATTCGTCGTCCAGGTCGAGCGCCTGGGTACCGGTCACGCCGTAATGCAAGCCGAAGCAGTGCTGCGCGGCAAAGCCGACCTGGTATTGGTTGCTTACGCCGACATGCCCCTGCTGACCGCCGAAACTCTGCAAAAATTAGTGGCAGCGCAGCATGCCAACTCCGGCCCGGTCACCATGACCACGATCATCGCCGAAGACCCGCGCGGCTTTGGGCGCGTGGTGCGCGGCGGGGATGGCAGCGTACAAGCGATCGTCGAAGAAGCCGCCGCCACGCCCGAGCAATTGGAAATCCGCGAATTGAACGTCAGCCCATACTGCTTCGATGGCGAATGGCTGTGGGACGCCCTGCACCGCATCCCACTTTCCGCCAAAGGCGAATATTACCTGACCGATCTGATCGGTCTGGCTGTTGCAGACGGCGGCAAGGTGCAAGCTGTCGCCATGGAAGATCCTCAAGAAGCGATTGGCATCAACACGCGCGTACACCTGGCTGAAGCCGAGGCTGCCCTGCGGGAACGCCTCAACCGGCGCTGGATGCTGGCCGGGGTCAGCATGGTCGACCCGCAGTCGACCTACATTGAGCCGGGCGTGACCATTGGGCAGGACACCGTGATCTGGCCGAATACCTACCTGCAAGGTGACACCTACATCGGCCCGGACTGCACGATTGGCCCCAACACGATCATCCGGGATACGCGCATCGGAGCCCGCTGCGAAGTGTTCTCCTCTGTGCTGGAAAGCGCCCAACTCGAAGACGAAGTCGACATCGGCCCCTTCGGGCACCTGCGCAAGGGCGCTCACCTGGCTCAGGGCGTGCACATGGGCAACTTTGGCGAGGTCAAGAATTCATACCTCGGGCCAGGCGTCAAAATAGGACACTTCTCCTATCTTGGTGACGCCACGATTGATGAAAACGTGAACATCGGTGCGGGGACGATCACCTGCAATTATGACGGTGAAAAGAAGCACCCCACCAAGATCGGCGCTAACGCCTTTATCGGCAGCGACACCATGCTGGTCGCCCCCCTCAATATTGGAGCAGGAGCTAAAACCGGCGCGGGTTCGGTAGTCACCAAAGACGTCCCCCCCAAGACAGTGGCCGTCGGCGTGCCTGCCCGGGTCGTGCGAAAGTTGGAATAGGTGAACAATCTTAGCATCACATTGCTTTTGATCTTCCTTTTTATCGATTTGCTCGTCAATGCGGCACGCACCGGATTGCTGAACGTACGCCTGGCGCGCCTGCTCTACCTCAAGGAGGGCGGCGAAAACCAAGTCGACCGCACCATCCAACTCGTGCAAAAGCACGACCGCCTGCGCGCCAGCATGAAACTGGCCCAGGGCTTGCTACGGGTGCTGATCGTCGGTATGGTGGTCAATTTCTTCATTACTCCGCAAAGTCTGACCGTTTCCATCTACGGCCTGCTGGGCAGGTTGGCACTCGCGGCCCTAATCGTCTGGCTGGCCGAGATCCTGGTCGAGCGGCGGGTGCTCAACGAACCCGAATCCTGGGCCATCCGCCTGACCCCGATTGCCAACCTGCTTACCATGTTGTTTTCACCCTTGGTTGGCCTGACGCTGTGGTTGTTCAAACACGAGCGCGCCGGGGAAGAAAAGCTGGTCTCGATCACCGAGGACGAACTCAAGTCCCTCGTCGATGCCAGCCAGCGCCAGGGCGTGTTGGAGCAGGAAGAAGGTAAGATGATCTACTCGATCATCCAGCTTGGGGACACACTGGTGCGCGAGATCATGATCCCACGCATTGACATGTTCACCATCGACGTGAACAGCCCGATCTCGGCCGTCCTGAACGATATCCTCGAATCCGGTTACTCACGCGTCCCGGTATACGAAGACAGTGTCGATAATATCGTCGGCTTGCTGTACACCAAAGACGTGCTCAAACTTTGGCAGGAGGGTCAAGTCGACAGCACCCCGTACGGCCTGCTGCGCCCGGCCAATTTCATCCCCGAAGCCAAGAAAGCCGACGAACTGCTGGCCGAAATGCAAGCCCAACGCACCCACATCGCCATCGTGGTCGATGAATACGGCGGCGTGGCCGGTCTGGTTACACTGGAAGATATTGTTGAAGAAATCTTCGGCGAAATCCGCGATGAATACGACCAGGGCGAAGAAGTGCTCTTCACCAAAGTGGACGAGCGCGAATATATTTTCCACGGACGGATTGACCTGGACGATTTCAATGATATTATGGACAGCCAACTGCCCACCGAAGAGGCCGACACGTTGGGTGGTCTGATCTACAGCCGCATCGGCCGCATCCCCCGCGTCGGCGAGCAGGTGCGGGAAGATGACCTGCTGCTGACCGTGGAAAAGATCAGCGGGCGGCGCATCCACAAGGTGCGTGCCCAATACGAGAACGCGCTGCAAGCCGCACAAACCCTAGAGGAAGGCACACCTGATGTTGACTGATGACACCCGCCAGGAATTAATCGAAGTCGCCCGGAACGCCCAACAATGGGCCTACGCCCCGTATTCGAATTACGCCGTCGGTGCCGCCCTGTTGAGCAACTCCGGCCGCATCTACGAAGGCGCTAATGTGGAAAATGCCGTCTACCCGGTCACGATGTGCGCCGAACGCGTGGCTGTGTTCAAAGCTGTCTCCGAGGGCGAGCGTGAATTCAGTGCTATTGCTGTGGTCACGCGTGATGGCGGCTCACCTTGCGGCAGTTGCCGCCAGGTGCTGGCCGAGTTCGGGCTGGATACCATCGTGGTGATCGCTGATGAAGAAGGCCAGGTCTGCCAAGAAACCACGGTCGCAGGCTTGCTGCCCCATTCCTTTGGCCCTTCAAATCTGAAAGAAACCCCCTAGATTCGTCGTTTTTTTGACGAATCTGTGCTAACATACGCCCATGCGCGCGCTGGTAATCACTGACATACACGCCAACTTGGTAGCTTTGAAAAAAGTGCTGGAAGATGCGGCGGACGTTGATGCCGTCTGGTGCCTGGGGGACGTGGTCGGTTATGGCCCTAAACCAAACGAATGCATTGCCCTGCTAAAAGAACAGCCGAATATGCTATGCGTCTTGGGCAACCACGATGCTGCTGCCCTGAACCTGCTCGATTTGAGCACTTTCAATCCGGAAGCGCGCCAGTCTGTGGAGTGGATGCAGACCCAACTCAATGCCGAAAGTTTAGAATTCCTGGAAAATCTACCGGAGATGGTCGACGTCGGTCAGGCCACGCTGGTCCACGGCAGCCCGCGTCACCCGGTCTTCGAATACCTGCTGGACACGCGCGCCGCCACCGACAACTTCAACCACTTCGAAACCGATTACTGCTTCGTCGGCCACACCCACCTGCCGGTGATGTTCTACATCCATGAAGATGACTACATGGCCGGGCTAACCATCCCGCCGGTTAACATGGTCACCCACCTGTCACCGCGCGCCATCATCAATCCCGGTTCCACCGGCCAGCCGCGCGACCGCGACCCACGCGCTTCTTATGCCATTTTCGATACCGAAGCAGAAACCTGGGAATACCGCCGCGTCAATTACGATATCGAAACCGTACAGCATATGATGGAAGACGCCGGTTTGCCCGAACGCCACATCCTGCGCCTGCAAGGCGGCTGGTAAAGGTTTAGCAATTATTCAGCCAGCGGGGAAACACCACTGAGGTTATAGATCCACACATGTGCGGTGCCATTTAACAATATCGTCTTTTCGGGCGTATGCGCGCTGAGATAAGCATCCAGTTCCGGGCTTTCCTGGCGCTGCTCCTCGCGGACGTAATACACCAGGAAGTCGGCCTGTTCCAGATCGTAAGTTTCAATCGGGGAAATGTAGACCGTCTCACCATCAAAGAAGGGCGTGAAGTATTCCGCATAGCGCGTGGCCGCCGAAATATCATCCCTATAAGAGTCGTTGAGGTACTCGGCCGCCAGACTCAAACCCTCTCCATCTCCCAATAAGAAGATTTGCTTCGCTGCTTCTGTGCCGCCGAACAATGGCTCATAGTAAGCCACCATATATGGAAACGAGCGCACGAACGGCAGCACGTGGAAAAGCACCACCAGCAGCCCTCCCACTGTGTAGGTGAAAGCTTCCGGCGACAGTTTGATCGCCTTGAATTTATTGCGCCCCCAATCCAATGCCCGCACCAGATAATATCCGGCCACAATGTCCAGAAACAGAAAGCTGGGCAACAGGTAACGTTGGATTTGTTTTGCGGCCATGCCCATCACCAGCATAAATCCCAAGGCGAACACCAGCAGGTAAATCACGCGCCCATCCCAATCATCGAGCCGTTTCCTGAACAGGTCGACCAACAGCCAGCCGAAAGCCACCAACCCGAAGATCAAGGTCAACGGCGTGGTGCGATACAGCCAGGTCAGCGGGTAGAAGCTCGGGCCAGGAGTGTAAACCAACTCGCCCCGGAAGAACTGGCGCGGCGAATCGAAGACCTGATACTGGCGGTATTCTTCCAGTTTGGCGATCACAGCCGGGTTGTTGCTGTACAGCGCCTCGACTTCTTCAGCGGTCACATCGCCGCCATGCGGCGTATTCACCCCCCACATCACGCCGGTCACCAACCGCGAGAGGGTGTAGCGCGGCTGTGTCCACATCGCCGGCCAACCCACATAGAAGGTAATCACCAGCAGCAGCAGCCAGATTCCCGCCAATTTTAGGCGCGGGAACCATTTGAAGCCAAAGGCTTTTTGGGCGCGGTCGAACAGCGCCAGGAAATCATTCGGTTGGAAAAGGATGGTGAGTACAGCCGCCCCTACCAACAGAATCGCATTGACATTGGTCAGCAACGCCAACCCACCCAATACCCCGGAAAAAGCGATCCAGGGCCACTGCTTTTCTTTAGAAAATGCTACCAGCAAGGCAACGAAAGACAGTATGATGAAGGTAGCCGACACAGCATGCACATGCACGGCGCGCGTGTAGGCCAGCACGAACGGGTCCAGGGCAATGATCGTGCAAATGATGAAGCTCTGTCCGACGCGCAGCACCTGGTTGAGCAGGTAGAACAAGACCACACAGCCAATGGCGGTCAGCACGCCAACCGCAAAGCGGCCGAGTATGATCCAATCTACGCCGTTATAGACATCGAAGCTGATCTTGTTAGCAACCTTGAAGGTGAACCCGACGATCCACATGGTGATTACATTGGGATGCGTCATCTGGTAAGTGCCGCCGAAATTGCCGTCCAGCAGGGCGTCCCAGAAATTGAGCGAGCGGATGTGCCATAGGCTTTCATCGACGGTCAGGTAGCCGCCAATTTCCAAGATGCGCGGTACCAGAGCAATCACGAACAAGAGCAGCGCCAGCAGCAACACAGAGATATTTATACGGCTCACCAATTTTTTCATTCGGGCTTCTCCTGCTGTTGTTTCCCGCAATCGGGTCGGATTTAGGGGATTATAACAATGAATCCAGCGTTAGATGGGATGGGAATCCCCCTAAAAAATACCCGCGATTGGTCAAACGACTAAAAGGCTTCCCTTCCGGGTTGGCTTTACTCCTCAGCAGGCTCGAAGGCCGGCTGGCGTTTGCGGATCAGGGCGATCAGACGTTGGCGTTCGCGCAGCGTTTTGGCTTCTGCCAGTTGCTGCTTGAGCTTACCCAGGCGTTTCTTGCGCCGTTTGCGGCGGCGAATATCTTTCTGGCGTTGGGTCGACATAGTTATCCTTCCTCTATTGTTAAGTTTACAAAAAACGCCAACCGGCAAATGGTTCCAGGTACTTTGCTGCTTTTACAACAAATCGAACCAATTGCCGGTTAGCGCAACGCGGTTTGCTTATCCTCATCCGGGCAGGGAATCATCAAACCGTGACGTTATCACACTCGTTTTTGATCTTGATTGTGCTCCAATCCAATACGTGGCTCAGTCGTCACCATTCGAGCTTTTCGCGATACTGGTTTTCAGGGCCTGTTGGAGCTTCTTTTCCAGCGTGGCTCGGTCTTCAGCACGGACTATCGACCATTCATTCAAAAACTGTTTTTTCATTTTCTCGAACGCGTCTCCCTCGCTAAAATTCAAGCGGGAGGAGACCCGTTTGCCATGCAGATCGCGAATCATGCGCGCTTTTTTACTCAAGGACAGGTCTTGAAACGTCTCAGAGATTTCTTTTTTCCGAGAACGATGGTTATCAGGCAATTCAGCGGGTGGCTTCCTGATCAGCGTAAGGGCACGTTTCATCTGACGTTTGGAGGCTACCGGGCGAATGTGGTCTACATCCACATGCTCAACCGGCAGCCAGTAAATACCATTGAAGGTCTTCACCCGGTAAAAAGCCTGTTTTTCTTGCTCCAAAACTTTTGTTTCTTTACCTTTGATTTGTCCAATCCCATAATTGGCATGGACGATCCAATCGCCTTTCGAAAATGTGTCTTGTGAAGTACTCATACGATACTCTTTCTAGTACCTCCTGCTGCGGGTGCTTTTCTTATGCTGGCGGATCTTCATGCGGCGGATGGCTTTTTTCTTTGCCAACCGGCGCTGCTCATTCTTCGAGACGAACCAGCGCTTTTTGCGCACTGCACTCTTGATGCCACTGCGAGACACAACTTTCTTAAATCGACGGAGCAATTGTTGCTGCGATTCACCATTTCTAAGTTCTACTTTAACCAAAGCGATAAACCTCCTTATCTATTATTTTCTGGAAACCAAAAATTTCCGATCAGATCACACACATCCAACCGGAACCATTTATGCATTACAGGGAAAAGCAAAAAGATTTGGGCAAAATCGCACCAAATCCTAAGAAGCTCCCGCTAAGTTGGGAAAGGCATTACGAAACCTTCGATCTATCTCAACCAACCGTCCCCCTATTGTGATGGAACGATACCATCATTGTAAATATTTCTAGTTGATTTCTCCAATACTTCTTAGGTTACCCTGAAAACTTACTCAGGTTCCAGATTCTTATTAATCTAAATTATAACACAAGACGCCTTTACAAATGACCCGAAGTCATTTACAATTGACCGCAAGTCATTTACAAGGAGACTCCATGGAAAGAAAACGCGCCGTCACCGATTCCCAAAAAGAGCAGCGCCGCCAGACTATGCTCGACGCGGCCGAAAAACGCTTCACCGAGGCGGCCTACGAGGTCATCAGCATGGATGAGATCGCACAACAAGCAAAAGTTGCCAAAGGAACGCTGTATCTATACTTCAAGACCAAAGAAGCCTTGTTCCTGGCGCTGTACACGCGCGTGTTGGAGCAGTGGTTCGATGAAATCGACGCCCGATTAGGAAAGCTGGCCGTCGCCCAAGATGCCTGCACGACAGCAGAATTCACCACCCTGGTGGGCGAAACGCTCTCCCACTACCCGATCTTGACGCGGCTGATGTCGATCACGCACAGCATCCTGGAACGCAACATCGACGCAACTGCCGCGCTGGCTTTTAAACAGATGCTGAGTATGCGCCTGCTGCACACCGGCCAACTGACCGAAACCTGCCTGCCATTCCTGAAACCCGGACAAGGTCCGCATCTATTCTTGCAACTGTACGCCCTGGTGATCGGCATCCAGAGCATGGCCGAACCAGCCCCGGTCGTCAGGCCCTTGCTCGAGCGTCCCGATCTGCAAATCTTCCAGATTGACTTTTCGAAAGAACTCTTATCCGCCCTGACCTTATTATTACTAGGGATCGAATCCCAAGCGAGGAACCAATACAACTGAACAAATCGCCCTGATTACCGGCGGAAATTCCGGCCTGGGCTACGAATGTGCGCGTGTGATCGCACAATCAACAGACTGGCACATCTTCATCGCCAGCCGCAACCTCGAAAAATCTACCCAGGCAGCCAACCGGCTCAACGCCCACAAACACATAATTGAGCACCCCCGTGATCCCCGACACCGTTCCCAGGCGGGTGCGGAACCACATCGCCAGCATATTGCTAGAAAGCAGTGTCAGCGCACCCTGCCCAAAAGTACGCAGAAAAAAGAACGCCAGGAAGAGCATGAACAGATTGCGGGCCTGGGAAGTGAACAGGCAGGTCAGCCCCAGCATCAGCAAACTGATCAATGTCAGCCGCCGGATGCCCCACTTATGCATTAAAGTACCCAGGAACGGCTGGGGAATTGCTGCCAACAACGTCCCACCCATATAAGCCGCCGATAATTGGCTCAAACTAAGGTTGAAAGTCTCGCGAAAATAAGGGTTAAAAACGGATACCAGGAAGGTCTGGCCCGGGCTGGTTGCCAGGAGCGTTACGACCGAAATCGGAACGATCATCCAACCATAAAAAAACGGTAGGTGACCTGCCAGCCAATGGCGTTTTGAGGTTTGCGAAGTTTCCACGTGCACCGCCTTGCATGAATTCGAGGGTTCTATATTAGTGGAAGAAGCCTGAAAAAGCAATCAAGCAGAGCCAGAACGTGAATTTTTGTGGAAATCACGACCAGTAATATTGACGCGCGTAAAAAACTCTGATAGACTCCCGCCTCGTACGTTTAAAATTCGGATTCTATTCAAATACAAACCTTGTATAAGCACAAGCCGTCTGGTATAATGCCTTGCGCTTTAACGGGCGTTTTTAATAATAGAATACGCCGACGTAGCTCAGTTGGCAGAGCACTCGCCTTGTAAGCGAGCTGTCATGGGTTCGAATCCCATCGTCGGCTTCCGTTGCAGGTTAGTGAGCATGGCTGGAGACCCGGCCCTGCTTGCCAGCCCACAACGGAGCTACGATAAACATTCTAACCCGGGCGGATACCCAAGCGGCCAAAGGGGACTGACTGTAAATCAGTTGTCAGATGACTTCGGAGGTTCGAATCCTTCTCCGCCCACTCAGACTAGAGCCGAGCGTTTAAAAACCTCGGCTTAGTCGTGTGTAATTAGCCCTCATAGCTCAGGCGGTAGAGCACATTCTTGGTAAGAATGAGGTCATGGGTTCAAATCCCATTGAGGGCTCTCGAATTACACATCTTTCAAATGTCATGATTGAAGGAGATGAAGATACATGGGTAAGGAAAAATTTGTACGCGATAAGCCGCACCTGAACGTCGGGACGATGGGACACATCGACCACGGGAA
>JAFGRA010000361.1 GCA_016935415.1 Anaerolineales bacterium
ACGATCGCATCGGCCGCCCCAACTTGAAGCTGGTAAGCGCCATCCACAATCCCGCCGCGGCCTTCAACCTGCTCGAAAGTTTCCATACAAGTTTGCTCGCCATTGAAATCTTCCTGTACGCGCACGTTCAATGCCGGGGTTGATGAGGGCACCGAAACCGTTGGTGGATTCTCCGGTGTGGCGGTGGGTGACGCGTCGGTCGATGTAGAAGTTGGTTCAAGTGGCAAGGGCGTCTGCGTTGCCAGCGGAATAGACACCGGGGCATCGGCGCCTTCCTGGCAGGCGCTCACCAGCAACATGCCAGCCAGCAACAAAAAGAGGATTACGCGTCTATTCTTCTGCATTTTTGATCTCAGCATCTGCCTGAATCCTACCAGAAAATTCTTTAGTCCCGCGGCAAGTCACTAAGCGACTTGCTTAAGAAGGCGCTTTATGCTTTCCATCCACCAATCTTCGGCGGCGTTCACCCGCAGCAGGTGGGTGTACCCGGCGGCGTCGCTCGCGCCCAGCCCCTTGGCGATGACCTCTGTTTCCGGCTGTGCTTCCAGGAAACCGGCTAACGCACTTTCAATTGCATCGGAGGTCGGGATCAAATAAATGTTGACGATTTCCGCCTCCAGGCAATCCAGCAAATAGTCGATATGCCAGAATGTTTTCTTGGCCTGCCTGGGCAGCAGCCGCCCCCCCTCCAGCCCCAAAATTTCAAGATGCGCCAACAGCGCCGGGCGAATGGCGTGCGGAGGCTGCGCGCCGGTGCGCGTGGCATGCCGCACCACCCGCTGCCCTAGGCGTGGTGTCTGGCCGCGCGCCAACGCCGAGCCTAAATAGCAATACTCCCCGGTCGTCAGACTCACCGGACTACCGTTGTTGAAACATCCAAAACGTACTTGCAAATCTGCCATCACACGGATGCGCAGCAGATATACGCCGCCTGGGGCAGCCGTCCCAATCGTGATGATCGCAGAGTCGTTCATGGTTGGTTCTATGATAGCACAGGGCAAGATGCAAGATGCAGGCAACTCTGCGAGTTACCAATACAAATTACAAATTGCTGATGACAATGTGGATTTAATGATGTTCGTCACCTTTTTCGTTTCACGATTCTCACGTATCCCCCTCGGCACCTAATCACTAGTCACCAGTCATGCTCTTGACCCACGCTTTTTGTAGCTCGTGTCCTCGGCGGCTAAAGCCGCCTACAACACAACTCACGCCCCACGATTCTCAAATATCGGATAACGCTGCGCGTTATCCCCTGGTGCCTAATTACTCATCACTGTTCATCCCGTTCCAATCGACTATAATTAGCACACATTACTCGCCCACAACATTCACATCGAGCAAATCATGCAAAACATCTTCGCAACTTTCGATTACAAAGACCGTCCACTGGCCGATGAACTGATCGCCGGTCTGAACGCGGCCGGATATACAGCTTCTCCCGTCAAGTACAGCGCTACGATCAGCATACCGCCACGCCTGGTCGGGCGTATTTTCGGGCATGGCGGAGCCGGTATCCTGCGCCTGCGCGACCAGATCGGCGTGCAGATCTTTCTCGAACTGGCCGAGAAGGGCCACATCACCGTGCAGGCTTCAAGCAAAAACAAAGTCGGCCGCACGATCTCCCTGATCCGCGCCCAAATGGGGCCACCGATCTATCCCTCGCTCAAGAAAATGAAAAGCCCGAATGCCCAGGTTATCCTGTTGACCAAAAACGCCCTTCATTCCCCCCAGGTGCACCTGGAATTGGAAGAAGCCGCCCAGGATCATATTCCCCTGATCCTCTATCGGCCCCAAACCGTTGACCTACCGGCCGAGTTGCAGAATATACTCGCCGGGGCGAACATCCTGGCCGATGACGTGCACGACCTGGCGGGCATCCTCCAGCACCTGAAGAACCTGCCTGAGCCTCAGAAAGAAGCCTGATTACCCCTGCACCGGGAACTTTTTCGGCATTTCCTTCGTTTATATGATAACTGACCGTTAGTTTTTAGAATATTTTCGAGGTCATGAACGGTCAGTTCTTTAGTAGATGCGCGTGTGCACATCCTCCTATTCCAATTTCTTGTGCGCATTTACACTGAGCGCACAAGATAAATTCATCTGGCCTTAACGCGGAAAAGAACGAAACCGAGTAAAATTATGCTGAGTCGGCATAATTTGTGCACGCACTAAAGACATATGTCAAAGAATGAGTTGGACGAAACCCTGCCCATGCGCAACCGCCCACACCGCGGTGATGGTCACGCGCCGGATTCCCAACCGCGCCAGGAGCTTGGTTCCACCAAACCATCCCAAAAACCCCCTGAACCACAGGATGAAACCCGGGCCACGCCGATAAACCAGCCCGACCCCGATGCGACCCGCACCGCCCGCGTTGGCAGTCCCAGAAAACCAACTCGATCCAAACCCATACCCAGCAAGCCCCTTCCGCCCAAAAAGGGCGTTCCAAAATCCTGCTTCCAATGGCTGTTGGTCGTGCTGGCCCTGATCGCCGCACTGATCACAATCACCGTTGCCAGCGGCTACTACGGATACCGCAGCGGCGAGACCGCTTTCGTCGCCGAGCAGACCGCCACCGCTCAGGACTATCTCCAAGAACAATACCAACTCGGCTTGCAAGACCTGGCAGAAGAACGCTATACCCTGGCCTTGCAGCGATTCGAATACATTTTTAGCCAGGACCCAGAATTCTCGGACGCGGCCGATCGCTGGGTGGAAATCATGCTGCTGTTGGACATCACCGCCACGCCCACGCCGCCCCCGGCCACCGTTACCCCTACCCCTACTGAAGACCCACGCCCAATTGAAGAATTATTCAACAGCGCCCAGCAACTGGTGCGCGCCAGTGACTGGAACCCAGCCATCGATACCTTGCTGGCACTGCGCAAGTCCGACCCCAATTACCGTTTCGTCGAAGTCGATGGCATGCTCTACCTGGCCTTGCGTAACCGCGGCGTTAACAAGATCATCAAGGACGGCAACCTGGAAGGCGGCTTGTACGATCTTTCGCTGGCCGAACACATCGGCCCCCTCGACCGCCAGGCGGATATCTACCGCGGCTGGGCACGCCTGTATTTACAGGGCAACAGCTTCTGGTACGCCTACCCGGACATTGCCGCCCAATATTACGGGCAGGTCGCCGGAGCCGCCCCCAACTTGCGCGACATCTCCGGGATTTCAGCCTGGTCGCGCTATTACCAATCCCTGGTGCATTACGCCGAGCAGCTCGCCGATAAAGAAGACTGGTGCGCAGCTTACGACCAATACCTGGTGGTCTTCAACGCCGGCAATGACGCCAGCATGCAAACTGCCGCCAATAATGCCCTTGAAGCGTGTCTGGCGGAAACACCCTCCCCAACACCGGAAACGACTGCCTCAGAAACTCCGACCCTCGCCATCACCCTGACCCCGTCCCCCACACTGTCGGCGGGCACCACTGCGGTTACGCCACTCACCTCTACGCCCACCCTAACCAATACGCCGGGCGGCGTGACGGCGACGTTCACGCTTACCCCCACGATCACCAACACGTTGCCTGCTTCGACGCCAACTTTCACCAGCACCATCCAACCAACCACACCAACTTTCACGGCCACCGCCACCACCGCTCCTCCGGCCACTACGCCAACCGAAACGCCGATACCCTAAAGGCCCATATGCAAAAGCGCAAACCTCCCAAGATCAAAATCCCCCCGCCAAACCTCAAAGCCATCCTGGCTGCTGGTGTGGTATTCCTGATCTATGCCGTCATTTTTGTGCCGACTTCATTCAACAGTATGCACGATATCGGTGAGAGTGGTGCCAGCGCAGGGTGGAAGTTATTCTCGCCCAAAACTAAAGCAGATGGAGGGGACAACCCAGAAGTCGTCCCCACCCAACAGGACACTACCCTCTTTGGTGAATTTCCCGAAGGCATGCCCATGCCTGAATCCTGGAACGGCTCTGACCGTGTCACCGTATTGCTGATGGGCCTCGACTACCGCGACTGGGAAGCAGGCAGCAGCGCTTCGCGTACGGATACGATGATCCTGCTTTCCGTTGACCCGATCACCAAAACTGCCGGGATGCTGTCGATCCCGCGCGACCTATGGGCTGTCATTCCCGGTTTCAATCCCGGCAAGATCAACACGGCCTATTATTACGGGGAAGCCTACAAAGTCCCCGGTGGCGGCCCGGCCCTGGCCATGAAAACTGTCGAACAGACCATCGGTGTACCCATTGACTATTATGCCCAGGTCGATTTCGAAGCCTTCGAGCGTTTCATCGACATGATGGGCGGCTTGAAGATGGATATCCCTTACGCCATCAAGGTCGACCCGGTCGGGCCAAAGCAGCCCCGCTACTTACAGCCCGGCGTGCAAACTCTGCCCGGCGATTTGGTACTGGCCTATGCCCGCAACCGCTATACCGAAAACGGCGATTTCGACCGCGCCGCTCGCCAGCAGCAGGTCATTTTAGCGATCCGTGACCGCATCATCAATTTCAACATGCTGCCCGACCTGATCGCCAACGCGCCGGAGATCTACGCCGAACTCTCTTCAGGGATCGACACCAACCTTTCACTCGAAGATGTCATCAAGTTGGCCGTGCTCGCCAGCCAGATACCCAAAGAGGATATCAAGACTGGCATCATCGACCAGCGCTACGTTACCTTTGGCACCTCACCCGACCAACTCTCGATCCTGATTCCTATCCCCGACCGCATCCGCACCCTGCGCGATGAGATCTTCGCGACCTCCGGCCCGTATGCCCCGATGACGCCAGGCGATGCCCAAAAACGCATGGAATTGGAATTCGCTTCGATTTCCATCCAGAACGGCACCTCGAACGGCAGCCTGGGCGAGCAAACCGCCGATTACCTGCGCGACATCGGTGCGAATGTGGCCGAAATCACCAGCGCAGAAACCGGATACGGCCAGACCACAGTGATCGACCATTCCGGGAAACCTTACACCTTGCAGTTCCTGGTGGACGAAATGGGCGTCAACCCAAACAACATCCAGCACGACTACGACCCCAACAGTCGCGTTGATATTGAGCTCAAACTGGGCGGAGATTGGGCCAGAGCGCTCCCCTAGACGGAAAAAACCGGGGGAGAACTTACAGATTCCTTAGTAATGGAATAGTTTTCATTTCTAACAACAGCTTTGTTTTATACTATAGCAGTAAGTTTATTTATTATTCAGGTATCTTCATGCCAAAATCATCGCGCGTCTGGTTGCCACTACGTTTCAAAATCACCATACCCTACCTGGTGTTAGCGTTCGTGCTTGCAATGGGGGTTTCATATATCGTAACCAGGCTTATGTTCGACACCACCGAAGAGCGTTTCCACAACCAATTGGTCGAAGCTGGTAAACTCGGCGCGGAATGGATGGTCAGGGAGGAATCCAGGTTACTGGAAACCCTGCGCATGTTAGCCTTTACCGAAGAGTTAGGTGAAGCTATTCAGCGAGGAGACGCCAACCGCATCCGCGAGTTAGCCTATCCGGTCGTCACCAATCAGGGCGAAGAAGCTGTAGAAATCCTGGATAGCAGTGGGCACCTGCTGCTTTCATTACACCATCGCACCGGGGGAAACGTTGAAGACTATGAGTTTTCCCAAGAACCCTGGACTGCGTTCGAAACCCACGCTTTCGTTCAGAAAGTGTTCAACCAATACCTAGATAACCTTGGCGACAAGTACGCCGGGGTAATCCGCTCGGAGCAGCAAGGTTATTTCTACGTCACCGGACCGGTATACCATAACGGTAATCTCGTCGGCGTGATCCTGGTAGGAAAAACGCTGGATTCGATTGCCAACCAAGTTCGCCAGGAAACACTCACCCAGGTTACGTTGTACGACTTCGACGGGCAGCCGATGAAGAGCACCTTTTATAATCCCCAGCAGTTCGTCCCAGAAACCGCCGCCGAGGTCATCGACCACCAAAACACAACCAGCAACGTCCGATCTCTCGAAGTTGCCAATATCGAATACTCTGAGATCCTGGGGCCATGGGAAGTGCGCAGTGGCCTGGACCTGGGGTTGATCGGCATCTCTTTGCCAGAAACTTTCCTGGTGCACGCCAGTAGTGTGACCCGTTTGCAAATCTTGCTCTACGCGACCATTGCCCTGCTTATGATCACTTTGATGGGCATGGCCCTGGCGAACAACATTTCACGGCCGATCTCGACCCTGGTGAAAGCCTCCACCAAAGTTGCCAAGGGCGACTTGACTACAAAAGTGAAACCGGTCGGCAAGGACGAAGTTACCATATTGACCGAATCATTCAATACCATGGTCGAAAATCTGCGCAATTCGAGATTGGAGATCCTGGAAGCTTATGACAGCACCTTGTTCGGTTGGGCTAAAGCGCTGGAGTTGCGTGACAAAGAAACCGAAGGCCATGCCGTGCGGGTCGCCAATATGACGATGCGCCTTGCTCAAAGTATAGGCATCCAGAACGGTCAGCTCATTCATATCCGGCGCGGCGCGATGCTGCACGACATCGGCAAGATGGGCATACCGGACGATATCTTGCTGAAGCCGGATAGTCTCACCGATGCCGAATGGGATATCATGCGCAACCATCCGATCTACGCTTATGACATGTTGTCAAAGATCAGTTACCTGCGCCCGGCATTGGATATTCCGCTTTACCATCATGAGCGCTGGGACGGCTCCGGCTACCCACGCGGCTTGAAAGGTGAGCAAATTCCCCTGGCGGCGCGTATCTTTGCCGTGGTAGACGTGTGGGATGCGCTCAGGTCCGACCGTCCATACCGGCTCCGCTGGCCGGAAGCCAAGGTGCGCGACTACCTCATCAAGAACAGGGGTATCTTGTTCGACCCCAAAGTGGTCACGGCATTCATTTCAATGTTGGATGATTCGGACAAGCAAACGGTACAACGATGAAACGCGGTTGGAAAATCCTCGAGCCGAAAAGAAGTCGCGCGGACCTGTTCTTGTTTTTCATCTTCATAATCGGTCTCTTTGCGCTTAGTCTGATCTTTTTGCCACAACTCATACTGCTCGATTCCTCCATGCACAAGCTGTATATCGATCTGCACGCTGCTGCTCGGGCAGATTACAGCGCGGATTTGCGAGCCGAGCCGCTTGCCCCAGTGAGCATGGACATCATCGCCGATATCATCCTGGACGACGATCCCCAAGCCGATGTCGCTGCCCGGATGGCTTTTATCAATACGATCTTGCAAACACCGCTGCCTTCACAGAATGCTGTCGCTTCACAGCCTGACCAAACTGATGCCTCCATCCCCGCGCTGGAGACGCCCCCCCCAGAATCCACGATGCCGCCCACACTTACCTTTTCACCCGGGCCTTCGCTTACCCCCACTTTTGGCCCTTCTCCGACCGCGTCTGCTTCAGCTACAATCGGTCCTTCTCCTACAATTGGCCCATCACCGACGGCTGGGGCTTCTCCTACAGTTGGCACTTCTTCACCAACGCCAACCGCGACCCAATTGATTGCCGCCACGGCCACCCACACCAATACGGCCATTCCACCAACCAACACTGCCCCCCCGCCAACCGCTACCCATACGCCGGTACCGCCTACCCCAACTGCGGATAACTTCTGCAATCATATCTCGATCAGCAGCTTCTCCGTAGATGGGCAAATCATTGGCTGGGTAATCAACAACGGTAGTTCTTCCCCTATAACAATTTCTGAACTTAACTTAGTTTGGCCTGCAAGCAACGACCACCTGGACAAGATCGAATTAAGCAGTGATGCGATTTGGGATCAGAAAGACAACCAGACGCCTACGGAAGTGACCGCCAGTTGGAAAGGTGGGGTTAGCCGGACTATCGCAGCGGGAGCTTCAGCACCCATTGATTTTCAGTTTGGCGAAGCGGCCAGTTCAAGCGGCTACAACCTCACCATTCTGTTCAGTCCGGATTGCACGAAAAGCGTGGGGCATTGATCCCAATGCTATTCATCGCACTTAAGATCGAAGTACCACTTTGAATTGATCTGGTGGGAGAACGTTTCGAATTCACCGCAAGCCGTGAGTTCAAACCGGTAACGCCCCGGCAACACCCAGATCGATTGCCAGTTGCCAGGCGGAATGTTAAAGGTATACTCTGCCGGGCCTTTCATGACAATGGTGACATTATCTCCCGTTTTATTATTCACATATACTTGATGCGAGCCTTTCACTTTTAGATCTTCGGGTGAAGGTGTGCCTTCCGCTACCGCGACGGCCGTTGGTTCAGCAGGCGCTTCAGCCACCGCGATCAGATCGCAAGCGGGCTGTACTTCAGCAAATAGCCCTAATAACCAGGCTTGTTCACCATCCGGCAATTCGACCAGCAGCCAGCTACATTGCTCAAGCTGGCCGATCACTTGCAGGGCTTCCCCCTTGCTCACCACTGCCACCAGGCCATAGTCCGGGCTTGGGCCGGAGCGCAGCTCGACTTCTTCGATCTGGATGGCAGCCATCGCCACGACCTCGGTCGGTGTGTTCGTGGGTGCCGGTGTCTGTGTGATCGTTGGAACAGGTGTCTGTGTGATCGTAGCAGTTGGTAAAAGCGTATTGGTGGCCGTATATGCCGCTTCGGTCTGCGCCACGTAAGTAACCACCAACTCCTCCGGGGCGGCACCGCCGCAGCTAACCATCAAAATCGAGAAAAGCAAGGCCAGCCCTGCCAACATATAGAATTTCCCAGCCTTACGCATGTCTACCTCCACCTCGTAAATAATCCAGATACTATAATCGTATTATAAAGACATTTTCCCTAATATGCAATTTTGTACACAAACTACAAACAAAGAGAAGATTGGTACAATTAACCGTATTCATCCTTACCAAGTCAATCAGTGGAGTTACTTGTGGACGCCGAAAAATTACAAATTCTTTTGACAAATGATGATGGCATCGATTCCCCCGGCCTGTGGGCCGCGGCGGAAGCTTTGTCCAGTATCGGTTATGTGTGGGTGGTCGCCCCGCGCGAGCAGTCATCCGGCACCGGACGCTCGATGCCCTCCACCTCCGACGGCATTATTCGTGCCCAAACCCTGAACGTACACGGCCAGGATTGGACGGTTTATGCCGTTGGCGGCACGCCTGCCCAGGCCGTCCAGCACGCCATTATGGAAATCATGCCTCAAAAACCAGATCTGGTGGTATCGGGCATCAACTACGGCTCTAACCTGGGGCCGGGCATCACCGTTTCAGGCACGGTCGGCGCGGCAATGGAAGGCGCTTCGCATGGCATCCCTGCCATCGCCATCTCTTTGGAAACCGAAAGCCGCTACCACTTATCCTATTCCAAAGAGATCGACTTTTGCGCCTCGGCCCATTTCACCACATATTTCGCCAGACTCTATCTGGACAGCCGCCTCGACCCAGATATCCGTTTACTAAAGATCGAAGTCCCTGCGGACGCTACCCCACAAACACCCTGGGCGATCACTCGCCTCTCCCCAATCCGCTATTACCAACCGCTGCGGCCGGAGCGCACTTCGTGGGAAGAAGCCGGCACCGTTGGATATGCTATGAAGACCGACCCGGCGCTCTTTCCCGAAGATTCGGACGTGTACGCCATCCTGAGCAAGCGCGTGGTGGCGGTCACCCCACTCTCACTGGACATGACCGCCCGCGTCGACCTGCATACCCTGGAAGCAGACCTGCGCAGCCTGGATAAACGCGCATAAAATCTGCGATGAAAACTGTTGACCAATCTGCCGGACAAAGGGATATCGTGCTGGCCCAACTGGCCGACATCCTGGTCCGAATCGCCTGCCCGCACCCACTGCGCGTCGCCCTCGACGGCGTGGATGCGGCCGGAAAGACTACCCTGGCCGACGAACTCGCCCCTTTGCTGCAAACGCGCGGCCGCCCGGCCATCCGCGCCTCGGTCGATTATTTCCACAACCCGCGCGAAATTCGTTACCAACGCGGGCGCGGCTCCCCTGAAGGATATTTCTACGATTCGTTCAATTATGAAGCGGTCAGAAAGCTGCTGCTGGAACCGCTCGGCCCGACCGGAATCCGTCAATATCAACGGGGCTGCTTCGACCATGAAACCGATCGCCTCAAGGAATATCCCCTGGAGCATGCCCCCGAAGATGCCATTTTGCTCTTCGACGGCGTGTTTCTGTTGCGCCCGGAATTGCTCGACTATTGGGATTATAAGATCTTCGTCGACATCGACTTTGAGACCATGACCGAACGCGCCGTGCAGCGCCATGTGGCCGAGTACGGCCCCGACCCGGACGTGCGCGCCCGCAACCTGACCCGCTACGTCCCCGGCCAGCAGTTGTATCTAGAGACCTGCCAGCCGAAACAGCACGCCAACCTGATCTTCGACAACCGCGATATCAACGCGCCAACCATCTGGCAACAGCCATAGAGAAACATCTTAAGATCGGAGGATGAGCATTTACCAAAAGATAAACTATTTCCCTCACCCTCGCAGTAAACGAAAGGCAAGATATGATTTACCCTCTCCCAGTGGGAGAGGGTGCCAGCCTCTTGGCTGGCGGGTGAGGGGAAAAATAAGATTCTTTCTCCATCTCTCTCCTTTCTACACTCGAATAATATGCGATACAAAAAATGCCGTACCTTTCACCAGGTACGGCATAAAATTTATCGAGTATTGCAATAAAGCCAATTAAGGCACGGCGGCGTGCATTTCATTGCTGTGGAACAAGCGCCAGTTCTCCGGCGGCCAGTAGATGAACAGCGCCTTGCCGATCACGTTCTCATAAGGCACCATGCCCCAAATGCGTGAATCCGACGAGCGGTTGCGGTTGTCCCCCAATACAAACAATGAATCTTCCGGCACCGTCCACTTGCCATCGTAGCGCGGTGCCTCCATGATATAAGGCTCTTCCAGGGCCTGGTCATTGACAATGACCAGGCCATTTTCAATCACCACCACGTCCCCCGGCAGGCCAACAATGCGCTTAATGTAGGGTGCGGTGCCATCCGGATCGAGCGGGTACTTGAAGACGACCACATCCCCGTGCTCCGGTTCACCCCAGCGGTAAGCCAGCTTGTTCACCATCACGAAGTTGCCTTCGTGCAGGGTCGGTTCCATGCTGATCGATTCGACGCGAATGCGCTCGGTGACGAAGTTGATCCCAAAATAGGCCACCACAGCCAAGACTACAATCTGGATCAACTCCCAGATAAAGGTAAGAAAAGGGTGCTTCCTGGGAAGGGGTTGTTCTTCAATCCGTGGTTCTATCGGTCTGGTTAATTCATCCATAACATACAATCCGGTATAAATTCGGCTTTGATGATACCACCGAATGATGAGAATCCAATAAGCGCACAGCTTTCAAAAACGAAATGCTCGCCAACGGAAAAGCCCCACAAGATGTGGGGCTGTATCCACTAAACACGCTCCCTTACTGGCTGGCCAGCTCGACTTCTTTGGCGCGCATGGCGTTGAAAGCGGCGATGCCAACTTCAATCATCTCCAGGCTGGGGGGACGCGTGGTCATGCTTTGCAGGGCCAGGTTAGGCTTGATAATGGCACGCACGAAAGCCGAATCGAGGTGATTGGCCGTCCAGCGGATGTATTCATATGCCGAACTGGCAATCGGGAAGATCATCACGATTCGCAGCAGCATCTTAGGCAGGAAGGGCAATGGCCCCAGCAGGCTGAAAAAGATGATCGAGAACAACACCACGGTGAGCAGGAAAGCCGTACCACAGCGAGCGTGTACGATCGAATGGTCGCTAACAACCTCCGGGGTAAGCTCGGCACCGGCTTCGAAAGCGTTGATGGTCTTATGTTCTGCACCATGGTACCCAAAGACGCGATCGATATCTTCCATGCGGCCGATCGCGCCGATGTAGCCAATCAGGATCAGCAGGCGCAGCACACCTTCAAGCAGGTTACCCCACCAGGCATTGAACGACAACCAGTTGGATACCAGGTCACCAATCGCACCGGGGAGCAAGATGAATAGACCGATAGCAAAAGCCATCGACACCGTGATCGTGCCATAGAGTGCCGGGCCTTCGATCTTTTCATCCTCGTCGGTCTGCAAATTGGCCGACATGGTGAGGGCGCGCATGCCCAGGCTGAGTGCATCCCCCAGGGCATACAACCCGCGCACGAAGGGCAGCTTGACGATCTTGGTGCGATCCGCGCCTTTGAGTTCTTCGGTATGGACGACGATCTTGCCATCCGGGGCACGCATGGCAATCGCCACGCTTTTGGCGCCACGCATCATCACCCCTTCGATGAGTGCCTGGCCGCCGTAATTGGGGAGTTTTTCTTCTGTCATGTAACCTCTAATGAAAGACGAAATATCACTATAGATTCTTACTGGATATTACGCCAGGTTGAAAAGCATGTGGACTAGGGCTTCGGTGCCCTTGCGCCAGGTGGGCAGGTGCATCTTCTCGTTGGGAGAGTGGATGGCATCGTCAGGCAGGCCAAAACCGGTCAGTACCGAATCGACACCCAGTGCCTGCTGCATATCGCCGACTACCGGAACGCTGCCGCCCACACGGTAAAAGACCGGGCGCTTGCCCCACACAGTTCCCAGGCCCGCCGCCAATGCCCTGGCATATTTGGAGTCACGCGCGCTGATCGAGGCCGGGGAACCGGACATATATTCGACCTCCCAGGTAATTCCGGGGCGGGCATTCGCTTCCATATACTGCACCATCTGCTTATAGACTTCGTCCGGGTCCTGGTCGGGCACCAGGCGAGTGGATATCTTTGCCATCGCTTTGGCGGGCAGCACGGTCTTCTGGCCGGGTTCAACGAAACCAGACAGGAAGCCGTTCACATCCAGGGTGGGACGGCCACCGACGCGCTCGATGGAGGTAAAGCCAGCCTCGCCCCACAGCACCGGGGAACCGGACTGCTGAAGGAAGTCGGCGTCGGTGCGCGGCAGACGTGCCAATTCGGCACGTTCTTCAGCGTCCATCTCACGCACGCTGTCGTAGAATCCAGGCAAGGTGATGCGGCCATTCTCATCGTGCATGCCACCGATCAGGCGGGCCAGCTCGTTGGCCGGGTTGAGCACCGTGCCGCCGAACATACCGGAGTGCAGGTCAATTGCCGGGCCTTGCACGCGGATTTCGAAATAGGACAGGCCGCGCAGAGCATAATTGATCGTTGGGACATCCTTGCCGAGCATGCCTGAATCGGGGTTGATGGACACATCGCAGGCCAGCATGTCTTTGTTGGCTTCCAGGAAAGCCTGCATATTGGGCGAACCAACTTCTTCCTCACCTTCGATCAGGAATTTGACATTGACGGCCAAACCTTCGGCCTGTATGGTCGCTTCGACAGCATTGATGCAGGCTGCGTTCTGGCCCTTCATGTCCGAAGCGCCGCGCCCAAACAGGTTCTCGCCGCGTACGGTCGGTTCGAATGGGCCGGTTTCCCACAATTCGAGTGGGTCGGCGGGCTGCACGTCGTAGTGGCCGTAGAACAACAGCGTGGGCGCGTCCGGCCCGGCACTGGTGATCTCCCCATACACGAAAGGGTGTCCCTTAGAGGGGATGATCTGCACGTTGGTGCAGCCGATGGCTTTGAGTTTTTCAGCCGTCCATTCGGCAGCCTGTTGGATCCCGGCAGTTGATTCGCTGCCGGTGGAAATCGAGGCAATCGCGCAGTATTCCTTCAATTCTTCCAGGTAACGATCCTGGTTGGTGTGAAGGTAATCGAGCGCGTTCTGGCGGTTGTCGGGCATGGGATTTTATTCCTTTGGTTTAGTTTAGTTGCAGGCGTAATTCTAGTACCGATTGGGCAGGAGGTAAAGGATGCTGTTAGGGATCAGTAATCTGGCACTTGGTAATCAGGAGAGTGCCAAACCGATTTTTGAGGTGTAAAGCGGGAATCGTGATTCGATATTCGAGAAAAGTTCCAAGCGATCAAAAAGGTAACCATGAACCACGATAACGCTTATCCTGAGTGCCTGATTGCTGGTTGCCTCGGTGCCTGGCTACCAGTCCCACGATTCTCGCATCTCGAATCTCGTACTCCGTTTCTCACTCTATCACAAAGCGGCCATTCTCATAGAACAACTCACCATCGACGCTCACTTCGCTGTCAGCCATATTGCAAAGCATATCCCAATGCAGGCCGGATTCGGTCTTGCCACCGGCTTCGGGGAAACCATAGCCCACTGCAAAGTGGAACGTACCGCCGATTTTTTCGTCGAAGAGCATGTTCTTGGTGAATTTCTGGATTTGGTAATTCGTGCCGATGCCCCACTCTCCCAGGTAACGCGAGGCGGCATCCGTGTTGAGCAAGCCGGTCAGGAAATCGAGTCCCTTGGAGGCCGTTTCCTTGACGATCTTGCCATCTTCGAGCCACAATTCGATATCTTCGACCTCGCGGCCTTTGTAAATCGCCGGGTAGCCGAAACGCACCCAGCCGTTGACCGAGGTCTCGACCGGAGAAGTGTAAATCTCACCATCCGGGAAATTCTCCCTGCCACAGGCTTTCAGGAAACCGCGCTCGGCGATGGACAAGGTTAGATCGATGTTCTCGCCTTTCATTACCACCTGGTCTTTCCCGGCCAACCAACGCACCAATTTCTCCTGGCGCTCACCTTCTGCTTTCCAAGCCGCAACCGGATCGACCAGATCGAGCAGTCCGGCAGTGTAGACGAAATCCTCGTAATCGGTCAAGCTCATGTCGGCTTCCTGAGCACCAGCATTGGTCGGGTAGAGCGTGATACAGAGCTTGAACTCACCACGCATAGCGCGCTGCATGGCGGTCTGGAAGTAGGGTGCGGTAGCCCGCTGCTTGCGCGCCATCCGTTCAGGGTCGACGCCGGAAAGACCGCGCGTATTGGTCGGAGCCATGATTTCAATGTAAGCATCATAGTTTTCAGCGATCATTTTGAAGACTGGTGAAACGTGATCGAGTTGGGCATCACTGGCATACTTGAGGAAAAACTCATCCGCTGCAATGGTTTCGCTGTTGGTCAGCACATGCGCACCGGCCAAAACGGCTTCCTTGAGAATAGCCAGATTAAGTTCATCAGCAACCGGAGTGGTCATGATTGCCAGCTCATCACCGGGCTGAATATTCAATGAATAGTTGACCAGAACTTGGGCAAGTTTGGTTACGCGCGGGTCAGGCATAATTTCCTCCTGAATAGAATTTCAACTATGGCGGGTAAGCCAGTAAATCAAATTGATCTCAGGCCGCTTTACGCGCCGTGATCGCCAGCAGCGTGACCTGGCCTTCGGCCGGACCGCCGGCCAGGGACGGGTAAAAGGCTACATCGGCAAAGCCACACTCGGTAAGCAAATTTTCGTAATCTGCGTTGGTATAGGCCTGGAAACCCTGGCTGTAAAAAGCAACTTCGCTGGTCTCCGCATCGATGATGTACATGCGTTTGGAAGTCACCTTTTCTTCGGCATGCCAGTAATTTTCCAGCAGGTATACGTGCGGGCGTTCGGAGAACAAGCCGGTCTTGGCGCTGAACCAGGAAGACGTCTCTTTGCCCATCTGCTCCACGGCCGCGTAGGTATGCGGCTCCAGCACCAGCGCCCCACCCGGACGCAGCGCCTGGTAAGCTTTCTCCAGGATGGTGCGCGCCTCGGAGATCGGGAAGACGTTGAATTCACCAAAGATCAACATTGCCAGGTCATACCCTTCACCAAATTCCGCCGTCCGCAAATCGGCTTCGATGTAAGTATTGCCCTCCGGGTTATGCGCTTGGGCATACGCAATTGAGGCCGGGGAGAAGTCAATGCCTACACAGCGATGTCCCAACTGCGCCAGGCGGCTGGCGTACAGGCCCGGCCCGCAGCCCAGGTCGAGGATGCGGGCAGATTTGCCGCCCAATACGCGCGTATGGATAAATTCCACATGGCGGTCGATGAGGTTGAATTTACGACTCGCCATATCGTGTTCCTGGGTAAGATGTTCGGCCAGCATGCGGGCGCTGAAATCAGGATCATCCCATGGGAAAGGGTCGCCATCCGCCCACGGCGTGGGTACTGGCGGGCGATTGATTAAGTCAGATATCGTGATCGGCATAGCTAAATTTTACCGTAATCCCCATCAAAAAAGACCAGCAAATTGCATCTCAATATCAACAATCAAATACAAAAAACATTTCAAAACCTTTACAAAATATGGGCGAAGTGGTATAATTTATCTTATAGAACTATATCATAAAAAAAATGCCAGCTTTTTCGCTTTAACGAGGTAATCAATGACCGGAATCAACAAAATACCCACTTATAATCTCAAGGTTGTCGTTCAGGAAACCGGCATCAAGCCGGATACTTTGCGCGCCTGGGAACGCCGCTACGGTCTCCCTACCCCCGAACGCACGGCAGGTGGCCATCGCCTGTATTCGCAATACGATATCGAGACGCTTAAATGGCTGCTCGCCCGCCAGGATGAGGGCTTGAGCATCAGCCGGGCGGTCGAATTATGGGAGACCCTGCGCAAAGACGGCCAAGACCCGCTGATCGCCATGCCATCCAGCATACAGGACAGCAGCCGGGAATTTGCCGGTGTGGTATCCGGTGCCACGCTGGATGAACTACGCGAACACTGGATCGACGCCGTGATGGCCTTCGACGAACCGATTGCCGAGAACATCCTTACCCAGGCCTTTGCCCGTTATCCGGTCGAAACCGTATGTATAGAATTGTTGCAAAAAGGCTTATCACAGGTAGGAATGATGTGGTACGGCGGCGGAGCCTCCGTCCAGCAAGAGCACTTTGCCTCTGCCTTGGCCATCCGGCGGCTGGACGCCTTGATCGCTGCCACCCCCAATCCCACCCGACGAGCACGCGTGCTTGTCGGCACCCCGCCGGGAGAAGAGCATACTTTCTCGGCGCTGGTAGTCACCTTGTTACTAAGACAGCGCGGTTGGCCGGTGGTTTATCTGGGTGCAAATGTGCCGCTAGATCGCCTCAAATCGACCATTGAAAAGGTCAATCCCGAACTGGTTGTTTTTATCGCCATGCAGTTAGATACCGCCGCATCCTTGCTGGATGTCGCACGCTTTTTACAGGCTGAGGATGTGCCGCTTGCATTTGGCGGCCTGATCTTCAACCAGACCCCCTATCTGGTCGACCGTATTCCGGGCTATTATCTGGGAGAGCGACTGGAGCATGCTGCCGAAATCGCCGAAAAAATATTGACCATCAACCCACCAATGAGCGGTGGTATGTCTCCATCAAAGGCCTATAAAGTGGCTCGAGAAAATTTTCTAAATGCGCAACCACACATCGAAGCGACGTTATGGCAAGAGCTGCAAGATACCGGGATGAACTACCAGGATATCTTGATCGCCACCAATCATCTTTCTAACGACATTGTTGCGGCCCTATCCTTGGGCGATATGAATTACGTCCAACCAGAAATCGAATGGCTCGAAGGCTTCGGAAAAAACTACCACATTCCTCCGGCAGCACTCAAGGGGTATTTCGAAGCCTACTATCAGGCCGCTTCCCAACATCTGGATGCACGCGGCGAGCCGGTCATCGCCTGGCTGGATAAAGTCCGGCAAAATTTTATAAATTAGACTCGAGTAAGGAGTACCCATGCGGATCATTATTACTGGTGGAACCGGATTGATCGGCAGCAAACTGGCACAGGATTTGATCGACAATGGTTATGAGGATATCATCCTGAGCCGCAACCCCGAAAACGCCCAGGGCATCCCCGCAGGCGCGCAGGTTGTCGCTTGGGATTCGAAAACCGCCGCTGGATGGGGACATCTGGCCGATGGCGCCTACGGGATTGTGAATCTGGCCGGGGCCAGCCTGGCCGGGGAAGGGTTTTTCCCTACCCCCTGGACAGACGAACGCAAACGGCTGATCGTGCAAAGCAGGTTGGACGCCGGTAAAGCCGTCCTGGAAGCAATCCGCGCGGCCGAAAACAAACCCAAGGTACTGGTGCAATCCTCGGCAATTGGCTACTATGGCCCGCGCGGCGACGAAAATCTGGACGAGCAAAGCCGCCCAACCAACGATTTCCTGGCTGACGTATGCCAGCAATGGGAAGCGGTCACCAAACCGGCCGAAGCGCTGGGCGTGCGCCGGGTCGTGATTCGCACCGGTGTGGTGCTCTCAATGGAAGGCGGCGCCTTCACCCGCCTGCTGCTGCCCTTCAAGCTCTTCGCTGGGGGCCCGATGGGCAACGGACAGCAATACATCTCCTGGATTCACATGGCCGACGAAATCAACGCCATTCGCTTCTTGCTGGAAAATGAGACTGCCCAGGGCGCGTTCAACCTGACTGCTCCCAACCCCAAGCGCAACCGGGAATTTGCCCAGGTGTTGGGCCAGATCATGAAACGCCCCAGCTTCATCCCTGTCCCAGGGTTTGCCTTGCGGCTGATGTTTGGCGAAGTCGCTACCGTGGTCGTCGATGGGCAAAAAGTACATCCCGAGCGCCTGCAGAAGCTGGGCTTTGAATATCAGTTCCCCCAATTAAAACCTGCCCTGCGGGATTTGTTGGGGAAGTAGAGATTTAAGAATTAGTGCTATCTCTCGGCGGCTAAAGCCGCAACAACATCATTTTATTCTGCTCATTACACAGATATCGTCGGTGCAGCTTTAGCTGCCACCGAGGAACAAAACAGCAATCGGCATATTATCTAAACTATGAAAACCTTCACCCACCGCTTCCGGGTCAATGCCCCACTGGAACACATCGCCGCTTTCCACAGCGATAGCCGCGCCCTCAAAATGCTCACTCCACCGCCGATCTTCGTCGCATTCCATCACCTCGAACCGTTGGGCGAAGGCTCGCTCGCCGACTTCACAATGTGGTTCGGGCCAATCCCTATTCACTGGCGGGCCGTACACAGCGAGGTCGACCCACAGCACGGTTTCATTGATACGCAAGAATCCGGCCCGTTCGCCTTTTGGCAGCACCGCCACACCTTCACCCCGATCGATGAAAATACTACCCTGGTGGAAGACACCATCCAGGCACAGCCCAGCAACCATGTCTTCTATGGCTTGGTGAGTCGCCTGATGTGGCTGACTCTGCCGCTGCTGTTCGCTTACCGTGCCTGGCGCACCCGCCAAGAGATCGCCCGCTAAATGTCTCCCCACAAATCACACATTTTGTAAACAAAGCTCCGTCATCTGCGTACATCTTACATCCTGCACCTTGCCCCTTGCTTCCTGTCCGCGCTATAATTCGGCCTAAAACACCTGCAAATCGGAGGAAGACTTGACCACCCACTCCCTGGCCGGTATTTACGTTGCCGCCGCCACTCCCTTGAAAGCTGATTACTCCCCAGACTACGCCGCTATCCCCGGCTTGCTGGACTTCCTGGCAAAGCGCGGTGCACACGGCGCGCTGCTGCTGGGCACCACTGGAGAAGGCACTTCCTTTTCCCCGCCCGAACGCGAACAGATCTGGCAGCATGCCCTGGAGGTTCGCCAAGCACACCCCGACTTCAAGCTGTTGGCCGGGACGGGTACGCCCAGCCTGGCCGAATCGCGCGACCTGACCCAAACCGCCTTCGACCTGGGTTTCGACGGCGTGATGGTTTTACCACCCTATTATTACCGTACCGCCAGCCAGGACGGCTTATACCGTTGGTTCGAAACGCTGCTTTCCACCGCGGTACCCAGTGATGGCGCGCTCTTCGGCTATCACATTCCCAAGGTCTCCGGAGTTAGTTTCTCGATTGAACTCTTGCAGCGCCTGCGCGCCGCCTTCCCGGATCAATTCGTGGGCATCAAAGATTCTTCCGGGGACATCGAGCACACCCGCCAGGTATTAGAAGCCATGGACACTGACTTCGCCGTGTTGGTCGGCAGCGACCGCGTGCTCAGCCAGGCGCTCTCTTTCGGCGGCAGCGGCTGTATCACCGCCTACGCCAATGTAGCTTCGCCCCAACTGCGCGCCATCTGGGATGCCCACCAGGACGGCAAGCCGACCGCCGAGATACAAGCCCAGATCGACACTGCCCGCGAGATCATCGACCAGTTCGGTTTATACCCGCCCTCGATCAAGGCGCTGCTGTCCGAGGTTTATGGGTTCCCACGCTGGCCGCTGCGCCCGCCGCTGGACGCACTTACCGACGAACAAACCGCCGAGTTGCTCACCGCCATCCAACCTTACCTGCCATGACCACTATTCCGCACACGCAATGGCGTCTCATTAAAACTGCCCCGGCACAAGGGTCCTGGAACATGGCCGTCGATGAGGCCATCCTTGAAACGGCGGGTGGAGGTTTGGTGCCGCCCACGTTACGACTATACGCATGGGATCCACCCTGTCTCTCCCTGGGCTACGGCCAACCGCTCGGTGATGCTGATCTGGACGCCCTTTACACCCACGGCTGGGAAGTGGTGCGGCGGGCTACCGGCGGCCGCGCCATCCTGCACACAGACGAACTGACCTACTCCGTGACCGGCCCGGCAAACGAACCGCGTCTGGCAGGCAGCGTACTGGAAAGCTACCAGCGCCTGTCGCGCGCCTTGCTGCGCACGTTGGAAATCCTCAGCCTACCGGCAGAAGCGCAGGAAAACCCGCTTGTTGCCCCCAGCAGTGATCCACAAGGCCCGGTGTGTTTCGAGGTGCCTTCCAATTACGAGATCACCGTGGACGGCAAAAAGCTGGTCGGCAGTGCCCAGGCGCGCCGCAAGATTGGTGTCTTGCAGCACGGCACCCTGCCACTGTACGGCGACCTGACCCGCATTACCCAGGCACTGGTCTTCTCCTCCGCAGAAACCCGCGAGCGCGCCGCCGCCCGCCTCTTGCAGCACGCCACCACCGTAGAAACTGTGCTGGGCCGGATCGTCTCCTGGGAAGCAGCCGCCGAAGCCATGGCGCAGGCTTTCGAGCAAACCTTGAACCTGGAATTGGTACCGGCCGAACTTGCCCTCGCCGAACTGGAACGCGCCGAAGAACTGGTCGAAACACGCTACAGCAACCCGGAGTGGAAGAAAACCCGATAGCACGCTACAGATCGATGGTGATGAATATGATCGAAGATCAGCAACGCATAACCTGGCTGCTTGAAGGAGATGTCTCGATCCAATATCAAGTACACCGCGATTTGCTGGCAACCGAACGGCCAGACTTGCGGGAACGCATCGCTACCGAAGGCTGGGGAGCCAGATTCCTGAGCTTCCGCAAGGAAGCCGGGCATTGGGGGCAGAAGTTCTACCAGCCGAAATGGATTTCCACTCACTACACTGTTCTGGATTTGAAAAACCTCGCCATCCCGCCAGAAAACGAAGCCATCCGGCAATCGCTCACCCAGGTGCTCCAAACCCTCAAAAGCCCCGACGGCGGCATCCTGCCCATCGGCGCAGAACGCAAAAGCGACATGTGCGTGAACGGCATGTTCCTGAACTATGCTAGCTATTTTAGGATGGACGAAGATGATTTGAAATCCATCGTCGATTTCCTGCTGGCAGAGCACATGCCGGATGGCGGCTTTAATTGTAATGCCAACACTATTGGGGCAACACACAGCTCCATGCATTCCACCATTTCCGTGCTGGAAGGCATGCTTGAGTATACCAACAATGGCTATACCTACCGGCTGGAGGAATTACAAACCGCGGCAGAACGATCGCGAGCCTTTTTATTGAAGCACAAGTTATTCCGTTCCGATCACAGCGGGGAAATCATCGACAAGAAATGGTTGATGCTCTCTTACCCATCGCGCTGGAAATATGACATCCTGCGCGCCTTGGATTATTTCCAGTCTGCCGGAGTCGCTTACGATCCCCGCATGCGGGATGCGCTGGACGTCTTGGAGGGTAAACGGCGCAAGGACAACACCTGGCCGGTGCAGGCCAAGCACCCGGGTCAGGTGCATTTCGACATGGAGCAAACCGGTGGCCCCAGCCGTTGGAATACGCTGCGAGCCTTGCGTGTGCTGAAGCATTTTGGTGAGATTGAATAAGCTAAAAGGTTTTCTGCTTTCCCATTCCTCGAAATTAAACAAAAAATAAGCCTGATACTGAAACTCTGGCTTATTTGGCTTTTCTGTAAATTACTCTTCCGACTCGACGAAGATCACACGCGGGTAGCCCAGATCGAGCAGTAAACGCAGCAAGTAATTCTCGGCGTTGGTTTGGGCCTGCTCCAGGATGCCGTCTTCCAGGGCGGCCTTGCGGATTTCTTCTTCGGCCACCTGGCGGGCGTTGGTTTCCAGGTTCTGGTCACCTTTATTAAAGATACCCGTGTCACGGTCGTATACGTAGGATTTGTCGTTGTCTAATGTAGCCACGAAGATTTCGGCGGCGGGCAAACGTACGTATAGCGTATCATTCTCCACCCACATATCTTCGCTGTCGAGTTCGGCCAGATCGACCCCGGCGATCACTTCTCCGTGAGCGACGAACAGCAGGCGGTCACCAAACAGGAATTCCAATTCTCCACCACCGGTCTCGGCGGTGACCACCTTTTCAATCGTATACTGGATGGTTTCCAGGCGCGCCAGCGAGCGCACATCGTGCACGATGGTCTGCGGGTCGGGCAGGATGGTCGGTGTTGGGTTGAGGATTTCGGCGGCCTGCGTGCCCAAGGCATTGACCGGGGCAACTGCCTGCTCAGCCGTATTTTTCAGCGTGACCAGCACCGAGATGGCCACAAAAACCCCCAATCCCAAGATCAACAATACCCCAATTACCAATATCCAGTCGCGTGTTTTTTCCATACGGTCATTATACTAGGGATTTGAGATGAGAAAACGCAAATTACAAACAGCAGGTTACAGATACGTTCAGACACTGAGTCACCCAGTGACCAGGCACCCAGGAATGCGCTTACAGCGTTCCCCAACTTTTTCCTGATTACTGGTTACTCGTTACTGCTCACCAATCACGATTCTCGGCTTACGATTCTCGATTCACGCATAACGAATAACCGTTCACAGCCTGCTTACTACATCCTGTATACTTCCTACAATGTCCTGTTACCGTTTATAATATTCCCCGATGCCTGACCTCGCCTTCAATATCTCCTTACGCCCCGAGCACCCAGACTTCCTTGACCTACCCTGGGACCAGCCGCTCGATTCCTGGGGGAAACACTGCCAGCGGCTGGTGGAAGTGGAACGCGGCATTTCCCGCCATATCGTCGTATTTGTAAATTACAACGGCATGCTTTATGCCATCAAGGAACTGCCCAAGGACGTGGCCGAGAAGGAATACAACGCGCTGCGCGACATGCAAGCCCTGCACGTGCCGGTCGTCAACCCCGTCGGGCACGTTGAATTTGCCGAGCGCAGTGCCAGCATGTTGATCACCCAATACCTGGAACGCGCCCTGCCCTACCTGACGCTCTTCAAGCGTCCCGGCCTGGAAGGCTATCTCAACCATTTGCAAGACGCCATGGCCGGGCTGCTCGTCCAGCTTCACCTGGCGGGGGTGTATTGGGGCGACTGCTCGTTATCCAATGCGCTTTTCCGGCGTGATGCCGGTACGCTCCAGGCTTACTTAGTTGACGCCGAAACCAGCGAAGTACACGAAAAGCTCGAACCCACTCTGCGCCTGCAAGACCTGGAAATCATGAACGAGAACATCTCCGGCGGGTTGGCCGACCTGGAAGCAGAAGGCGAACTACCGGAGGGCTTCTCGATCTACGAAACGGCGCCGCGCATCCGCAACCGTTATCACAGCCTGTGGCAGGAGATTACCCAGCCGCAGATCATCTCCCCCCACGAGCGTTACCGCATCCAGCAGCGCATCAATGCGCTCAACAAACTGGGCTTTTCGATCAGTGAGATCGAGCTGCAACC
Source organism: Anaerolineales bacterium (assembly GCA_016935415.1). Classification (GTDB taxonomy): domain Bacteria; phylum Chloroflexota; class Anaerolineae; order Anaerolineales; family UBA11579; genus JAFGRA01. The sequence goes on from JAFGRA010000361.1 coordinate 23,682, forward strand.
GGCCCCCGATGGGGAAAAACTGCGCTTCCGCGTCTTCGTCACCGACCGCAACTACCACAGCACCCAGCTTTCCAGCCTGACCGGCCTCGACGCCGAAGAAATGCAGGCCCGCCACATCATCTCCGAAATCCAGGAACAGAAAGCCACGCTCTCGGCGCGCTACAACCGCAGCACACCGCTCAGCGTGGCTGCCTATCGCTGGCTCAACGACACTTATATGCCGATTTCCAAGCAACTACAGCCGCTGGCGGACGCCAACAACGACCCGATTGAATTGTATTGCCAGGTATTGGAAAACAAATGGTACCTGTCTGAGCAAGCCCACCAGGATGTCGGCCACCAGACCGCCGTGGAAGACCTTTTACAACGTTATCATCAGACCGAAGCGGAATAACCCTAGCGGTAATCCTCGCGCACCGGATAGAAAATATCCATGATCGTGCAGGCAGTGTGCGCCTTTCCAGAATGGGGCACATTTGACGGGATCAGCGCCCACTCTCCTGGCTCCAACAGGCGTGCTTCCCCATCTACGGTCAACTCGAATTTCCCTTCCAACACGATTGAAGTTTGTTCATGCTCATGCGCATGTTCCGGCAGGGTTGCTCCAGCTTCCACTTTCCAATGGGAAATGGTATTGTGCTCAGTGTGCAGGAAACGGCCATGATATCCGGGAACGATTTCTTTTGAGGTTAGATCGGTGAGTTTGATAAATGACATAATTCTCTCCTTGGACTTTGAAATTTATGCCATTATAGCGCAAGCGACGCGCCAAAAAAGGCGCAATTTAATGCGCCTGCTCAAGTCAATTTCATTCAGGACATTTTGATGCAGCCACCAGGGCAGGAAGTCATTGCTTTGAGAATCCCCATAAAGACCCGGTCATCATCTGGCAGTGGCTTCGTCAGATAAGGAATCCCGTCTTCTCCACGCACGATCAGTTGTGGACAATGCTGGGCTGCCAGACAATTTTCACAGATCCGGCACTCTTTTTTATCGATGGTTATTTCCATAAAGAAAACCCTTAGTGCATATTCGCCCTCCTATTATAGGATTTCTTGGAAAACAGCCACCTTACAAAAATGATTGGAATTTCTTATAAATACTTCCGATAGACCCGCCAACATTTATAGATCTTTGCGCCCAGGTGATCGGCCATGATGATCGTATTGGGGTTACGTTTATCTTGGGATTGCAGCTATAATTGAAACCTAACCTATTGTGGAGCAGGTTGCGATGAAAATTGGTTTACTGGTCTTGCACATCTATATCCCCGGATGCAGTTCCCTGAAAGAAAAACGCCGTCGCCTCAAACCCCTGCTCGTGCGCCTGGGGCGTGAATTCAATATCTCCGTGGCCGAAGTCGACTACCTGGATAAATGGAAGGACGCCCTGGTAGCCTGCACGCTGGTCAGCAACGACCACAACCACGTGCAAAAATCGCTCAACAAAGTCCCCCACTGGATTGAAAAACACTGGCCGGATGTCGACGTGGTCGACGACCAGATCGAACTACTTTAGCGGATCGTCCTTACACGACCTCCGCCTCAAGCTCTACTTCCCCCTCCGGCTCGCGCCGGTCGAAGCCAAAACGGTCGAACACTCCCGCAAATTCCGTTAAAACGAATTCCCTACTGAACCCGGTATCTTCTAAAGAGTAATGGTTGTTGCTCTCGTAATTCAGAGCGCGCTCGTTTTCGATTTCGACGATGCGCGAGAACGGAGCGTCCAGTTTCCAGCCGAAATGGGCGTAAATATCGCGGATGGTGCGCCCCGGCGTCGCCACCAGATCGTTGTACTTCACGATCAGGTTCTGGCTGGGCGGCAGCTTTTCCAGGCGTTCCAGTGTGTAGGAATAGCGGTATTTGGCTTCATCGGCCACCAGGTCGGTGAAGGGGTATTTCTGCATCGGGTTGCTGGTCACGTGCCACAGGAACGACCACCAGGTCATCGTCGAGGGCAGCACTTCGAGCGGGTTGCGCGCCAGGTAGACGAACTCGGCATCCGGGAAATATTCCAGCACCGATGCGACCTTGCCGGAAAAATAGGGGTTCTTGGCGAAGAAAATCTTGTCGCCGCCGTGGTAGTACAGGTGGCGTTTGACGCACTCGCGATAATAGCCCATGATGCGCGCCTTCTCAGCTTCGGGCAGGCGCTCGTCGAAATAGGCGTAAGGCGGCAGCAGTTCCGGGATCGGGAAAGCCACAAAGCCGAAGTAGCTGCCCCAGATATGGATAAAGATGCCCTCGTCCTCCTCCGGCTCCCACAATCCCATCTTGTGAATGTGGGTCTTACCCAGGATGCGCTCGTCCCAGCGCCCCAGCATGTTCTGCAAGGGGCTGCCGAACAGGTTGTCGATCTTGGTCAGGAAATGGAAGACTTTACGCTGGATGATGGTGGGGGCGAAATAGATTTCCCAGGTCTGCATGCAGGTGAACTGGTTCTCGTCGCGGGCGACCAGGCGCTGCAAGAAAGTGGAGCCGCTGCGCGGGTTGCCGATGATGAACATCGGGCGCTCGACTTTTTGCTTCCGATAGCCGGGGAAAAAGACGTTATCCAGTACGAAGCAAATGCGCGTGGTGAGGTGATGGAAGGGATAGAAGACCACCGCGCCCAGCAGGGTGACCAGCCGCCGGGGGGTCAGGTGAGCGTGGGTGCCTTGGGCTTTAAAAAATGAATAATAAAGCTGTTTGATGAGCAGTTTGTAATTTGTTCGCATATAAACACACAGCAGGGGGAAGATATCGTTTGCCACCTGCAAACGGGGTTGATTCTAACACACAATGCTTAACCCGTTTTTGGCGAGGTGGATGCGCAAAAGGCAGGGATCAGTCAATCAGTTGCTGAAGAAGCTAGAGAATTACGTCTCCTTGGATATATTAATCTCAGCGTTCAAGATATCTGTTTTTGCCTTCATCTCACCCTCACCCCGTCGGCTACGCCGCCACCCCTCTCCCACTGGGAGAGGGGAAGTTGCCCAAACGTTTTTTGAGGGCAACGGGGTGAGGGAAAATAAGATTAAAAATCTACAACAATATCACATCTCTTTTCTTCAGAATTTGATTACTCCCAGATGTGTACATAGCAGGGATCAGTCAACCAGTTACCGAGGGAATAGGTGGAAGTTACAGGTATAATGTTTGTAATCAGGACGTAGCTAATTGACTGCGTTATATAGGGTAATAAAATGGACTATCTACAATTATTCAAAGAATCCATTCGCCTCGTCCGGAAAAACAAGCTGATCTGGCTGTTTGCTATCCTTTCGATGCTTAGTTCTTTTCTCCCCAATATCCGATCTTTCCAGAATGTCCTGATTCGATTATGCCTCTTCATTCCATCCGGGGTGGCAGCATTTATTCCACTGATCGCCACCCCGGGGAGCTTTTATCTGCTCTATCGCGCAGATCGAGACATCCCGACAACTTTTGAGGAAGCGTGGGGCCGAGGCATCGCCAGTGCGCTCCGGTCGGTCGGATTGGGTTTCCTGGTTGCCCCTATGCTCCTCGTCTTGTTTGGGATCTATTATTACAGCGCATTGAAATGGAATACCACACTCTGGCCCTTTATAGCATTACTGATTGCAGTTCCATTCACGACCATTTATTTTTGGGGGGTCTGCGCCATTGCGATCCATGATGCTAAAGCCACCCAAGCCGCAGAGATTAGCCTTGGGATCAGCGCCAAACATGTTGAGGATATCTTGATCATAAACGCGGCATATAGTTTGCTACGAGTGCTGTTTTTAGCGCTCGTTTTGATCATACTGGCACTCAGTCCGCTAAGCACAAGTTTGCCCAATCCCATTGAACTAAATTTCCTCACCTACCAAAAGATCAACGCGATTCCGGCTGTGTCCTGGGCAACCAAACTGTTAGATTTACTCACCTGGCCCTGGTGGCTGGCGGTGCTGACGAAAACCTATACGATCTTCGTCCCCAAGGATGAAGGAGAGCTGCCACCGGTCGAGACTATGGCGGTTACGGAAGGGGAATAGTGGGATTGCAGTAAAGATAGTGCTTGCATCAAGGCAGCCACGAATCCTGCTCCTACTAGTGCACTCTGTAACCCAAGTGCAGGAAAAAATAATTTTGGGGGTGTGTAAGACGCGAACCTATAACTCATTGGTTAACCATGTGCCTTCTACAAGAGTAAATATTTGCACCAGGGTTTGGAAATTGTTTAGCAGTATTATAAGTAAGTATTGGAAATTTCGTGATGGTTTAGGATTTTTATTTATTGGGCAGAATATCCATTAGCAGACTGATTACTTCAAATGTCCCCTTTTTAGGAGTCATATCGTCAGCGTAAGCAATCCAATCTATATTGATAGCGTCTTTGTCTAAATGTTCATAAAAGTTTGGTACTGTGTAAATGGTTATAGAAGCTAAATTTTTTGTAGTTATAGTTTCTTCTGGAAATAAGATATCAGTAAATCTAAAAGCGATATTTTGTCGACCAGTATTATCAGGGTTCCAGACTGTTATTATGTTTAGAGCATGTATAGCGACTCGTAGTTCGCAGATTTGTTTTGGTTCTATATCAAGCGGTTTATTGCCTTTAGTATATAATCT
>JAFGRA010000362.1 GCA_016935415.1 Anaerolineales bacterium
AAAGCCGCCGATCTTGGTCAGCTTGAGGCGGCCATTGGATTTGATCTCTTTAACCATCGCGCCCAATGTATCGGCGTGAGCGGTGAGGGCGCGCGGTGTAACGTGCTGTGCACCCGGCCAGGTCGCCACCAGGGCACCTTTGCGCGTCTTGGCAGCGGTAAGTTCCGGGAAATCTTCCAGCGCCGCTTCGATGTAGTCAATCGCCTGGTGGGCAAAGCCGGTCGGGCTGGGGATGTTGAGCAGTTCAACGAGCACTTCTAACAAATATTCTTGATCGATTGGGGGAAGATCGGGCATTTAAATCCTCGATTATGGAAGTGTATGTACCACTGATCGCGTGGTATGGGGGAATTATACCGCGTTGGCGGCGATCACGCCGGGGCGTATTAAATCAGCCGCGATTGCTACTCACCCTTATCCGCGTAAAGGTCCTGGTCTGCTTTGGAGATCAACGTTTCTGCGTCCTGGGCATCTTCCGGGTAGGACGCCAAACCGATCGAGAGCGATAGGCCTACATCTTCCCCTTTTACCCACTGCCCGGCATACGCCAGAATGGTTTCTTCCAACTTAGCGGCCACCAAGCGCGCTTCTTCGATATCCGTCTCCGGCAAAAACATGGCAAATTCATCACCACCAATGCGCGCCAGGAAATCCGTATCGCGCGAAATCGTCAACATGCGCTGGCTGAGGATTTTCAGGACTTTATCACCAACCGGATGACCATACGTATCGTTGATCTGTTTGAAGCCGTCGACATCGATCATCATCAGGGCAAAAGAGTGTTGGTAACGATTCGAGCGCCGGATTTCCTCATTCAAGCGTTGGTCGAAAGCACGCCGGTTTGCCAGCTCGGTCAGTGGATCGGTAAGCGCCTGGTGCATGGTCAGGTTATGCAGGCGGGCGTTTTCAATCGCCAGGGCGGCCTGATCGGCCAGCAAGCTAAGCACGCGCAGTTCCCCCGGATCAAATGCCTGCGGGACGTGAAAAGCGACGTTCATCACCCCCACTACGCGCGCTCTGATCTTCAAAGGAATTCCAATGATGGCCCCTTTCCAGTCCGAGGGCGCATTCTGAAATAAAGGGTGTTGCTCAATATCTGGCGCCACGATCATTTCACCGGAACGCGCCACCGTATAGGTCAACCCATGTTCACGGACTTCTTTCCAGGGTGAGCCGCGGCTGCCATCTGCCCACAATGCAGCCGCAAAGGTGGCCTTGTTCCCATCATACAAAAATACGTGCGCATCCAGGGCATTGTCCATCAACCCCAGCGCACTCTCCAAAATGGCGTATAAGACGGTTTCGAGGTCCAGGCTGGCGATCAGACTCAGGCTGGCCTGGCGCAGCGCTTCCAATTCATTAGCGCGCTGCTGTACTTCTTTCAAAGAACGCGCCCGCTCGATAGCCACCCCGGCATGCTTAACAAGCACTTGTACCCGCGTAATTTGTTCATCTGAGATAACGTGCGCCCGGCGATTATCATACACTTCGATCAAACCAATCTTCTCATCCTGGGCAAACAAGGGCAAGAGAAAGACCGTGCAAGAACCGACTTCTTCCAGGAATTGTTTCTCAGCCGCATCCCCTTCAGGGTCATCCAGATGTACTTGGGCGACCTGCGAAGATTGCAATACCCACAACGAGAGCGGATAATCATTCAGGTCGTAGGGTTCCAGGTATTCAAATTGAACGGTATTGGCATCTTTAGCATAATGCACGAACGGCCTGGCAAGATTGTTTTCTACGTCCCAGTGCGAGATTCCGCAAAAATCGGCATGTAAGTACGCCGCGATCTGGCGCGCCGCTTCATAAGCCACCTGCTCCACTTCCAGTTTACTGGAGATTGCGGTGATCGACTCCAACAGCGAAATAAGGTCACGAGTAGATTGCGGATCTTCGTTAAAGCTGTCGAGTTCGTTCATTTCCAATAACGCAAATAATCGCCCAAAATACTACCCTGGTGAATATTAACAAAAAAAGAAGGGGAAGGACCACCTACTCAAGAACTTACAATACACAATCATCATATCCCAATCCCAGATTAAGTTCAAGGATTATAATGTGAAATTGTTCTCTTTTTACTTCCTGTTAATAATTTATCAAAAATCTCGAATTATTGAAACTCAACCCCAAATTACTCGTATAATACAATGAACCAACCGATTTTCGAGGAGGAAAATCTAATGGCATCTTCATCACCGCGCGCACCACAGCCACGCTCTTCTTTGGTCTGGCCGGTCATCCTGGTCGGGGTCGGCTTGCTCTTCTTGTTGAGCAACCTGGGCGTCCTGGCGAAAGACATTTGGCTGCCATTGTTGCGGTTGTGGCCGCTGGCCTTGATCCTGGTTGGGGTCGAAATCCTGGTCGGCAGGCGTTCCCCGGCCACCTCTACCCTTGCCGCATTGCTGATCATTGCGCTGGTGGGGGGCTTGGTAGCGGCTTTGGTATTCTTCCCTGAAAACCCGGCCGTGCAATCGCTTTCCAGCCCCGGTCAGGAACTAAAAGAAGATTACGTCCATTACGAATTGGGCGCCATCGAGACGGCCTTCATCCGCATCCAATGGAACCCCGGACGCGGCACCCTGCGAGCTTTATCATCCGAAAGTCCATACGTACTGGCCGGAAGGCTGAATTACCTCGATGCACTGGATACTGAAATAAAAGAGAGCAACGGCAAACGCGTTGGGATTGCGCTGGCAGCCGACGAAAACAGCTCGTTCAGTTTTGATTTTCTGAACACGAATTGGAGCAATAGCTTATGGGATCTTGGCCTGCACCCCGGCGTGGTCTACGAACTGCACATGAACACCGGCTCCGGCGATTTCGACTTCGACCTGTCCGGGCTGGAATTTTCGGAAATTCAATTGGAAAGCGGCTCTGGGCCGGTCAACCTGGTGCTGCCACCCGGCAATTATCCGCTGATCGTCACGGGCGGTTCCGGCAGCCTGGAGATCACCATCCCGGAAACCGAACCCATACGGCTGGAAGTGGATCGGGGCAGCGGTACGCTGGATCTCGTCCCCAGTGTTAGTTTGGTGGATGGCACAACCGACGGCGATGGTATCTGGGAAACGCACGGATACGAACACACCAACGGCATCACCATCCTCCTGGAGATGGGCTCCGGCAACGTAACCCTCTCGCGCTAGACCAATATTAATAGGGTCTTATGCTAGTTCTATCTAGATGAAACAATATCCTCCGAGGTAAACTTGGGAATGTGTGCCCAAATAGTTTGCCAAGGAGG
>JAFGRA010000363.1 GCA_016935415.1 Anaerolineales bacterium
GAGGGTGTGATCCTGTGCTTTGTCGGGCCCCCGGGGGTAGGGAAAACCTCGCTGGGACGTTCGATTGCCCGGGCGATGGGGCGTAAATTCATCCGCATTTCATTGGGCGGGGTGCGGGATGAAGCTGAAATCCGCGGCCACCGGCGGACTTATATCGGCGCCTTACCCGGTCGGGTTTTACAGGCCTTGCGACGGGTTGAGTCGAATAACCCGGTTTTCATGCTCGATGAAGTTGATAAGCTCAGCAGTAGCTTCCAGGGCGATCCGGCCTCGGCTTTGTTGGAGGTGCTGGATCCGGAGCAGAATTCCGAGTTTCGGGATCATTACCTCGAGGTGGGTTATGATCTCTCTCAAGTGATGTTCATCACGACCGCCAACTGGATCGAAGCCATCCCTGGACCGTTGCGCGATCGCATGGAAGTGATCACGCTTTCTGGCTATACCGAAGGTGAGAAGATCGAAATTGCGAAGGGGTATCTGATCCCACGCCAGCTGCGTGAGAACAGCTTGCACCCCGCTGAAATCTGTTTCACCGACGCCGCGCTGACAACCATCATCCGTTCCTACACGCGCGAGGCTGGCGTGCGTAATTTGGAGCGTGAGATCGGGGCCATTTGCCGCAAAGTGGTTACCCGGGTGGCGCTTGGTAAAACCGATCTGCTCGAAGTCGATTCCGAAAAAGTGCGCCAATTCTTGGGTCGCCCGAAATATTTTTGGACCGAAGAGCTCACCACCCGGACTTCGCTCCCCGGGGTGGCGGCCGGCCTGGCCTGGACACCGACCGGCGGTGATGTACTCTTCATCGAAGCCACCCGTATGCCAGGCTCCAAGGGTTTCTTATTGACCGGTTCACTGGGCAACGTTATGCAGGAGTCAGCCCGAGCGGCGTTGTCTTATGTGCGCTCGCGCACTGCCGACCTGGGACTCGAAACCAATTTCTTCGCCGAATCCGATATCCACCTACACATCCCGGCCGGCGCCCAACCCAAGGATGGCCCATCTGCTGGTGTGACGATGGCTACCGCATTGGTATCCTTGATTTCGGGGCGGCCGGTCAAGGCCGAGGTTGGTATGACCGGTGAAATCACCCTGCGCGGCCAGGTCATGCCGGTGGGCGGCATCAAGGAGAAGGTTTTGGCTGCCCACCGCGTCGGGCTAAAAACCGTTTTACTGCCAGAACGGAATGCAGGCGATCTGGAAGATTTACCCGAAGAGATCCGGGATAAAATGAATTTCATCTTCGTGCGCACCGTGGATGAGGTTTTAGAAGCCGCCTTGGAGCCTGCACAGAAAAAATCAAAAACCAAGGCTCGCAAACGTGTTGCAGATGCCGGAAAAGATGAACCGACCCAGCCGGTAGATTAATTGCCGGTTGGGATATACTGAATATTTGAGATGAGCGTATGGCCAAAGTGCTATTAATTGAGGATGACGATATCATGGTCGATCTGTTGACCACCTTACTACAGATCGAAGGTTTCGAAGTTGCCTCAGTTCGTGAACAAGATGATACATTGGATATCATCCGGCGGGAAGCGCCGGATGTTGTTTTGTTGGACGTCCATCTGCGCTCACAGACCGGGCAAGATGTCGATGGCTTTGAGCTGCTGAAACGGATTCGCAGTGATGAAAAATATGGAGCGGCAAAAGTCATCATGTCTTCTGGGATCGATTTCCAGGAAAAATGCCAACAAGCCGGGGCGAATGCCTTTATCCTCAAGCCCTATATGCCCAATGCGCTCATCGCCTTGATAAAACAAACGATTAATTAAAAGGTTTGCCGCGCCGCGGTCATTACCCGGGGTGCGGCAAACCTTTAGAGGAATAACAGTGAATAGAAAACGAATACGTGCCACCTTGCAGTGGTACACCATGGATTTACATTTGCATACCCCGGCCTCGAGCGATTACCAGCTCGAGGGGGTGAGTTATCTGGATATCTTGCGCCAGGCAGAAAAGCGCGGCCTCGATATCATTGCTTTTACCGACCACAATACCGTGGCCGGCTATCGCGGCATGCGGGAGGAAATTGAGCAATTAGAATTGCTCGAACGCCTCAACCGTTTGCACACTGGGGAAAAATCCCAACTGGCTGAGTACCGGCGCTTGCTTGACAAGATCCTGGTTCTACCGGGCTTCGAGTTTACGGCCACTTTTGGCTTCCACATCTTGGGGATCTTCCCACCGGACAAGCCGGTGCGGGAAATTGAGCACATTTTGCTGGATTTGGAGATCCCGGCTGATCAACTGGACGATGGTTCGGTGACAGTGGGTGCCAGTTCCGATGTTTTGACCGCCTACCGCGAAATCAACGCGGCGGGAGGCCTGGTGATTGCGGCACATGCCAACACCAATAACGGAGTGGCGATGCGCGGCTTTAGCTTTGGCGGCCAGACTAAGATCGCTTATACTCAGGATCGTAACCTGCACGCCCTGGAAGTCACCGATCTGGAATATAAAGGCCGCCGTACCACAGCCGCCTTTTTCAATGGCACCAAGCCCGAATACCCCCGCCGCATGCATTGTATCCAGGGTTCAGATGCCCATCGCCTGGAAACCGACCCGCAACGCAAAAAAAACCTGGGGGTTGGCGACCGGGCGACCGAAGTGCGTCTCGAAGATGTTTCTTTCGAAGCGCTGCTGGACCTGTTCCTGAGCAACGATTTTGCCCGCACACGCCCGCATAGCCCGGCTGCTGTTCCGGCTTATGATTTCGTGCGCACGGCGCGCGAAGAAGGCGCTACCCTGGTACAGGATTTCCACGAGAGTATGACCATCCGGGGCGGCAAGCTGTATGCCATCATTGCCGATGTGTGCGCCTTTGCCAATACCAACGGCGGCACGCTGTACGTTGGCCTCAACCAGAACGAACGCCGCCCGGTCGTGGGTGTTCCTTCTGGTGAGCAGGCGGTTTCTCAACTGAATAAGGAGATTAGTAAGCGCATCAGCCCACAACTAGAGTGCACGATTGACGTTCATACTACTAACGGTAAGCAAATCGTGCGGATCCTGGTACCGCGCGGTGAGGACACCCCTTATGCCGTTGATGATAATAAGATTTATATCCGCACTGAAACAGAAACCGGGCTGGCGGTGCGGGATGAGATTGTCGAACTGATCTTGCGCGGCCAGGGCGAGCACGCCCTGCCTGTGAGCGAGCCGCCGGTTCATGGCCGGGCCGAGGCTATGGAAAAAGAGCCTGAGACTCAGCCCCGCACTGGAGTCGAAATCGTTGAGGTCGAAGAACGGGATGGCGTCAAATACTACACCATGCGTGACCTGCGGAATGGCAATGTGGTCAAAAATGTGACCGAAAAATCAGCCCGCAAGTTATGGCACCAGGCCATCACACGTTACGGAAAGCTGCCTGCCGACTTTAGCAAGGCCCGCCTGCACTGGCAGGGGAACCTGGGTGTGCTTGAAGTACACAAACGAGGCGCACGGGTGCATTACGACCTGGTGCAGCGCACACCACAAGGGTATCGCTACTATTTTGGGGTTACCGAAGATGGTATTCATGGAGCCTGGAAAGACCTGGTGGGAGCCGAAGATAACGGATGACTTTGCGCTTTGGGATCGTAACGGTATCGGATCGTTCCTCCGCTGGCCTGCGAGAGGATCTTTCAGGACCGGCACTCCATGAGAAGGTAACCAGCCTGGGTTGGCAGGTTGTGCACAGTGTTGTCATCCCCGATGACCTGACCCAGATCCAAAGGGTGCTAAGAGAATGGTGTGACAAGCGCCATTTGGACGTACTATTGACGACCGGCGGAACTGGCTTTTCGCCCCGGGACGTGACCCCTGAGGCTACCCAGGCAGTCATTGAGCGCCTCGTGCCGGGTATCGCGGAGGCAATGCGGGCCAGCAGCCGGCAGATTACACCGCATGCACTGCTCTCGCGGGCCGTCGCCGGGATCCGCAAACAAACCTTAATCATCAACCTGCCCGGCAGCCCCAAGGGAGCGCTTGAAAATCTGCAAGTGGTCATTCCGATATTGCCACACGCAGTCGAGCTGTTACGAGATTCACCCAGCGCTGAGGCCGGGCACGCTATACCCCGGCCTGGGTGAGCAAGAAAAACCACAAACCGCGCTTTGATGCCGCGAGTTGCAACAGCAGGTTCCAAGCGATACTCAGGCGTAACTCGTCGCGCAGATCGGGGTTTTAGAAGTTGTCAGGACCCTTTTTTGTGCTAAAATCAAATCAGCAGCCGGTGACCTGGACTAGCTTGTCTCACGTACTGAGGAGGAATATGCAATGAACGATCTGGAAAAGAACCTTAAGCTGATGCGCTTCTGGCTCTTTGGCACCTTTGTGATTATTTTTGTTGCAGCAACTGTCTATGTTGGCGGCGCCGTTGGCACTGGTCTGGTCATCCTGGGAGAACTAAATTACTGGTTGGCGATGATCATTGCTGCGGCATTATGTGTACTTTGGTACTACATCTACAAGTGGTACCTGACGCGCAAGTAATCAAACCATTATCCCCCCTGGATATCCGGCTTCTGGACTGGCGGAACGTTCGATCACGTTCCGCCAGTTTATTTAATAGCCTGCAACACTTTACGGGCGATGACCAGGCGCTGGACTTCGCTGGTTCCTTCACCGATGGTCATTAAACGCGCGTCGCGATACAAGCGCTCCACCGGGTACTCGCAGCTATAGCCATAGCCACCGTGCACCTGGATGGCGTTGCGGGTAACGCGTTCCCCCATCTCAGAAGCAAATAATTTCGCCATCGCTCCGGCCTGGGTATACGGTTGGCCTTGGTCTTTCAACCAGGCGGCGTAATACACCATCAAACGCGCGGCGTGGATCTCGGTGGCGGCATCGGCCAGCATCCACTGGATCGCCTGGTGTTGCGAGATCACTTTGCCAAAGGCCTGGCGCTGGCGGGCATAGCGCACAGCTTCTTCGAAAGCCGCCTGGGCGATGCCCACCGACAGCGCCGCGATGCTAATCCGCC
>JAFGRA010000364.1 GCA_016935415.1 Anaerolineales bacterium
AGCCGCGCCCCGGCGTACAGGTCGATGGCGGCGGAGATGGTGGCAAAGTCGCCTTCGTTCGCGTCGCTGGGATTGCCGAGGATGTTGATCCTGGCAGGAACTTTGATTCTATACTTCATAAATGATCGGCTCGCTTAATTGGATTTGTAATGGGGTAACAGATCGCCCGCCTGATAGATTAGGCTGATGGAGAGCTTGTTTTTCAGTGCCGATGTGTGCCGGCGGGTTTTGCGCAATTGTGCTGTTTTCCCGAACTTGCACGGATTAGGTGAATGTTGCCGCTGTGTTATCGTCATGCTGATCTTTTTTGCCCTTGGGTGGGATTTTGGTGCGCATATTATAGCGCGTTTGGCGACCCTTGTCCCGTTTTCTTGAACTGGTTGACAGCCGCCTTTTTCATGGTAAAACTAAATTGCGAGTTACTCGTATTCAATCCAGATAACGAATTTGATAACACATGGAGGATGTCTGTGCCCATTTTACCTGAACCGACCGAAGGTAATACTGAATGGTTCGTGCACGACCGTTTTGGCCTATTCATCCATTGGGGCATTTACGCCGCGGCCGCTCGGCATGAATGGGTGAAGAACCGCGAGCTGATCTCGGACGAAGACTATCAGAAATATTTCGATCACTTCTATCCTGACCTGTACGACCCGCGCGAGTGGGCGCGCATCGCTAAGCAAGCCGGAATGAAATATGTGGTGATTACCAGCAAGCACCACGATGGTTTTTGTTTATGGGATTCGGCGCTGACCGACTATAAGGCGACCAATACACCGATTGGGCGTGACCTGCTGAAACCGTTTGTTGAGGCGTTCCGTGATGAGGGTCTTAAAGTTGGTTTCTACCATTCGCTGCTCGATTGGCACCATCCTGAATTTCCTGTCGATGGCCTGCACCCCATGCGGGAAGATGAGGTTTTCAAGGCCGCCAGCCAGGGGCGCGATATTGCCAAATATCGGCAATATCTGCATGGACAGACGCGCGAACTGCTGACCCAGTTTGGTAAATTGGATATCATGTGGTTCGATTTCTCGTATTCGCATCTGAATTGGGGCTGGTCAACGGGTAAGGGCAAGGAAGATTGGGGATCGGAAGCATTGTTGCAAATGACGCGCGAATTGCAACCGGATGTGATCCTCAACGATCGCCTGGAAATCGGCGGTGATATCCGCACCCCTGAGCAATACCAGCCAGCCGGCTGGATGCAGGTCGATGGCAAGCCGGTGGTATGGGAAGCCTGCCAGACTTTGAATGGCAGTTGGGGCTACGACCGCGATAACCTGGACTGGAAGCCAACCGTAATGCTGGTGCGGATGCTGATCGACTCAGTATCGAAGGGCGGCAACATGCTCTTGAACGTCGGCCCGACCGGACGCGGCGAGATCGAACCGGACGCGGTGGAACGCCTGCAGGAGATCGGTGCTTGGATGCGCCTGCACGGCCGTGCTATCTACGGCTGCACGGCCAGTGATTTCACACCTCCGCAGGACTGCCGCTACACGCAGAACGGTGACCGCCTGTACCTGCATCTGTTCGCCTGGCCCTTCCGGCATGTGCATCTGGAGGGGTTGGCGGGGAAAGTGGCCTATGCCCAATTGCTCAACGACGCTTCCGAAGTGCAAATGCTGGAGATCGACCCGGATGCCGCCGCGCAGACCGTTCACATGAGTGGGAAGGAAGGCGTACTCACGTTGGAACTGCCGGTGCAAAAGCCGGACGTGGTTGTGCCGGTGGTTGAGTTGTTCTTGAAACCGGGCGCATAAGCCTGAATATTGATTTGAACTTGTCGTTTTTGGCTACTATAAAGGAGTGTTTTTAACAATGCAGAAACGAAAACTTGGTTTTACCGATCTGGAATTCACCACGGTTGGTCTGGGTACCTGGGCCATTGGCGGCCCATGGGAGTGGGGCTGGGGACCGCAAGATGACGAAGCTTCGATTGCCACCATCCAGAAGGCCATCGACCTGGGAGTGAATTGGTTGGATACCGCCCCGGCGTATGGCCTGGGGCATTCAGAGGAAGTGATCGGCAAAGCTATCAAAGGACGCCGGGACAAAGTGTACATTGCTACCAAGTGTGGTTTGGTGTGGAACGATCCTTCCGAGCGGCGTGTGTTCAATCGCCTCGATGCAGACAGCGTGCGCCAAGAGGTGGAAGATAGTTTGCGCCGCCTGGACGTCGACGTGATTGACCTGTACCAGATCCACTGGCCGAATCCCGATGCCAAGATCGAAGAAGCCTGGGGCGCAATCGCCGATATGATCGAGACTGGCAAGCTGCGCTATGCCGGAGTTTCGAATTTCAACATCACGCAAATAAAACGCTTGCAGGCTATTCATCCCGTGGCTTCCCTGCAGCCACCTTACAGCATGCTTGTGCGCGGCGTGGAAGCTGAGTTGTTGGGTTTTTGCCAGCAGAATGAGATCGGCGTGATTCCGTATGGCACGATGTATTACGGCTTGCTAACCGGTAAATTTAATAAACAGATGGCAGCTGACCTGCCGGATGACGATCACCGCAGTGGGAAAAGGGATTTTCAGGAGCCAAATCTAAGCGTGAACCTGGAATTTGTGGAGAAGTTGCGCCCAATCGCGGATCGGAATGATAAGTCGCTGGCTCACTTGGCGATAGCCTGGGTGCTGCAGCGTCCTGAAATTACCGCCGCCATCGTTGGGGCGCGCCGCCCCGACCAGATCGAGGAGACCGTAAAGGCCAGTGACTGGCAGCTTTCGGCCGAGGACGTGGCTGAAATCGAGGCACTGCTTGCAGAAAGAGAGGAACTTATTCGTGGAAGTTGAACATCTAATTTCTGTCAATTGTGAATTGGGGGAAGGCCCGCTGTGGCACCCGGAAGAAGCGGTGCTGTATTGGGTCGACATCGACGGACGCTGTTTCCACCGTTATGTGCTGGGGACCAAGACGCACAAAGTCTTTGAAGTCGGCCAGCTCATCGGTGCATTGGCTTTCCGGGAATCCGGTGGCTACGTGCTGGCAACGGAGAACAGTTTTGCTTTCTGGGATGAAACAAATGGCTTGCAGCCCGTTGCCGAGCCGGAAGCGGGCAAGACTGAGGCGCGCTTCAACGACGGCAAGGTCGATCGGCAAGGGCGTTTCTGGGCGGGTACGATGACGGACGATGATGATACCAGCAGCCTGTATCGCCTGGACGCTAACCATACTGTGCACACCATGGAAAGCGGGGTGATGATTGCTAATGGTCTGGGCTGGAGTCCTGATCAGAAATTGATGTACTTCACGGATTCGCCCCGGCGGCTGATCTATGTATACGATTATGACGCGCCCAGCGGCAGTATCCAAAATCGGCGCGTTTTTGCAAAGGTGCCGGAGGATGAAGGTGTGCCCGATGGCCTGACAATTGATACGGAAGGCTGCATGTGGAGCGCACATTGGGGCGGCTGGAAGGTATCGCGTTACGACCCGCAGGGCAAGGTGATGGAAGTGATCGAGATGCCGGTTGAGTTTCCGACCAGTTGCTTCTTTGGTGGGCCTGATCTGAGCACATTGTTCATTACCTCGGCGCGGGTGCC
>JAFGRA010000365.1 GCA_016935415.1 Anaerolineales bacterium
ATCCTGGCCCAATACGGCGCTACGCCCATCGATTACCACACCCAGGATTTCGTGGAAGTCATCCGAGCGGCGGAATCGGACGGCCTGGACGCGGTCTTCGACGGGATGTGCGGCGCGGATTTCAAACGCGGCTTCTCATTGTTGAAGCGCGGCGGCACGCTGGTGGGCTACGGCAACCCGCTAAGTTTTTCAGGTATGCTGGCGCTCATGGGGCAGTTGATCGTCTTCAACCTGCTGCCCAACGGCAAATCGGCCAAGCTATACGGCACGAACCTATCGCGCTTCAACCGGGCACCCTTCCTGGAAGATTGGGCGGCACTCTTCAGGCTGTTGGAAGAGCGCCAGATCGAGCCCGTCGTTGCCGCCCGCTTTCCCATCCTGGAAGCAGCCCAGGCCAACGCCCTGCTGGAAAGCGGGCAGGTAGTCGGCACAATCGTATTACTGGCACCGGAACTGCTGTAGCACTTCCGGCCATATCACAATAGATCATAAAAAAATGAGGTTATGATATGAATATCAGCAACACAAAACTTATTGGTATTGGCGCCCTCTTCGTGGTCATTTTTTTCTTCGGCTTCTGGCTGAGCCGCTCAGGTAAACCCTATAATGGGCTGCTCTTCAACCTGCACAAGCTGATCGCCCTGGGTACGCTCATCTTTCTGGGCGTGATCGTTTACCGCACCAACCAGGCCGCACCATTGGATGGACTGGTATGGGCCGTGGGCATCCTGACCGGGCTGCTCTTCCTGGGCACGATGATCACCGGCGGTTTACTGGACATCGACAAACCACTGCCCGCCGTGCTGGCCACGGTGCACCACATCACCCCTTACCTGACCGTGCTCTCCACCGCCGTCACCCTGTTCCTGGTTTTCGGGCGGAAAGGGTAATCCACAATTTTATTGAAAGCACATGTGAAACAAGGGCTGGATCATCCGGCCCTTGTTTTGATTTAAACACCCTGGGGGAACCGCCAGCCCTCTACCACCAACTGTATACTGCCTACCAAACGACGTACATGGTAAACTAGGGGCGAATAGCATTTCATTGCCAATCCGGCAGCCAGAAGGAGCTTTCGTGAGTAAAAATTATTTATCGCAACGTGTGGCGGGCCTTAAGCCCTCCGGGATCCGCAAGTTCTTCGATATCATCGCCACCATGCCCGACGTGATCTCGCTGGGCATTGGCGAACCCGACTTCGTCACCCCGAAACCGATCCTGCAAGCCGGGGTGCAGTCCTTGCAGCGCGGCGAGACCGGCTACACCTCGAACTCCGGTACGTTGGCATTGCGCGAAGCACTCGCCGAACATCTCCAGCTCAAATACGGCGTCAGCTACCAGCCGCTGAGCGAGATGGTGGTCACCGTCGGTGTCTCGGAAGCGCTCTACCTGGCGATGACGGCGCTGCTCGATCCCGGTGACGAGGTGATCGTGCCCACGCCGTGCTTCGTCGCTTACCAGGCCGAGGTCGAACTGGCAGGCGGCGTAGCCGTCGAGATCGCCAGCACTGTAGACGAGAACTTTATGCTCAACCCGGCCAAGGTCGAAGCGGCGATTACGGACAAGACCAAGGCCATCCTGATCGGCTATCCCAACAATCCCACCGGGGCAGTCGCCTCGCGCGAGGTACTGACCGAAGTAGCGCGCATCGCCGAGCAGCACGACCTGATCGTGATCTCGGACGAGATTTACGATCGCCTGGTATATGCCGGTGAGCACATCTGTTTCCCGACCATCCCAGGAGCCAAAGAACGAACCATTCTATTGGGCGGTTTTTCCAAAGACTACGCCATGACCGGCTGGCGGGTAGGTTATGCTGCCGGGCCAGCGGAGATCATTGCCGGAATGCTGCGCGTGCATCAATATACGATCATGTCCGCCCCCACCATGGCCCAGGCCGCCGCGCTGGAGGCGCTGCAGCACGGTGAAGAACACGTCATCGCCATGCGGGATGAATACAACCGCCGCCGACGCTTGATCGTCGACGGACTGAACGAGATCGGCCTGCCGACCTTCGAACCCAACGGTGCGTTTTACGCTTTCCCCAACATTGAAGCGGCCGGACTGGACGGCGATACTTTCGCCACCCGCCTGCTGCAAGAGAAGCAGGTCGCCGTGGTGCCGGGTGCGGCCTTTGGCCCCGGCGGGGAAGGCTTCGTACGCTGCTCCTACGCCACGCAGTACGAAAAGATCGAACAGGCTCTGGAACGCATCTACCAGTTCCTGCGCGGCCTCTAGGAGCGCTTTCGACCAGTGGAGGAAAACCAAATGGAAAGTGGAACTATCGACCCGGGAGATGTGCGCTTTTTCAGCGGAAATGCCAATCCGCAGCTAGCCAAGGACATCGCCGGTTACCTGGGCGTGCCGCTGGAAGAAACCGCCATCACGCGCTTTAGCAACGACAACCTGCGCATCCAATTGGGGGCCAGTGTGCGTTCGCGCAAGGTTTTCATCGTGCAGCCGCTCTCGCCGCCAGTCAACGACCACCTGGTCGAACTCTTGATGATGCTGGACATCGCCCGGGCGGCCTCGGCGCGCGAAGTGCAGGCCATCATCCCCTATTTCTCTTTCGCCCGCTCCGACAAGAAGGATGCCCCGCGCATCTCGATCACCGCCCGCCTGGTGGCCGACCTGCTCAAGGCATCCGGCGCAACCCAGGTGATGACCATGATGCTGCACTCTCCGCAGGTACACGGCTTCTTCAGTATGCCCGCCGACCCATTGAGCAGCCGCCCGGTCTTACAGCATTACTTCCAGCAGCGCGACCTAAGCCAGACCATCGTGGTTGCCCCCGACCGCGGCATCGCCGAATCGGCTTTCCGTTTTGCCGAAGGTATCGGCCTGCAATCGGTAACTGCCCATAAAGTGCGCATTTCGGATACCGAAGTAAAGGTGGGCGGCATCATCCCCCAGCAGCTCGAAGGCAGCAAACGCGCCATCATCTACGACGACGAGATCGCCACCGGCGGCACGATCCGCGAGGTCAGCCATCTGCTGGCGAAAGAGGGCATCGAGGACATTTGCGTGGTGTGCACGCACGGCGTGTTCGTGCGCAATGCCATGGAAAAGCTGGTCGCCGTGCCCCAGATCAGCGAGATCGTGACCACCGACACAGTCTGCATTCCCCCCGAAAAGCGGCACAAAAAACTAACCATCCTTTCGGTGGCGCGCATCTTCGGCGAGGCCATCCGGCGCAATTACCTGCGCCAGTCGATCGGCAGCCTGTTCGTTTTCGGCAACGATATCGAAGAATAAAGGAAAGAAAATGACCCTTCCCAAGGTGATCTTACATATGGGACTGAGTGTCGATGGGCGCGATGATTGGAGCGCCGCCCCCGGTTCGCCTTATTACGAACTGGTAGGGCGTTTCCAGGCAGACATCGACCTTTCGGGAAGTAAAACTATGGCATCCGCATTCTTGCCGGACAATCCACAGGAAGCCTTTGCCGACGTTTACGATTTTTGGATGAACATGCCCACGCGTCCGAAGTTAGCCATAGTGGACAGCAAAGGGCAAATCGACCGCTACCATCTGATCAAAAAGCAGCCCTGGTGGCAGGATGTGATTACGTTATGTTCAGCCGCCACGCCGAAAAGCCACCTGGCATACTTGGAAGAGCAAGGCGTGGAATACATCCTTGCCGGGGAAGACCAGGTAGATTTGGCAGCCGCTTTGCAGGTCCTAAACGAACGCTACGGAGTCAAAGTCGTGCGCGTCGACAGCGGCGGCATCTTGAACGGGGTGCTGCTGCGCGCCGGGTTGGTCGACGAGGTCAACGTAGTCATCGGCCCGGAACTGGTCGGCGGCAGCTCACCGCGCTCGCTGTTCGTCGCCCCAGACCTGACTTCGGCGGAAGGCGTGATCCCACTGCAATTGACCCACGTCGAAGAATTCAAGGGCGGCTTCGTTTGGCTGCGTTACACAATCGATAAATCATTGGAGCACAGCAACCAAACATGAAATTCATGATCGCGGGCCTGGGCTCGATTGGCCGCCGCCACCTTCGCAATTTGCAAGCACTGGGTGAGAAAGATTTCCTGCTGCTGCGCACGCACCGCGCCAGCCTGCCAGATGACGAGTTGGGTGACATTCCCGTCGAGACCGATCTGCAAGCCGCCCTGGCGCACCGCCCGGACGCGGTGATCGTCTCCAATCCCACCGCCCTGCACCTGGACGTTGCCATCCCGGCCGCCAAGGCAGGCTGCCACATCCTACTCGAAAAACCCGTTTCGCACAACATGGAGCGCATCGATGAACTGCACGCCGCCGCGGCCCAAAGCGGCAGCCGCATCCTGGTCGGGTTCCAGTTCCGCTACCACCCCGGCCTGAATGAAATCAAAGACCTGCTGCAAAATAAGGCCATCGGCAATCCGGTTTCAGTGCGCGCTCATTGGGGCGAATACCTGCCCGGCTGGCATCCCTGGGAGGATTACCGCCAGAGCTACAGCGCGCGCGCCGACCTGGGTGGCGGCGTTGTTCTCACACTCACCCACCCGCTCGATTACCTGCGCATGCTGTTGGGCGAGGTCTCCGCCTTGTGGGCTTTTGCCGGGCAGCTCAGCAACCTGGAACTGGACGTGGAGGACACCGCCGAGATCGGCTTACAATTCGCCAGCGGCGTGATCGGCAGCGTGCACCTCGATTACGTGCAGCGCCCACCGCGCCACCAGTTGGAGATCGTCGGCACACTGGGTACAATCCGCTGGGATTTTGCCGATGGAGACGTGCACATTTACCGGGCGGAGCAGGATAGCTGGGAATTGCACCCCGCGCCGCATGGCTTCGAGCGCAACGATCTGTTCCTGGCGCAGATGCACCATTTTCGGGAGGTGGTGCGCGGCACGACTGAACCGGCCTGTCCGTTGGAAGACGGGGTGCGTGCCCAGCAGTTGGCGCTGGCGACCTTGCAATCGGCGGAGCGCGGCCAGATCGTACGTTTCAATTACGAATAGTAAATACAAGAACAGCAGAAAATCAAAATTCAGATGGAGGAACTTCATCCCTCACCCGCGGAGAAAATTTGATGGGCAGAATTGAATTGGCCTTCTCCCAGTGAGAGAGGGCAGCCAGCCTCTTGGCTGGCGGGTGAGGGGAATAAAGAAAACTCACCTAAATATCCCCTCACTGCCACTGATAGATTCTACGAATCCCATCGAGGAGGAAACCATGCCCTACTTTAGCTACCACCCCGAAATCATCGCCCGCTACCCGCAGGTTGTTGGCGGGATGATCTACGCCACCGGCCTGAATAACGGCCCAACCCCAGAGGCGCTGAAAGCCGCTTACCTGGCCGAACAGCAGGCCACACTGGCGCGCATCGGCGACACACCCCTCAGCGAGCTCGAAACGCTGTCCGCCTGGCGGAGTGTCTTTCGCGATTTCGGCGTCAACCCGACCAAATACCGCAGCGCCCCCGAAGCACTCTTACGCCGCCTGACCAAGAAGGGCGACATCCCCAACATCAATGCCCTGGTAGACCTGTGCAACCTGCTCAGCATCCGCTCCGCCATCCCGATCGCAGCCATGGACATCGCCGCCATGCAGCGTGGGATTACGGTGCATTTCGCAGCCGGGGACGAACGCTTCACACCGCTGGGCGTGGACGAGATCGAGCACCCCGAACCCGGTGAAGTGATCTTCGATGACGAAACCGCATTGGTCTTCGCCCGGCGCTGGTGCTGGCGGCAGAGCGCCGAAAGCGCCGCCCAACCGGCGACTACCACCGCGATCCTCACCATTGAGACCATGCACCCCGATGGGCGCACCGCCGTGGAAGCCGCCCTGAAGGACATGCTGCCGTTGCTCGAAGCGCATGTGGGTGGGGAATATCAGTGGAATATCCTCGATAAGGACAACCCGCGCGTGGATTGGGAGTAACCTACTCCCCGAGCAACCCGCCAGCCGCCCACCTACGTTTTCATTGCCCATCCGAATCCTGATTATAAAAAATAAGATTTCTTTGATTTTCCCTCACCCTCAAAAAATAATGAAAAGGCAAAATTGAATTGGCCCTCTCCCAATGGGAGAGGACTGCCAGCCTCTTGGCTGGCGGGTGAGGGAGAAAGAAAAATCGTTTTCCCCAAATGCTTTCAGTCAATCCCTAAAAATCTCATACAAATTCCCCCTAACCCAAAACGCAGAACCGGAATGGCTCTGCGTTTTTATTTGCAATCTGCTATTTCTAATTTCGAATTTCCCTACGCCCCCGGCGGAGGTGCGGCGGTGGGCAGGTCGCCGGTGGTTTTCTTTGGTTCGGGTTTGGGCGCAGCGGACTGCTTTTCCTTGGACGGTTTGGGTTGCTTGGGCGGCTTGGGCAATAGGGCCACATCCAGCACCTGATCCATCTGCGTCACCGGGACGATCTGGATATCATCCATTGCTTTCTTGGGCACATCCACCAGGTCTTTAACGTTGCGGCGCGGCAGGATCACGGTCTTCAACTCGGCGCGGTGGGCGGCTAACACCTTCTCACGTACACCCCCCACCGGCAGCACTCGCCCGCGCAAGGTGATCTCACCAGTCATGCCCACATCGTGGCGCACCTTACGCTTGGTGAAGGCCGAAATGATCGCAGTGGCCATCGTGATCCCGGCGCTGGGGCCGTCTTTGGGGATGGCGCCCTCCGGGATGTGAATATGGAGGTCTGTTTCCTCGAAGATTTCCGGATCGAGCTTGAATTGCTTGGCGCGCGATTTCAGGTAAGAAAGCGCAGCCTGGGCCGATTCCTGCATCACCTCGCCAATCTGGCCGGTGATCTGCAAGTTGCCCTTGCCTTCCATCAACAGCACCTCGACCGGCATAATATCGCCACCCGCCGAGGTCCAGGCAATCGCGGTGGCTACGCCGACCTCATCCTGGCGCTCCGCTTTGTTGGTAGTGAATTCCGGCGGGCCGAGGAATTTCTCGACCACGGTGCCGCTGATTTGCTGCGGGTAAGTCTTCTCTTCGGCTTTCAGGCGGGCGACTTTGCGCGCCACCCGGCCGATCTCGCGTTCCAGGTTGCGCACCCCGGCTTCGTAAGTGTATTCGCGCATGATGCGCTTGAGGGCCTGGTCGCTGAATTCAATCTCACCGGCTTCCAGGCCGTTCTCTTCCATCTGGCGTTGGATCAGGAAATGGCGGGCGATCTCCAGCTTTTCTTCTTCGATGTACCCCGGGAACTCGATCACTTCCATGCGATCGAGCAGCGCCCAGGGGATGGTGTCGCGCGTATTGGCGGTGGTTACGAACATCACCTTGGACAGGTCATAAGGCAGTTCCAGGTAATGATCGGAAAAGGCGTTGTTCTGTTCCGGGTCGAGCACTTCCAGCAAGGCGGAAGCCGGATCGCCGCGGTAATCGGTGCTCAGCTTGTCAACTTCGTCGAGCATGAAGAGCGGGTTGATCTTGCCCGCCCGGCGCATGGTTTGCAAAATGCGGCCCGGCAGCGCACCGATATAGGTACGGCGGTGGCCGCGGATTTCGGCCTCATCGCGCACACCGCCCAGGGAGAGGCGCACAAATTCACGTCCCAACGAGTCGGCAATCGAACGCCCCAGGGAGGTCTTGCCGGTTCCCGGCGGGCCAACGAAGCACAGGATCGGCTGGCGGGCGCGCTTGGGTTTCAGGCTCTTGACGGCGATATATTCTAAAATGCGGTCTTTGGCCTTGGGCAAGCCGTAATGATTCTTATCCAGAACCTCGGCGGCATGGGGTACGTCCAGGTTATCTTCGGTACCGTCGCTCCAGGGCAGGTCGAGGATCCAGTCGATATACGTGCGGATCACGCCGACTTCGGGCGACATGGGCGGCATTTGCCCCAGGCGGCCGAGTTCTTTCATGGCGCGCATTTTGACCTCTTCAGGCAAATCCGTTTTCTGAATGCGGTTGTGGATTTCTTCCAGCTCGCGCGTCCAGGGATCGGTCTCACCCAATTCAGTCTGGATGGCTTTCATCTGCTCGCGCAGGTAATTCTCACGCTGGCCGCGCTCGAACTCATTCTGTACCTTGGAGCGGATTTCCTCTTCCAGTCCCAAGACGTCGACTTCATGCTTGAGCAAGGTGAGTACACGTTCCAGCCGCGAAACCGGATCAAGCATCACCAGGAGCGCCTGTTGATCTTTGATTTGCATATTGAAGGACATGGCAACCATATCGGCCAGCCAGCCCGGGCCTTCGATGCTTACGGCGTAATTATAGGCTTCTTCGGGGATGGAGCGGTTGAGGGACACATAGCGCTCGAACTGTTGCTGTACATTGCGCATCAGCGCCGCAGCGCGCGGGCCAACCAACTGCGGTTCTTCAATGATGCGCGCCCGCACATACATGACCGGTTCCAACTGGGAGAACTCGACTACCTCGATGCGGCGGCGGCCCTGCACGAGTGCTGAACTGGCCTGCTCAGAAACATTAGAGACCTGCCCAACAGCCATTTCTACGCCAATCGGCAGGAAATCATCCACACCGGGGTGTTCCAGGGCCGGATCACGCTGCGCCAGGCCAATCATGGTTTGATGATTATCGAGTGCCTCATCAATCGCCAGCAAGGTGCGTGCCCGCCCAATAAACAAAGGAGAAACCATCTGCGGAAAGACGATCGTGTCCCGCAGGGGTAGAACCGGGCATTCGATCAGGCCATCCTCATCGGGGATGGAATCAATGATGCCTTCAAGTTCTTCAGTGCGTCTTTGTAAGTCTTCCGCCTGGAACGCGCCATCTCCTTGCGGCGGCCATTCATTATCACTCATGCCATGCTCCACACTATTGATGTTTCCGGCCTAAACGACAAGAAAAATCAAGGAGAATTCCCATCGTCAGCAACCGAGTAGTTTTTAACTATATCATATTCAGGGCTTGCGCGTCCCTTACAGCTTGGTCAACTTTTCGAACCAGGCAATGCGGAAACTGGCCGCCACGAACAGGCTGCCCGTACACAATACCAGGCCGTCTTCTCCGGCAACATGCAAAGCAGCTTCCAAGGCATCGGCTGCTTCCCAATAAGCCTGCGCCGGGCGTTCATATTGTTGCACGAAAGCGGCCAACTCATCGGGGTCCATCGCCCGGGGATGATAGGACTGCGTGGTGATCACACGCGCAACGCGCGGCAGCAGGGCAACCAACATACCTTCAATATCCTTATCCGCCGAGACCCCCAGCACCAGCGTCACCGGCCGGCCGGGGTAATAAGTATCCAATGTTTCCCGTAAGGCCTGCATCGAATAAGGGTTATGGGCCGAATCGACGATCACCGGCGGTTGGCGCTGTAAAATTTCGAAGCGCGCCGGCCAGGAAATCTGGGCGAAACCAGTTCGGATATCGGCATCTGAAAGTTCCAGAGCACACCCTCGGAATACATCCAGGGCAGCATAAGCCGTAGCGGCGTTCTCGACCTGATGTGCGCCCAACAGAGGAATGCGCAGCATCACGGCTGTATCTTCTTCATCCTGCTTCCAAACCTTGAAGCTTTGTCCCTCCAGGCTATGCTCACCAGGAGTGAAGTGATAGGCGTCACCGAAGGCCACGAAAGGCGCATCGTGCTCGGCGGCGATCTCGGCCACAACCTGGGTAGGCCCCGGCTTTTGCGGGGCAAGCACTACCGGTACACCCGGCTTGATGATCCCGGCTTTCTCGGCGGCGATCTTCTCGATGGTATCTCCCAAAATAAAGGTATGGTCGAGGGAGATCGAGGTGATCACAGAAACGGTCGGCGTGACCACATTAGTGGAATCCAGTCTGCCGCCCAGCCCAACTTCGAGCACAGCCACCTTCACGCCCTGGCGGGCGAAATACCAGAACCCCAAGGCGGTGGTGATCTCGAAAGTAGTCAGTTTCGGCACCGCCGCCACATGAGGCTTAATCGCGTCGACCAACGCCACTAGGTCGCTACGCGGCATCGGCTGGCCGTCAATTTGGATGCGCTCCTCGAAGTCTTTCAGGTGCGGGGAGGTGTACAGCCCCACCCGGTAACCACCGGCTTTCAGGGCCGCGGCGCATAAGGCCGAGACCGAACCTTTGCCCTTCGTCCCGGCCACGTGAATGCTGGGATAATCCTGTTGGGGATTACCCAGGCGTTCCATCAGCGCGAACATGCGCGCCAGGTCGAAATTCTCGGGAGAAAGGTTTTGCTGGTGGGTGAGGCTGTGATCGACGAAAGAATAAATGTAATCGAGCGCTTGCTGGTATGCAGTTTCGAGTTCTGTGGGTTCCATATGGGCGGATTCTACCCGCGTCCAGGGGGTTGTGCAAGTGATGAGAAACGCCAAAGTGGTACCTTTAAAAATTGCCTTAGCGTATTTCTTGCTTTATAATTACAACATTGCGCTTTTATTGTTCTGGGTTTATAACCTTCGACACGAGGAGATAATCTATGCTTGATGTCCGCCATCTTACCAAGGTCTATAACGATGGCACTGTTGCTCTAAAAGATGTGAGTTTTCAAGTGCCTGACGGAGAATTCCTGGTCGTGATTGGTTTGAGCGGTTCAGGAAAATCCACGTTACTGCGTTGTATCAATCGTCTGATCGACCCTACAGAAGGAGAAATCCTCTGGGACGGGGTCGATCTTGCTAAATTAAAGGGAGAAGAACTGCGTAATACCCGCCGTAAGATCGGCATGGTATTCCAACACTTCAACCTGGTGCGCCGTTCTTCCGTACTCGCCAACGTACTATCTGGAAGACTGGGATATACACCCCAATGGCAGAGCATCGTCGGGCGCTTTTCGCGGCAAGACCGCCAAAAAGCCCACGAAGCCCTGGCCCGCCTGGGGATCGCCGACCAGGCTGCCAAGCGCGCCGATGAACTCAGCGGCGGCCAGCAGCAGCGTGTGGGCGTCGCCCGGGCCTTGATGCAGGAACCCAAGATGATCCTGGCCGACGAACCTGTTGCCAGCCTCGACCCCGTTCTGGCGCACTCGATCTTGCAGTACCTGGAAAAATTGAACCTGGAAGATAAGATCACGATCATTTGCAGCCTGCACTACCTCGACCTGGTACAACGTTACTCCACCACGGTGATCGGCTTGCGCGCCGGTGAGATCGTCTACCAGGGTTCACGTGCCGACATTCAGGCCATGACGGATGATCAATTCAAAGACATCTACGGCGAAGAGGCTGTGCGCGTTGGCGGTGGCCTGACCGGTGAACTAGAAACCGGGCAGGGAGGTGAAGCATGAGCATCAGACACGATCCCCAGGCAGAAGCCAACCGCATGCCCAGCCTGGTCCCTCCCGTCATTGCGGCCGTCGCCTCGGCCATCATCCCCGGTTTTGGGCAGGTACTTGGGCGCGCTTACCGGCGCGGCTTCCTGATTCTCTTCTCCCTCGCCACGATCCTTGGCCTGACCGTCTGGCGCTTCCGCCGGGCTGCCCCGCGCGATGAAGGTTTTGTAGACATTTTCAATAAAGCCCTCCACCTGGACAAATTCCTGTGGCTGGTGCTGATCCTGATTGGCATCCTTTACATCTGGATCATTGTGGATGCCTACCTGCTGGCGAAACGCAGCGGCACAGGCACCTCGATGGGCGCCGGGCTGCTGTTTATCAATCTGATCGTTTTCTTTGCACTGGGTTGGCAAATCGGACAGATCAACCTGACCGCAATCGCGACCGGGATGGATGAAGGTATCGGCCCGCTCCAGCGGCTGGCCTGGCCGTGGGAAAGGGCCGTCGACTATGAAGAAGTCGTGCTCTTCCCTACAGCTGATATCCAGGTGCCCTGTCATGAGGATTTCGCTCCCCCAGAACCGAGCACACCGACGAATGAAGCCTATATCGTCGCGGATCCGACCTGCGGAACACTTTCAGAGCAGGGCGGCGAATCCGGCACTATCTTGCATCTGGAAGGTTTCAATTACACCCCCGGGATCGAAACACAGATCAAGTGGAAAGACCCCTTGAGAAATGAATTCCGGCAGCGACAAGAAGGTGAATATGTAATTGTCGTCCCGGACGAAAATGGTCACTTCGAAGTGGATATCATCATGCCTTACCGCCTGCTGCCACCCAGCGCAACCGATCCCACCTACATCTGGGAAGTTGGTGGTGAGCAGATCGCGGCAGTCGGGGATGCTTTTGTCAGCGATGCGCTTAAACTGACCATCGAAAAAATGATCGAAACCATTTTCATCGGTATGATGGCGACCTTCTTCGGTATCATCCTTGCCCTGCCGGTCAGTTTCCTGGCCGCTCGCAATTTGATGTCCGCTTCCCCAGTCACCCTGGCGATCTACTACTTAGTACGCACGATCTTGAACATCATCCGCTCGATCGAACCACTGATCTGGGCGATCGTTTTCGTGATCGTGGTGGGGCTTGGGCCGTTTGCCGGTATCCTGGCGCTGACGCTGCACTCCATTGCCGCCCTGGGTAAGCTGTACTCCGAAGCGATTGAATCGATCGACCCTGGCCCCATCGAAGCCATCCAGGCCACCGGAGCCACCTGGCTGCAAACTGTGATGTTTGCCGTGGTGCCGCAGATCGTCCCGCCGTTCGTCTCCTTTACGATCTATCGCTGGGACATCAACATCCGTATGTCCACGATCATCGGTATGGTCGGCGGTGGTGGCATCGGTTTCCTGCTGGTGCAATACATCCGCCTCTTGCAGTATGATTATGCTGGGCTTTGTGTGTGGTTCATTGCTGTCACCGTTGCCATCCTGGACTATGTGAGCGCCGAAATCCGCGCCCGCTTCGTATAAAAAAGATTACCTGCTTAACCCTTAAACACAAGGCGTCCCAGTTTCCTGGGACGCCTTTTTATAAGGAGGAGAGAAAGCACAAAACGTTAGGGCAGTGGACAGCGCCGGGCCAGCACTTCCGTGGAAAGGATGTGCCCCTCCATCACGTTCAATAATTCCTGCTTCGAAAAATCGGCTTCGATCTCCAGGTAAACATCTAATGCATATAAGGTGTAAACAAACTGCTCGACCTGGTTGGGCAAAATACAAGGCCCGCTGTAGGTCAGCCAACGGAAATTGCCTTCTTCGTTCTGTTCGCTGTTCAGGAAGTTGGGGTCGGGCAGCAGGTTGTCCGGTAAGGAGCGTTCATTTGCGGGGATGTTGTAGAGCAGCCAGCGCTGCCACTGCTCACCTTCCGCCGGGATGATCTCCGGGTCGTCGTAGATCAATACGAAACTTACCGTTCCTTCTGGAGGATCGCCCCAACGCAGCGGCGGCTCGTTTTCACTGCAACCGCAAATTTCCTGCACAGAAGTGGGGACCACCGCCAGGGCAGGGTCATTTTCCACGGGCAGGTGCTCGTCTGATTCTGTGCGGGGTAATACATCGGCTACTTTGATACCCGCTTCCAATGGTTTTGTCGCTTGGATGAGTGTGAAAGAGGGGACGTCGCGCTCGCGTGATTCGTTATAGCTCACCGCCGTCTCCGGCGTTTGCACACAGGCAATCACTACCAGCACCAAAAGCATGACCACAAAGGCCGCTTTTTGGAAGCCTTTCATTCTTCCTCCACGTCGTGAACCTGCCAATTAATTAGGGGACAAAGGCGTAGGTAACTGCCCGTCTATGGCGAAATGGTCATCATTCTAATAATAAATATTTCGCTCTAGCTTTTTCAACAGCAAAAAACGGCCAGTTCCTTTGGTAAATGCCCCTGCAAAAGGATCCATTTACAAGGCATTTACTCAATCAGGTTCACTTTACATACTTTGCGTACCAATCTAAGGTTCAATCTTTATGGACATGGAGGGCTTAAGGAAAACTCACCTGAAACGTGATTTGAGAGCCGCCGGCTACATCTACCGTGTGTATGCCAACTGGGAAATCCGCAGGAATTTCGAACTCAGTTTCACAATGGTTGGCGTAACAACTGATCTCCCCTTGATATTCGCCATCCAGCGCCCAGGTGAAGGCGCGCTGGGATTCGTCGTAACCGGTGCCGCAGGCATCCTCCCAGGTGATATACCCGCCACTGGCAATCAGCTTGACCACCTGCCCTCGCTCGGCCGGCGAGGGTTCTACCCGTTGCAAGACCGGATAGATGAGTTCCCTATCCGAAACATTGGCAGCCGCCGCACAATCCGGCGGACTGGGGGTTGGCGTGCGCGGGGACGTGGTGACCAACAAATTCAACGGCTGTGGTGTAGCCGGGGACGTTTCTTTTATAAGTTGATTGCCGGACATACACGCCGCCATGCCCAGCCCGAACAGACTTAAAACAAAATACAATCTGCGCATTTTCTCACCTCCAGATGGATCAGATCCTATGTTTTGGACGAAGCCAACCGCCAATAAGTTCCCGTCCCGGCTGCACTCCGGCTTGCAGTATAATTAAACGAAACCAACATAAACGATGAGGAATCAGGATGGCGGACGAATTAGAAAATCCAGCAACGCAAGCAGCCCCCGCAGAGCAGGCCCTGGAAGTCCCGGCCGGGAAGTTCAAGACCCGCTTGCGAAAATTCAGAACAGATACCAAAACTTCGGTACAAAGAGCCTGGGGCGTACTCGGCGATTTCTTCCAGGAGCAATTCGCCGAAGGCCGCAATTGGCTCAAACGCGTGCGCTTGATCTGGCGGTTGTTCTGGAAGCGCGGCGTTGGTTTGCTGCCGCGCGTCGTGTTGATCGCGGCTGTGGCCTACGTGATTTCGCCGCTCGATTTCATCCCCGTGATCCTGGTCGATGACCTGGGCGTGATCTTGCTGGGGGCCAAGTTTTTCCTATCACTCACCCCGGATGAATTGCTGGCCGAGGAGCAGAAGAAACTCGGCCTGCTGGAAGACGCATAAAACTTACCCTCACCAAAACATCCCAGGTTTACACCTGGGATGTTTGCTATTCCTGCATATCGTAAGGCTGCGGCCTTATTTCACCGCCACATAGATGTACAGCTTCGAGTCCGGGGAATTGGGGATGAAATCCTCATCATAGACTTCCATGTCGAACTCATTACCCACTTCGAGGCCGGATTGCGGCAGCCAGGTATTGTAGATGTTCTGGTAGGTATCCCCCAGCGTATCCAGGGTGCCGTGATGGGTGAAGATGGCATACTTGCGCTCCGGCACGCTGCGCAGCACCATGCCTTCTGGCACCGCTGCATCCGGCCCCGCGACCTCAACCCCGGCGACATATTCGAACTCACCGTCTTCTACGCCCTCGATGGATGAGTCGCACAGGCCATACGAAACCTCCGGTTTGATGCGGTCGGGTTCATTTATGCGCGGGATAAAGTCTTGCCACATCTTGGCAATCTCATTATCAGGGTTCTTGCCGATATACTGCATCCCCACCACATAAAAGGCAGGTTTGGTTACAATTCTGGGTTCCATTTCACTTTCCTTGATTTTTGAATAGGGGATATGGATCGTTCTTGGATAGGGACCGCGTTCGACCGGACACTGCACTTCCGTGAACCCGCTGCCCAACTCGCCTGATTCCGCCGCACCCAGGTAGACTTCCCGATACGGCCCGGCCGCCTGGTAACCGTTCACCTGCGTCCAGGTGAACAGCGCCTGGTAAGCATTGGCGATGTTGGCATAGCCGGCTTGATGGACCACGCAAGCCATATTTTCGACCGAGGCAAGCTCCCGCACTTGAATGTCACCGGAACGGTCGGCCTCCACCCGTTTTGTGGGGCGAATGCTCACCGCCAGCTCGACCGGCAGGCTGTGCTCGGTATATTCGCGTTCTTCGTGCAACGCGAACCACGGCCCACTGGGTTTGAGATATTGCGCCACCATGTAGTCCTCTAGCCTGCGCCGAAGTTGATCGCGCACCGGCATCATGCGGTCACGCGTCTGGGCGACTTGCCGGGCCGAGAGCACGGTCTGGGCCTCGATGGACTTGACTACGACTTCCGACTGCAGCAACCGGCCGGACGCTTCCAACCGGTGCAGGCGCATTTCCACCTGGGCCAGGCGGCTTTGTTCGGATTCGATGCGCTGCTCGAGTTCGGCACGCTTCAGGCGCAGCATGCCGCGCAGTTCATCCAACGACAACTCGTCATCCAACATTTGTCCGATCTGGTCCAGAGAAAAGCCCAGGTCCTTAAGTGCCAGAATGCGGTTGAGGCGCGGTAGTTGTTCGAGTGTGTAGTAGCGGTAGCCGCTGAAGCGATCGATGCGCGCCGGTTTGAGCAAACCGAGTTTGCCATAATGGTGCAATGTCTTGACGGTCACGTTGGCGAGTTTGGAGAAGTCGCCGATTTTGATCATGGTTCCTACCCAATCATTAAACTCTAGAAGGCCTTCAGGAACTTAAGTATAAGCCCTCCTGTTAGGTCAGAGTCAAGGTAGAAAGCAAATTACAAATTGCAGGTTGCAAGGTGCACGCTGCAGGATGCAAAAGGAGGATGAATGAGGAATTATGAATTAGGATTTACCAGGCTGCTGAAAAAGTGGTTCCGAAATGATGCAATAATCCATTAACGTAAAAGTTTAGTGGGTAAGCTCCTCTATTTTCTTTAACGATTTCGATGCGGATCAAATAGACTGGGTGGGTTTTGCGCATTAATTAGGTATCAACGCTGACAGAAAACTCGAATAGCGATCAGACCATCACTATTCGGCGGGTGACCTATGAAGTATCTGAATATATTCAAAAGATTGATGAAACCCCTGATTATCTTGATTTTAAGACCCCAGCCATTCAAGCCGCATATAAAAAGTGGTTCCTAACCGGAATCCATTGGAGCGTGCATCATAAAGATATGGAAGAATAAGCCAGCCGCCTCATCCAAATAATTCTTTCGGGGGAAAAATGAACTTCGTCGAATCGATACGGAATCGAAGAAAGATTCTCAACAATTCGCGTCCCAATTCATGGTCTTCAAACACCACTAATCCACCAATTTGTACCTTTTTTGTGGAGTATTGCACAAAAAGGTAAGTTGTAGTATAGTTATTCGTGCAATAAGCGGAGATTGCCTCTATAATTCATTTGTATTTCATGCACTTATATTCCACTCGGAGCGAGTAAATGCAAGCAAAATCAATCCCTGATATCGTGATCGGTCGCCTGCCCATTTACCTGCGTGCCCTGCAGCACATGCTGCGTGAAGGCCGCCAGGTCACCTCTTCGCAAGAGCTTGGTGAACGCCTGGGTATTTCTGCCGCCCAAATTCGCAAAGACCTGTCCCAATTCGGCGAATTCGGCAAACAGGGCACCGGCTACACGATCAAATTCCTGGCCGACCGGTTGCAGGAAATTCTGCACGTCGACCGGGTGTGGCGAGTTGCCATGATAGGCGCCGGTGACCTGGGACGCGCTTTGGCACACTACGGTGGTTTCGCCGAGCGCGGCTTCCAGATCGAGATGATCTATGATAGCGATCCAGAAAAGATCGGCACCAAGGTAGGCAATTTCGTGGTGCGCGACAGTGCCAACCTGCTCGCTGAGATCAAGGCCGAGAGCATTCAGGTTGCCATGCTGGTCGTTCCGGCTGCCTTTGCGCAGCCGGTCGCCGAGCAATTGGTAGAAGCAGGCGTCAAAGCAATCCTCAATTACGCCCCCGTAAATCTGAGCGTACCGGCGGACGTACACGTCCAGCACATTGATCCCTCTACCCACCTGCAGCGCATGACCTATTATCTGGAATAATCGATTTCCCTATAAACACAAAAGCGGTTGGCTGATAGCCAACCGCTTTTTGATTCGCAGCAAATATATTCTTTAAATCGGGGGTAAATTGCGCCGGATGACGGGATAGATTTCAATCGCCCGGCTGGCGCCTTCGGCGACACACGTCACCGGGTTATCGACCAGGTAAGCGGGCACGCCCAATTTCTGGGTCATTAATTTGTCGATGCCCCGCAAAAGCGCTGTCCCCCCACACAGGGCAATGCCGCGGTCGATGATATC